>CAZKRE010000211.1:0-5535 GCA_964555075.1 uncultured Phycisphaeraceae bacterium
GCTGGGAGAGGGAGCTAAGGCGATCGCCGCTGAAACAAGTGTCGGGAGGTGAGCCCTCTCCCCAGAGGGGAGAGGGAGATGAAACGCGACCCCAAAGGGGTGCGCACGCTGGCATGCGGGTCGATCACTGCGGCGAGTCGGCTTCGAGGTTGAGGTACTTGAGTTCCTGGGGGGTGAGCGTGAGGGCGAGGGCGGGCATGGTCGTGGCGGTTTCTTCGAGGGTGCGGGGGCCGACGAGGGCGAAGCTGGGGAAGGGTTGGTTGAGGACGTAGGCGGCGGCGATGTTGAGGGGGGAGACGCCTTTCGACTTCGCGAGCTCGTGGGCGCGGTCGCGGCGGTGCTGGTTGTCGGGGGCGTCCCAGCTCTCGAAGTTGTCCTGGCCGAGTTTCATGCGCTCGCTCTCGGGGAGGAAGTAGCCGCGGGCCTGGCTGGACCAGGCGAAGTGGGCGGTCTGCGTCTCTTCGAGGTAGCGGCGGGTGTCGGGGTCGCTGGAGGAGACGCAGCCGGCCCAGACGGGCTTGACCATGCGGGCGAGGGAGAGGTTGTTGTTGAGGATGGACATGGGCTGGAGGTTGTGCTTCTTCGCGTAGTCCTGGGCCTGCTTGAAGCGTTCGAGGCTCCAGTTGCTGCCGCCGAAGGCCTTGAACCGGCCGGCGCGGACGTGCTCGTTGAGGACGTCGATGAACTCGCCGACGGGGACGTCGGGGTTGTCGCGGTGCATGATGTAGAGGTCGGCGGCGTCGTGGCCGAAGCGGTCGAGGGAGGTGAGGAGCTGCTGGGTGAGGTCGGCGGGGTTGCAGTGGGGCGTGTGGGCGCCCTTGAGGACGACGACGACGTCTTCGCGGACGCCGCGGGCCTTGATCCACTGGCCGAGGAGTTGTTCCTGGAGGCCGCGGCCGTAGATGTAGGCGGTGTCGAAGGCGTTGCCGCCGCGCTCGAACCAGTCGTCCCACATGACGGCGGCGTGGGCGTAGGTGAGCTGGTTGTCGCAGCCCATGAGGAAGCGCGAGACCGGCTTGTCGAGGAACGGGACACGGCCGTAGGTCATCGGGTGATCGGCCCGGCGGCGGAGGGGCTCGTTGGCGACGGTGTGCGTGGCGGGCGTCGCGGCGGGCGTCTCGGCGTCGTACGTCACGCCGACCGCCTCCCGCCAGCGGTCGAGCGTCTGCATGTTGCCGAGCGTGTCGGCCCAGGCCATCGCGGGGGAGGCGGCCTCGACCTTCCCGGCGAAGATGGCTTCCGCGGCGGTGTCGGCCTCCATGGCGAAGGCGGTGCGGTCGGTTTCGATCGTGATGTCTTCGTTCCGGGCCTTGGTGCGGAGCTGGATGGTGAACGTGCCGCCGTTCTGCCGATCCGCGGTCCAGGGGTTGGCGAGGAGGAGCGAGCCCTCGTCTCCGGTGACGCGGACGGTGTTGTCGAGGGATGCGGCCACGGCGGTGGCGCACTGGGCGATGATGTCGCCGCCGGGGGTGGAGAACTTGAGGACGGCGGAGGCGACCTCGTCGACGCGGCTCTGGCCGATGTGACCGAGCCCGACGACGCCGGCGGGCTCGGCGAAGGGCAGGCCCTGTGCCGCGCCCGCGATGAGTCGGGCCATGGAGATCGGGTAGGCGCCCACGTCGAGGATCCCGCCGCCCCCGAGTTCGTTCTTGTAGGCCCGGCTCTCGGGGTCGAAGCGGGCGCGGAAGCCGAAGGTGGCGGAGATGGAGCGGACGCGGCCGATCGCGCCGTCGCGGATGAGCTTGACGAGCTGGGCGGTCTGCGGGTGGCAGCGGTACATGAACGCTTCCATGAGGAAGACGCCGTGCTCGCGCGCGGCCTGGATCATGGCCATGGCCTGGGCGTGGTTCAGGCCGATGGGCTTCTCGACGAGGATGTGCTTGCCCGCGCGCGCGGCCTTGATCGCCCACTCGGCGTGGGAGGGGTGGGGGGTGGCGATGTAGACGGCGTCGACGCGGTCGTCGGCGAGCAGCGCCTCGTAGGCGCCGTGCCGCGTCGCGATCCCCTGCGCGTCGCCGAACGCGTCCGCGGTGGCTCGCGAGCGGCTGCCGACCGCGGCGACGGTGCCGGTCGAGCTCTGGGAGACGCCGCGGACGAACGCCCTGGCGATGGCGCCGGTGCCGAGGATGCCCCAGGCGAGGGTGCGGGTGGCGGAGCTGGCGGTGGCGGGGCTGGTCATGTCTCGTCTCGGACACAAGGTTGCGGGAGTGGCGACGACGCCGATGCGCGGCACAGCCGCGACACGGCGGGCGCGCGACAGTTTATCGCTGCAACGGAGGCGCGCCGCACGGCGGGTGTCGCCCGCAAGAGCATCCGGGAGGGGTCGCCGGCCTCACAGGTCCCGCTTGCGGACCCACGTGTCCTCGCGGACCTGGAGGAACTCGTGCGGCCTGGCCTGGCGGAAGCGGCGCTCGGCGTCCCGGGCCGCGACGACGTCGGGCGTGGCGCCCGTGTCCTCCGCGATCAGCTTGTACAGCCGCTCCCGATCCCGGTTCTCCGCCTCGAGGAACGCGCGCACGGTCTGCCCCTTCGGGTCTTTGGGGTCCGCGGGGGTGTCGAGGTGCTCCTTCCGGACCGCGGCCGCGAGCCCCTTGTAGGTCTCGCCGATCTTCTCGGTCCGCTTGAGCATGACGAGGGTCGGGAAGCGCTCGCGGAAGCGCTCCTTGAGTTCGGCGCGTTCGTTGTCGGCCGCCGCCGCGGGGAGGGCGGTGGGCAGCGCCGCCATCAGCACGGCCGCGAGCAGCATCCACAGCGCGAGGGGACGGGTCATTGAGTCGCTCCTTGCGTCGGCGCCGCGGGTCGCGGTTGCGCCCGCGCGGCCGCCGCCATCTCTTCCTCGAAGTCGAAGAACCGGTCGAGCTGCTGGTCCACCTTGATGTTGACGTCCACCGTCATGTGGATCGGCTTCACGTCGACGGTGTGGTGCGTGCAGCCCGGGCCGCCCAGCGCCAGCCCCACGGCGGTTGTCACGAGCAGGCATCTCACATCACGACTCCCGTGCGGGTGCGTTGTCTTCACGATAGGTCAGACGCACGGCTCGCGGCAGAGTTGCAGGCGGCGGTCGGAAACCCCGCGACCGCGGTGGCCCCGCGGAGCGGATCACGATACCCTTTGGTCGTAATTTCATTCGGACGCCGTCACCCGGCGTTCGTCGGGCGGCGCGGTATCCGGTGCCTCGTTTCGGGCTCAGTCCCGGAAGGACCCCTCGCCATGCCCACCTACACCACCCAGGACATCCGCAACGTGGCTCTAGTCGGCCCCGCCGGCGCGGGCAAGACCACCCTCGTGGAGGCCTTGCTGCACCAGGCGGGGGTGATCGGGCACATCGGCCGGGTCGAGAAGGGCGAGACCGTCAGCGACTACGCCGACGAGGAGAAGCGGCACGGCCACAGCCTGTTCAACTGCGTCCTCCACCTCGATCACGACGGCACGCACATCAACCTCATCGACACCCCCGGCGCCCCGGACTTCACCGGCGCCGCGCTCACGGCCCTGCCAGCGGTCGAGACCGTTGCCGTCGTCATCAACGCGTCGACCGGGGTCGACTCCACCGCCCGCCGATTCATGGCGCACGCGAGGAACCGCAACCAGTGCCGCATGATCATCGTCAACAAGATCGATCAGGAGAACGTGGACCTCGAGACGCTCGTTGAGGAGATCCGCTCGGTGTTCGGGAAGGAGTGCATCCCGGTCGACCTGCCTGCGCGGGACCTGGAGCACGTCGTCAACGTCCTGGAGGAGACCGAGGGGGAGTCGGCGCTCGGGCCGGTCGCGGAGGCCCACACGGCGGTGCTCGACCAGGTGGTGGAGGTCGACGAGGCGCTCATGGAGAGCTACCTCGAAGAGGGCGACGTCCCCGCGGACAGGCTGCACGACCCGTTCGAGCGGGCGATGCGTGAGCAGCACCTCGTGCCGATCCTTTTCGTCGCCGCCCGGCCGCACCAGCACCCGGACCAGCCGATCGGGGTGAAGGAGTTGCTGGACTACCTCGTGAAGTTCGCGCCCTGCCCGACCGAGGGCAACCCCCGGCCGTTCATCCGCGGGAAGGACGAGGAGCACGAGATCCACGCGGAGCCCGACCCGGGCAAGCACGTGCTCGCGCACGTCTTCAATGTCCGCATCGACCCCTTCGTCGGCAAGATGTGTCTCTTCCGCGTCCACCAGGGCACGATCACGAAGGACACGCAGCTCTACATCGGCGACCCGAAGAACGGCGAGAGCAAGAAGCCCTTCAAGGTGAGCCACCTCTTCGCGGTGCGCGGCAAGGACCATGTCGAGGTCGACGCCGCGATCCCGGGCGACATCGCGGCGGTGGCGAAGGTCGAGGAGATCCACTACGACGCGGTGTTGCACGACCACCACGACGAGGACGCGATCCACCTGCGGCCGCTGCCCATCCCCGAGCCGATGCAGGGGGTCGCGGTGTCTCCGAAGAAGCGCGGCGACGAGGCGAAGATCGCCGACGCGCTGGCGAAGCTGCGGGAGGAGGACCCGACGTTCAAGGTCACGCGGGAGAGCGTGACGCACGAGACGGTGATCCACGGCCTCGGGGAGCTGCACCTGAGGGTCATCCTGGAGAAGCTCAAGGGCCGGTACAACGTCGAGGTCGACACGAAGCCGCCGAAGATCGCTTACCGCGAGACGGTGATGACCCGGGCGGAGGGGCATCACCGGCACAAGAAGCAGACGGGCGGCGCCGGTCAGTTCGGCGAGGTGTACCTGCGGGTCGAGCCCCTGCCGCGCGGGGGCGGGTTCGAGTTCGTCAACGACACCTTTGGCGGGACGGTGCCGGTGCAGTTCATCCCCGCGGTCGAGAAGGGCGTCCGCCAGGCGCTCGAGAGCGGCGCGATCGCCGGGTATCCGGTGCAGGACGTGCGGGTGTCGCTGTACGACGGCAAGCACCACCCGGTGGACTCGAAGGAGATCGCGTTCGTCACCGCGGGCAAGCGGGCGTTCGTCGACGCGGTGCAGAAGGCGGGGCCGGTCGTGCTCGAGCCGATGGTGAACCTCGAGGTGACCGTCCCGCCGCAGCACATGGGCACGATCACCGGAGACCTGAGCGGCAAGCGCGGACGGATCCAGGGGACGGACATGCTCGGCGACATGGCGGTGATCCAGGCGACGGCGCCGCTCGCCGAGGTGATGAACTACCAGTCGCAGCTCAAGAGCGTGACCGGCGGGCAGGGCAGCTTCACGATGGAACTGTCGCACTACGACCCGGTGCCGGCGAACATCCAGCAGGCCCTGGTGGCGCAGTTCAAGCCCGAAGCGGAAGAGTGACTCGGCCTCTGCGCGGCGCGCGCGGGCGCGCGATGAGTCCGATCCTGACGACGGCGCGCGTCGCGGAAGAGCTTCCCGCGACGCGCGCCGATTTTTTTGTGTTGACCGTGTCGGCAAAGCGCCGTTACAGTTACTACAAGCTCCGAGTGCGTCTGGTGTGAAAGGAAAGCACCATGGCGAAGAAGACGACGAAGAAGGCCACCAAGAAGGCCACCAAGAAGGCCGCGAAGAAGGCGACCAAGAAGCCGGCAGCCA
>CAZKRE010000212.1:0-5451 GCA_964555075.1 uncultured Phycisphaeraceae bacterium
ATCGGACCTTTTATTATAGGAGATAACGCGTCCGCCGGGGTCGTTACTCGGCCGGGCGATCCGCGTACCTCTTCACCGTTTCCTGCATCGCCCGCTCGATGGGGATGGCGACCGTCTGCTTCTGCGCGTCCACCACCCGGTAGCCCTCCAGCTTCGCGAGCTGTTCCAGCCGCTGCCGGTTGAGCTCGGGGTTCGGCCGGAGGATGACCTTCACCTCGTGCTCGCGGCCGACCTCGTACTGGAACCACGCCTGCGTCGCCACGATGATGACGAACACGAGGATGGTCGAGACGATGCCCAGCGTCGCGAGCACCGGGATGTTCATGTCACGAGAACTGGCGGGCATAGCTACCTCAGTGCGCCTAGATGTTCTGGAACGCCAGCGACTCCCGGAGTCGCGGGTCGCCGACGGGGACGAGCGAGTGCTTCGCCGCGAGGCGGATCGCCACCGCGAAGAACACGCCCAGCGTGCCGATCACGCAGAGGATCGACACGATCGGCAGCGGGATGGTGGTCGGGTCGTACTCGGGCATGACCAGCCAGTGCATGTCGATCAGGTGGATCACCAGGACCCACACGCACCAGAACGCCAGCGGCACGCCCCGCCGCTTCACGTGCCGGCTCATCAGCCCGAAGAACGGGATGAAGAACCGCCCGAACAGCATGATGAGGGCGACCCATTGCCACGGGGTGCCGTGGTCGGCGTTGGTGCTCATCCCGCGGACGATCATCCACCGCTGCTCCGCGGGGATCGTGCCGTACCAGATCAGCAGGTATTGGCTGAACGCGGTGTAGGCCCAGAACACGACGAAGGCGAACATCAGCTTGGCCAGGTCGTGGTAGTGCTCGGTGGTCACGCTCGGCAGGTACCCCAGCCGCTGCATCCCCATGATCGTGAGGATCAGGAACGCGAACGTCGCCTGGAACGAGCCGGCGAAGAAGTAGATGCCGAACATCGACGAGTACCACGTCGGGTCCAGCGTCATGAGCAGGTCGAAGGCCGCGAACGTGAAGGTCACCGCGAACAGCAGCGTCCCGGGCGCGGCGAAGATCTCCATGCGGCGGGTCAGGGCCGGGTCGCCCGTGAGGTCCTGGCGGGTCGAGGTGCGGTAGTAGTAGAGGCCCAGGAACGACCAGGAGGCGAGGTAGATCACCCACCGCAGCGTGAAGAACCACGCCGAGAGGTAGGGCTGCTTCTTGTAGGTCATGTACGCGACCTCGTCCGTCCGCTCGCGGAGGTCGAGCGAGGCGACGGGGTGGTCCACGTCGGGGGGCAGCGCGCCGGTCTGCGGCTGCTGGTCGCCGGCGATGCCCGGGGCCCCGGCGACCGGCGTCTCCTCGGGATGGACGGTCTCGCCGTGGTGGCCGCTGTAGGTCCGCATCTCCTCCTGAGCCCAGATGTAGGGCACGCCCGAGCCGGACCAGAGGAAGACGAGGATCGGCACCAGCAGCGCCGCGAGGATGGGGATGCTGCCGCACACGATCTCCGCCGGTCGGCGGACGAGGACGACCCACCCGGCCCGGAAGAGGAAGGTGAGCATCACGAAGAGCAGGCAGCCCATCGCGAGGCTCAGGACGTAGGCGAAGCCCACGAGGTAGGAGTAGCCCAGCCGCTCGAAGCCGCGGCCGTCGACCTGCTGATAGACGAAAGCGGCGATCAGCGCGAGCACGAGCCCGCCGATGCCGCAGCTCAGGGCGACGACGAAGGCCGGCCACGCCAGCCCTTCGAGACGGCGCGAGTCCCCCGCCTGCAGTTGAACTTCATGTCCGTGCGCTGCCATCTGCTTCTCCCCCTCTCCCGGTTGGGAGAGGGCCGGGGTGGGGGCCGTCGGCCCGCTCACCCGTTCCGGCGTGACGTCTCACCGACGCCCGCCTCACCTTCGCCCTCCCCCGAAGCGGGAGAGGGAAACCGATCCGGTTGTTCTACGGCTGGCCCGTCAGCGCTCCACGCTGCTCCTCGGGCACCAGGTCCAGCGGCGCGTTCTGGCTCACCTGCAACGCCCGCACGTACGCGACAATCGCCCATCGGTCTTCGACCTCGATCTGCTGGGCGTACGCCGGCATGTTGCGGATGCCGCTCGTGATCACGCTGAACAGTTTCCCGTCCGGGTACACGCCCGGGCCGTAGGTCAGCTGCCCCGACTCCGGGTCGACGACCTGCAGGTTGGTCGGCTGGACCCACTGGGTCCCCATCGCCCCGGCGCCGGACCGCAGCAGCGCCGCCGCCCGCTCATGCACCGGCCCGTCGCCCTCGCCCGCGAGCCCGTGGCACGGGGCGCAGTAGATGTTGTACTGCGACTGCCCGCGGATCAGCAGGGCCTCGTCGATCCTGACCGACGCCGGCACCCGGTCCACGTACTGGGGCGTCGCGCCCTCTTCCGCGGCGAGGGTGAAGCCGCGCTCGTACCGCTCGTCGGCGTTGAGCGCGCCCCGGGCGACCGTGCCCGGCACCGGCGGCCGCATCGCCCGGCCGTCCGCGAACAGCGGCGTGTGGTCCTGCGCGTTCATCCGCGGCTGGGCGTCCATGTCCTGGAACAGGTGGATCCGCGGCTCGGTCTTGGGCGTCACCCGGGCCCGGGCGATCAGCGCCAGCGGGACCCACGTGAGCACCACGAAGATCAGCGCCAGCGCCACCATCCAGAACGGGGGCTTGGGCAGGTGCAAGTCGCGAGCGAAGTTGTCGAGGGTGTCACGCAATGCCATCGTCTGTTACTCGTCCACCGCTTCGATCGCCAGCGGGCCCGTCGATTTCAGCAGCTCTTCCGTCGCCTGCCGGTCGAACTTCGCGTCCCGCCTCTCGATCACCACGAAGAACCGGTCGTTCGTCGCACGCCGGAACCGCTCGCTCTTGAACAGCGGGTTGTACAGCATCGGCAGCCTGTTGAGCAGGTACATCCCGAACACCGCGCCAAACGCGCTGAACAGGATCGTCATCTCGAAGATCGGCGGGATGTACGCCGGCGTCGACCAGAACGGCTTGCCCGAGATCGGGAACTGATACCCCTTGAGCGACTCGAGCATCCACGTCCACGTCGGCGTCACGCCCATCGTGTAGTGGGTCAGCAGGATGCCCGCCGTCCCCCCGGTGATCCCGCAGATCAGCACGATCCACGGCAGGATCGTCGGGCGGATCCCCATCACCGGGTCGATCCCGTGGATGGGGAACGGCGTGTGGACGTCGAACCGCTGGTAGCCGGCGTCGCGGACCTTCCGCGCGGCGTGCATCACGGCGTCGACGTTGTCGTACTCCGCGATCAGCGCGTGGAGCACCGGCGCCGGGGCGTCCCGTTCCGTCTCTTCGCTCAGGGGCTTGAGGTGGTCCAAGTTCGTGTTCGCCATGGATCTATCGCCTGCGGATCGCTAGTGACCCGGCTCCTTGCGGTCGGTCAGGTCGTCCCGGGCGTAGTCGCCGATCACCGCGTTGGGGTCGCCCGGCACCCGGCGATCCGCCTGCCCCTCGTCGTGCGGCCAATAGTCGCTCCGCTCCAGGTGGCCCCGCGCCACGCCGTGGTCCCCGTGAGCGTGCGCCTCGGGCATCACGCTCTTGACTTCCGCCATCGCCACGACCGGCAGGAACTTGCAGAACAGGAGGAACAGCGTGAAGAACAGGCCGAAGCTGCCCAGCAGCATCCCGTAGTCCACCCACGTCGGGTGGTACATGCCCCAGCTCGAGGGCAGGAAGTCGCGGTGCAGCGAGATCACCACGATCACGTACCGCTCGAACCACATGCCGGCGTTGACCGAGACCGCGGTGAGCATCACCACCGGCCACCAGACGCGGAACTTCTTGAACCACAGCACCTGGGGGATGATGCAGTTGGTCAGCACGAGGGTCCAGAACGCCCACCAGTAAGGCCCGAACGCGCGGTTCTCGAAGTGCCACTGCTCCCAGTGGTGGCCCGAGTACCAGGCGATGAAGAACTCCAGCCCGTAGCAGTAGGTCACGATCAGGCCCGTGCCGAGCATGACCTTGCAGCAGTTCTCGATGTGGCGATCGGTGATGATCGTCCGCATGTTGAAGAGCGCGCGGGCGGGCACCGCGAGGCAGAGCACCATCGCGAACCCGCCGTAGATGGCGCCCGCGACGAAGTAAGGCGGGAAGAAGGTCGTGTGCCAGCCGGGCACCTGCGAGACCGCGAAGTCGAACGACACGACCGAGTGCACCGAGAGCACCAGCGGCGTGCAGAGGGCCGCGAGCAGCAGGTACGCACGCTCGAAGCGGTGCCAGTGCCGGCTCGACCCGTTCCAGCCCAGCGAGAAGATGCCGTACGCCATCTGCCCCACCCGGCTCTTGGCCCGGTCCCGCAGCGTCGCGAGGTCGGGCACCATCCCCGTGTACCAGAACAGCACCGAGACGGTGGCGTAGGTCCCGACGGCAAAGACGTCCCACTCCAGCGGGCTCTTGAACTGCGGCCACATCCCCATCTGGTTCGGGTACGGGAACAGCCAGTACGCCAGCCACGGCCGGCCGACGTGGATGCCCGGGAAGATGCCCGCGCAGATGACGGCGAAGATCGTCATGGCCTCCGCGAAGCGGTTGATCCCCGTCCGCCAGTTCTGGCGGAAGAGGAACAGGATCGCGGAGATCAGCGTGCCCGCGTGGCCGATGCCGACCCAGAACACGAAGTTGATGATGGGGAACGCCCAGGCGACCGGGTGGTTGTTGCCCCAGATGCCCGTGCCGGCGGCGATGAGGTAGCCGATGAGCGTGAAGAAGAGGCACATCAGCAGGAACGCCGGGATGAAGGCGGCGTACCACCACATCTCCGGCTTGTTGTGGGCGAGCCGGGTGACGTTCTCGGTGACGCCCGTGAAGTCCAGGCCGCCCACGACCAGCGGCGCGCGATGCCGCGGGTCGTCCTGGGTGTTGTCCAGGCTCGAAGGCGGCAGGTCGTAGTTGGGGGTGATACTCGCCATTAGCTGTTCGATGTTGGATGTTCGAGGCGGGGCATGGAAGTCACGGGACGGCCGGGCGTCACCCGACGCGGCTCCACATCCCGGGTCCCACGTCCCGCGTCACACATCATCCATGCGCCTCCACCGCCGACGACGCCGCGGCCGAAGCCGCGCCCGTTGCGGGGTTCCGGATCTTCGCCAGGTGCCGCGTCCGGGCACGGGTGTTCAGGTCGGCGAGCACCATGTAGCTGCGCCGGCCCCGCGTGAGCTGCGACACGCGGCTCTGCGGGTCGTTGAGGTCGCCGAAGACGATCGCCTCGGTCGGGCACGCCTGCTGGCACGCCGTCACGACCTCGCCGTCGGCGACGAGCGGCTCGGCCCGCTTGCCCTGCTGCCACTGCCGCTTGGCGACGATCTTCGCACCGGCGATCCGCTGGGTGCAGTAGGTGCACTTCTCCATCACGCCGCGCATCCGGACCGTGACGTCGGGGTTGAATCCCAGTTGCCGGATCGGGTCCACCTTCGTCCGCTGCTGCGAGTCGGGCATGCCCAGCC
>CAZKRE010000213.1:0-5448 GCA_964555075.1 uncultured Phycisphaeraceae bacterium
ATCGCCGGGATGTACAAGGCGGTGTGGCGGATGTCGAAACTGTAGAGGCCGCCCCGCCAATGTACGGTTTCGGCAATCGCGGGCAATCACTGATTAGTGATGTTTTGTTGTTCTTTGTGCCTTGACTTTGCGCCCTCCTTACGCGCGCCTTAACATAATCTCTCCTCGGGACTCCAATGCCATCTGATTTGAACGAATCGCCGAAGATCGAGTCGTCTGACCTAAACCTCGACACCCTCTTCAAGGACTTCTACTGCGTTCCCGACTACCAGCGTGAATACGTTTGGGAAGAGGAAGATGTGTCGCAGCTTCTGCAGGACATCTACGACGAGTTTTATGAAGCTGATGGCCACCCTATCTCCGGTCCGGAGTACTTTATCGGAAGTGTGGTGGCGTGTAGGGACGACAATGGCGTTTTCCAGCTCATCGACGGCCAGCAGCGGTTGACGACCATCTATCTGGTGCTTTGCGCCATCCGCGACCACCTCAAGGATCTGAATGCGCCAATCGGCGAAGTGCTCGCGGGCTACATCCGATCGGTCGCGATGGATGCGCAGGGTAACGAGACGAGCCGGTTCCGCTTGGTGCTTCAGTACGAAGATAGCCGCGACGTGCTGGAGAAGATCGCGGGCGGGCTGACGCCAGTTGAAGAGATTGAGGAAGAAACAATCTCGATAGAACATCTGAAGGTCGCTTATCAAACCATCCGCACCTTCCTCCGAGAACGGTTCGAGGACGAGCCAGCGGCGGTAAAACTCTTCTTCGGCGCGTTTATGAAACGGGTTACGCTCATCCGGATGGTGACGCCGCGACTCGCGCCCGCGCTCTTGGTCTTTGAGACGATAAACGACCGGGGTGTTGGCCTCAACGCGGTCGACCTTCTGAAGAACCTGCTCTTCATCCGCGTCCGCGAGGACGAGCACCCCAAGCTCAAAAACCTCTGGAAGGATTTCATCACCCGACTCGAGAAGGTCCGCGAAAAGCCGCTCCGGTTCCTGCGGTATTTTGTCATGGCGGAATACCGTGGCGACTGGAGCAAGCCGCTGCGGGCTGAGCACATCTACGATTGGTTCCGCAAGAACACCAACACCTGCGGTATTGATTCTGACCCGATCGGATTCGTGAAGCTGCTGAGGAAACGCGCAGGTTACTACGAGAACTTCCTACGCGGAAAGGATCCGCACGGCTCGCCGGACCATCACCTGCAGAACATCGCGATCGTGGCCGGACGTGCGGCACGACAGCACATGATCCTACTTATGGCGGCGACCCACCTCAGTACGCAGCAGTTCAACCGGCTGACACGGGCTATCGAGAATCTTATCTGCTGTTTTGTGGTGACTAAGGAATCCACCAAGACTTTGGAGCGGTGGTTCGGGCAGTGGGCCTCAGACCTACGCGCGGTCGAAACCGATGCCGACTTGGAACTCTTTCTCCAGAAGCACATCAACGCGGAGATTGCTGCACGGCACAAGGCGTTCGAGTTCGCGCTGAGCGAACTGACGCTCGGTCGCCTGCAGAAGTATAAGGTCAAGTATCTCTTAGCTAAGCTCACGCAGCATATCGAGCGGGTCGCGTGGAACAATCCGGTGCACGACTCCCTCGATTTATATGTGGGACAAAAGGTTGAAATCGAGCATATCCTCCCACAGAGGCCCAAAGGCACAGAGCGTGCCGCGTTTGATAAACCCGAGGAGTACGACAGCTATAAGCAGCGGCTGGGCAACCTCACACTGTTGGAAAAGGTGATCAACATCGTGAACAGTAATCGTCCCTTCGATGAGAAGGTTAAGGGGTACAAAGAGTCCGCACTGCTACTGACCAAGTCGCTGCACGAGAAGCCGTCGCTGGGGAACAATTCGTCGCTGAACCGTGCCGTCGAGCTGCTGCCGGAGTTCGATGGATGGGACTCGGCCGCGATTGAACGTCGCCAGGAGGCACTGGTGGAGATCGCACGTCGCGTCTGGCTTGCCGATGTGGTAACTGCCTGACGGCCAGAAAGCGCAAGGAACCTGATCGCAATATTGCCACAATTGGGGGTGATGGAGGTGCGGTCAGATTGACTTGCTCGGGTAGAAAGAACATCGGGAGTCTTTGATTCGTGCAAAGACGACGTGAGCCTTATTATCCCCGCTTGTTCACCAAGCCCACGGAACGCTGCCGTTCGATTACCTTATCAGGTTCAAGATGGACATCGCGCGCGGCCTGCTTGCGCACCCCGCGCGCTCCGTGCGCGAAGTCGCCAACAAGCCCGGGTACGACGACCTGCTCTACTCCTCCGCTCAGTTCAAGAAGCGAGCCGGCGTGCCCCCGAGCCAGGTCCAGCGAGACTCCCGGGCTACGGGCACCGTCCGAGGGTGTCACGCCCGCAGCTTCCGCCTCAGGATCTTGCCCGTCGGGTTGCGGGGCAGTTCGTCGATCACGCGGATCTCCCGGGGGCACTTGTAGCCGGCGATGTGGTCGCGGCAGTGCTCGCGCAGCTTGGTCTCGTCGTAGATCGCGCCGTCGGCGACCTCGATGAACGCGATCGGGACTTCGCCCCGCATCCCGTCCTGCTTGCCGATCACGGCCGAGTCCTTCACCATCGGGTGCGCGTTGAGGACCTCCTCGATCTCGCGGGGGAACACGTTCTCCCCGCCGACGATGAGCATCTCCTTCTTCCGCCCGGTGATGGCGAGGAAGCCGTCCTCGTCGAACCGGCCGATGTCGCCCGTGCGGAACGCTCGGACGGTCGACCCCTCGGGCGTCTTGAAGTCGAAGAGCACCTCGGCGGTCTGCTCCGGGAGCTTGTAGTAGCCCGTCATGACGTTTGGACCGACGATGATGATCTCCCCGTCCTGGTTGGGCCCCAGCGGGCGGTCGTGCTCGTCCACGACGTAGTGCCGCACGCGGGGCAGCGGGCGGCCGACGTGCCCGACCTTCTGCCCGCCGGGGCGGTGGGTGGACCAGTGGGTGACGGGCGAGGTCTCGGTGAGCCCGTAGCCCTCGAGGATCTGCACGCCGTACTGGTCGCGGTAGGTCTCGTAGGTCGCCCGGGGCAGCGGCTCGCCGCCGGAGACGGGGAACCGCACGGTCTTCCAGGTGTCGGCGTTCATGCTCTTGACCGACAGCAGCGCGCCGTACATCGACGGCACGCCCATGAACACCTCGGGGCGGTGCTCCTCGAGGAGCTGCACGATCTTCCGCGGGATGAAGCGGGCGGTGTAGATGACGGTGCTGCCGACGTAGAGCGGCATGAGCGTCAGCGCGGTGAGCCCGAAGGAGTGGAACTGCGGCAGGACGCCGAGGAACTTGTCGGCCTCCTTGATCTGCGCGAGCTCGATGGACCCCTTCACGTCGCTGTGCAGGTTGCCGTGCGAGAGCATGACGCCCTTGGGCTTCCCCGACGTGCCGGAGGTGTAGAGGATGGTCGCGAGGTCGGCGTCGCGGTAGAGGGGGGGGAAGCGGGGGGTGGGGAACCCCTTGAAGTCGAGCTGCTCCATGCAGACGAGCTGGATGTCGCCGGGGATGATGTCGCGGCCGGGCCCGGTGGCGCCGGTGAACTCGCACGTGCCCGAGCCGCCCTCGCCGGAGAGGAACTCGAGCATGGGGCCGGCGGTGAAGATGGTGTCGATGTCGCTGTCGCGGATGACGTAGCGGAGCTCTTCCTTGGAAAGCAGGTAGTTGAGCGGGACGGGCACCTTGCCGGCGATCCACGCGCCGAGGATGGCGATGGGCGCGGCGCCGCTGGTGGGCAGCATGAGCCCGACGTGCCGCGTCTTGCACCGGAAGGCGATGGCGTCGGCGACGTAGAACGCGCCGATGACGAGTTCGGCGTAGGTGTACCGCCGCCGGTCGTCGATGACGGCGACCCGCCGGGGCGTGCGGATGGCGTGACGCAGGATCGGCCAGAGCAGGCTCATACGGGCTCCGCGAGAGGGTGGGGTCGACGGGGGCCCGGCAGAGGTCGCGGGGCCCGGCGTGAACTCAGGCGTTAGACTATAACGCCAGTCGAGCCCCGCCAATGGAGTTGCAGATGCACCGTTCGTCGCTCCCGATTGCCCTGCTGCTCGCCCTCGTCACGTTCCTCCCGGGGTGCCAGAAGCCGCTGGGGCCCGGGGCGCTGGGCGAGGCGTCCGCCGCGTACGCCGCGGGCGAGTATCGCAGCGCCTACCAGACCGCCGCGCAGCTCGCGGGCGACAGCAACCTCCCGCCGAACCAGCGTGCCGAGGCCGCCTACATCGCCGGGATGGCGGCGCACCAGGCGGGCCAGACGCGCCACGCCCAGCGCTACCTCCTCCAGGCGACCGGGGCCGACGACCTGTCGCTCAAGGGCAACGCCTTTGCGTCCCTGGGCCTGAGCTACGCCCAGGAGGAGCGGTACCCCGAGGCCGCGCAGGCCATGCTCCGCGCCGCCGAGTTCCTCCACGGCCAGGAGAAGGCCAACGCCTACTACCACGCCGGGCTCGCCCAGCAGAAGCTCGGGCAGCACGCCCAGGCCCGCACCAGCCTCACCCTCGCCCGTCAGCACCACCCGGACCCCGCGTTCCACGAGCAGGTCGATCAGCAACTCGCCACCACCGGGTACACCCTGCAGATCGGCGCGTTCCGCGAGGCATCCAACGCCCAGCAGGCGGCCGAGGAACTCGCCCGGAAGGTCGCCGACCTCCGCCTGGGCACGCCCCGTGTCGTCCCGGCGCAGGACCCGTCGGGCGGCTCGCTGCAACTCGTTCAGATCGGGCAGTTCAGCACCTTCGCCTCCGCCCGCGCCGCCAAGGACCAGCTCGACCTCCGCGACGTCCTGATCGTCCCCCTGCCTTGACCCGTCCGCCCCGTCGACCCGCGCGCATTATCGGATCGTCGTTCACGTTCGCGGGCCGCCGCAGCCGATGAACACCGGACACTTTGCCGGCGCCTCAGGGTGGAGGCACGGGCCGGCGTTGGCACGGACGCGTAGCGGGACCAGGGGTCGGCCCATGCGCCAATGCGACGGATGCACCGCGTGCTGCACGGCACTCGCGGTCGCCGAACTCAACAAGCCGCGGTACCAGCGCTGCGCGCACCTCGGCGACACCGGCGGGTGCAACAACTACGCCCAGCGCCCCGGCGCGTGCCGCGACTATCGCTGCCTCTGGCTCGAGGGGCACCTCACCGAGAACGACCGACCCGACCGCCTGGGCGTCATCTTCACCGCCACCGCCGACCCCGATCATCCCGAGGAAGGCACGCTCCCGATGCTCATCGAGGTCACCCCCGGCTCCCTCGACGCCGCGAACGTGCAGGCGGCCATCCGCACGATGTCCGCCCAGCGCCCCGTCGTGCTCCTTCGCGCCGCCGGCCGCCAGATCCTCGGCCGGGCGACCGCCCCCGTCACGCTCACCCTCGCGGGCCACCCCGTCGCGGCGTGACCCGCATTAGCCGCGGCACTGGTGCCGCGCGCCCCGCGGGCCTCACCCGGCGCCCCGCGCC
>CAZKRE010000214.1:0-5446 GCA_964555075.1 uncultured Phycisphaeraceae bacterium
GGTTTGGCCTACCATCCCCCCGCCATGGCAAAGACACGAACAATTAAGCTCGGGCTCGTGCAGCACGCGTGCCCGGTGGGCAACACGAAGGAAGAGAACGTCGAGGTCGCGGTGGAGCTGATCCGCGAGGCGGCGGGCAAGGGCGCGCAGGTCATCGCGACGCAGGAGCTCTTCGCGAGCGACTACTTCTGTCAGGTGGAGGATGAGCAGAAGTTCGAGCTTGCCGAGCCCGTGCCGGACGGGCCGACGGCGCAGCGGATCGTCGCGCTGGCGAAGGAGCTGAGCGTGGAGATCACCGCGTCGCTGTTCGAGAAGCGGACGGCGGGCGTGTACCACAACACGTCGATCATGGTGAACGGGGCGGGCGAGGTGGTGGACCGGTATCGCAAGATGCACATCCCCGACGACCCGCGGTTCTTCGAGAAGTATTACTTCACGCCGGGCGACCTGGGCTTTCGCTCGCAGTTGCTGCGGTTGCCCAAGGGGGACACCGTGAACACCGGCATGCTCGTGTGCTGGGACCAGTGGTACCCGGAGGCGGCGCGGCTGACGGCGCTGCGCGGCGCCGAGGTGCTCTTCTACCCCACGGCGATCGGCTGGTACCACGGCGAGACGGACTTCGATCGCGCGCAGCAGAAGGACGCGTGGAAGACGATCCAGCGGGCGCACGCGATCGCGAACGGCGTGTACGTCGCGGCGATCAACCGCGTCGGCGTCGAGGGAGACCTGAAGTTCTGGGGCTCTTCGTTCGTGACCGACCCGGGCGGCGTGGTGATCGCCGAGGCGCCGGAGGACGAGCCGGCGGTGCTGGTGGCGGAGTGCGACCTCGGGCGGATCGAGGAGATCCGGCGGGGCTGGCCGTTCTTCCGCGACCGGCGGATCGACGCGTACGAGAGCATCACGAAGCGCTTCCTGGATTGAGGCTCCTGTTAGCCGCCGCCCTCGGGCG
Organism: uncultured Phycisphaeraceae bacterium; assembly: GCA_964555075.1. Lineage (GTDB taxonomy): Bacteria > Planctomycetota > Phycisphaerae > Phycisphaerales > Phycisphaeraceae > CAZKRE01. The sequence goes on from CAZKRE010000214.1 coordinate 950, forward strand.
GCGCGCGGCGCAGGGTGGCGACGCGGCCCGCGCGGCCCGAGGGCCGCGGCTAACCTGAGACCACTGCAACGAATGGACGCATGAAGCACGCACGCATGGCGCAGTTTGAACGGATCACGCAACCGCCTCGCTCCGCGCGGGAGCTCGGCTACCGCATGCCCGCGGAGTGGGAGCCGCAGGCGTGCGTGTGGCTGGTTCGGCCGTTCAACTCGGAGACCTGGCCCGGGTGCCTCGACGAGGCGGCGGCGCAATGGGACGCCTTCGCGGGCGCCCTGGCGGCGGCGGTGCCGGTGAGCACGACGCAGGCGCTGGGGATCGAGACGGTCGACTCGTGGATCCGCGACTTCGGGCCGATCTTCGTGGTGAAGGGGCCAAGGGGCCAGGGGGCCGAGGGGCCGAGTGCCTCCGATCCCTCGACGCCTGGGCCCCTCGACCCCTCGGCCCCTGCTCTGGCCGCGCACGACTTCCGGTTCAACGGCTGGGGCGGCAAGTACGAGGATCGGACGCTCGACGACGTCGTGCCGCAGGAGATCGCGGCGCGGCTGGGGTTCCCGCTCTGGGTGCATGACTTCGTGCTCGAGGGCGGGAGCATCGAGGTCAACGGTCGGGGCACGGTGATGACGACGGAGCAGTGCCTGCTGAACGACAACCGCAACCCGGGGATGAGCAAGGCGGAGATCGAGCGGCGGCTGCACGACGCGCTGGGGACGTCGCACGTGATCTGGCTGCCGGGCGGGATCGTGGGGGACGACACCGACGGTCACATCGACGACATCGCGCGATTCGTGAACGAGACGACGGTGGTTGCAGTGGCCCCGCCGCAGGGGCACCCGGACTTCGACATCCTCTCGAAGAACCTCGCCGCGCTGCGTGAGGCGCGGGACCAGGACGGGAGGAAGATCGAGGTGTTCGAGTTGCCGGCGCCCGAGCCGATCCAGTACTGCTTCCCCGCGGACCGCTTCGGCCCGGGCGGCGTCGGGCCCGTGCCGGCGAGCCACGCGAACTTCCTGATCAGCAACGGGTCGGTGTTCCTGCCGATCTTCGGCGGGTCGAGCGACGACGAGGCGGTGCGGGTGATGGAGCGGGTGATGCCGGGTTACCGGATCGTGCCGCTGCGGGCGGACAAGCTCGTCGTGGGGCTCGGGTCGTTCCACTGCCTGTCGCAGCAGCAGCCGCGCGTCTGACCCTCCCCTCGCGCCCGGCGGCCGGGCGAGCGGGCGCTGGCTCGGTATCGCGTGCGGCGCCCATGCCCGCGGCTTTGGCGGGTGCATACACTCCCGGCATGTTCAGCCGCGTCTGGAAGTATGTCACGTCGGAACTGGTGCTCCTGATCATGGCCGCGGCGATCGTGCTGGGCGCGTGGGGGTTCAGCGAGATCGCGGACGGGGTGCAGGACGGGGACTCCCAGACGTTCGACGAACGGATCATGCGGGCCCTGCGCACCGGGGACGACTACCGCGACATGTGGGGTCCCGTGTGGCTCGAGCAGTCGGCGATGGACATCACCGCGCTGGGCGGCGTGACGGTGCTCACGATGCTTACGATCGCGGCCGCGGTGTACCTGGTGCTGACGCGGCGGTTCCTCTGGTCGGCGCACATGGCGGCGGCGATGATCGGCGGCACGGTCGCCACCAGCGTGCTCAAGAACTGGTTCGCCCGCCCACGCCCCGACGTCGTGCCCCACCTCACCACCGTCCACACGATGAGCTTCCCCTCCGGGCACGCGGCGATGTCGGCGGCGGCGTACCTCACGCTCGGGGTGCTGCTCGCGCAGTCGACCAAGCACCGCGGGCTGCGGATCTTCTTCATGTCGCTCGCGCTGCTGTTAACCCTCGCCGTCGGGTGCTCGCGCATCCTGCTGGGCGTGCACTACCCCACGGACGTCCTGGCGGGCTGGTGCCTCGGGCTCGGGTGGGCGGCGCTGGTCTGGCTCGTGGGCCACGCGATCATCCGCTGGTACCCGCGGGAGGACCCGGCGCGGGTCCCGGCCGACGCGTGACGGCGCCGCGGCATCAGCCTTTGGGCGGGCCGTCGTACGCGATGCCCTTGCTGTAGACGGGCGACGGCGAGTCCTTCGCCTGGGGCGAGTCCTTGCGGTAGCGGGTCGTCCCCGCGATCGGGGCCACGTATGTCACGCCGTTGCCCACGACGCGGCGCACGTTGCGGTCGTAGTAGATCGGGTAGGTCTCGTGGCCGGGGCGGAAGTAGAAGATCCGCCCCGCGCCGCGCTTCCACACGCAGCCGGAGCGGAACACCTCGCCGCCCTCGAACCAGCTGATGAAGATCAGTTCGTCGGGCGTGGGGACGTCGAACGGCTCGCCGTACGCCTCGGTGTGGTCGAGCTCGAAGGCGTGGCCCTCGAGGCCCTGGGTGATCGGGTGGCCCGGGTCGACGATCCAGAGCCGCTCGCGCTCGTCGGCGACGCGCCACGACAGGCCGCAGCCGGTGCCCATGAGCCGGCGGAAGAGCTTGGAGTAGTGCGCGGAGTGGAGCACGACGAGCCCCATGCCGTCGAGCACGCGGTGGTAGAGCTTCTCGACGATCGCGTCGTCGACGCGTGCGTGGCCGGCGTGGGCCCACCAGACGAGCACGTCGGTGTTCTCGATCACCTCGTCGGTGAGCCCGTGCTCCGGCTCTTCGAGCAGGGCCGTGCGGACCTCGACGAGGTCGCCGCAGGTCTCTTCGATCGCCGACTTGATCACCGTGTGCATCCCGTCGGGATAGATCGTGCGCACGCGTTCGTTGGTCTTGTCGTGCAGGTGTTCGTGCCAGACGGTGACGCGGGTCTTGCGGAAGGCGGGGCTGGGCTGTGACATCGGACAAGCTCCGGGCCGGAGGATCAAGCGGGGCCGTGACGCGCGGGAGTTGTAGCCGCATGCCATCCCAGCGGCAAATGCTCCGGGAAATGCGAAGAGGCGGTCCAACGCTTGTCGCGTCGGCCCGCCTCTCCGCTCATACGGATGGATCGTTGTCGCTTACCGGCGGCGGCGGAGCAGCGGCCACGCCAGGCCCATCGCCAGCAGCATCGACGTCGGCTCGGGCACCGTCGGCGGGGCCGTCACCGGACCGGTCGGGTCCGAACCGCCCGGCAGGCCGTTGTCGCCCGGCTCCGGCTCCGTCGGGAGCGTGACGACCGGCGGGGTCGTCGGGGTGGGCGTCGAAGGCTTGGGCTCGGGCTTCGGCTCGGGCTTCGGCTCGGGCTTCGGCTCGGGCTTCGGCTCGGGCGCGAGCTCGACCTCACGGGCGGGCTCCGGTTCGGCGACGGCGGCCGCCGCGGGCGCCGTGCTTGGCGCCGACCCGCTCGACCCGGCGCCCGCGAAGCGCACCGCGTCGGCGCGCACGACGCCGCCCTCGAGGGGCCACGTCGCGTCGTCGTCGATCACGAGCGCGACGTCGACGACGAGCTCGACCTCCGAGGCGCCCGCGAAGAACCGCTCGGTCCACGTCGAGATCCCCGCGCCCGAGACGGGCTCGTTGCCGCCGTCCGTCGCGACACGGACCTCGGCCGCGCCGCGCGCGACCGCGTGCACCCCGCTCGCGGAGAGGACGGCGATCGCGAAGGGCGGGATGCGCGACAGGCTCGTCGAGAACTCCCCCGTGAGCACCTGCAGGACGTCGGGCACCCCGGCGTCGGGCACGAGCGCCGCGTGCACGGCGCGCGCGAGCCGCGGCTCGACCTCCCCGGGCAGGAGGACGACGACCTCCGCCCCGACGACGGCGGTGCCGGCTCCCGGCACGTACGTCGCTCGAGTCCCGCTCATCGCGCCACCTCCCCGCCGCCGGACGAGCCGCCCCGCGGCAACGTGTCGTCGTCAACAACGTCACCACCGCGCGGCGTCGTCGCGGACGAGCCGTCGTCGTACCCGTCGATCTCTCGCACATCGACGACGACGACCGTGACGTTGTCGCGACCACCGGCCCGCACCGCCTCGGCGACGAGCCGGTCGGCCGCCGACTGGGGGTCGGACTCCGCGAGGAGCGTCGCCGTCACGAGCTCGTCGGGCAGCTCGCCCGTGAGGCCGTCGGAGCACACGAGGATGCGATCGTCCCGGGCGACGGGAAGGAGCCAGTAGTCGACGTCGACCTCGCCCGTCGCGCCGATCGCCCGCGTGACGACGTGCCGGCGCGGGTGCTGCGCCGCCTGCGACCGCGTCACGGCGCCCGCCTCGATGAGCTCCTGGACCTCGGAATGGTCGACGCTGATCTGCTCGAGCGCTCCGTGCGAGAGGCGGTACGTGCGCGAGTCGCCGAGGTTCACGACGATCCAGTAGGGCTCCCCCGCGACCTCGGCGAGGATGACGCCGCTCACCGTCGTGCCCGCGCCGCGACCCGGCTCGGCCTCGATGCGCTGCACCTCGCGGTGCGCCTCGGTGATCGCGTCGTTGACGAGCTCGGGGGTCACGGCGCGGCCCGCGAGCCGCTCGCGCAGGACGTCGACGACGCACGCGCTCGCGACCTCGCCGGCCGCGTGCCCGCCCATGCCGTCCGCGACGACGA
>CAZKRE010000215.1:0-5440 GCA_964555075.1 uncultured Phycisphaeraceae bacterium
CGCCTCGATCGTCACCAGCTTGTCGTAGTCGCCGGCGGGCATTACGCGACCTCCAGCATTCGTTCAGGCCAAAGCAGCATGTTGATCGTCTGCGGGACTTCGCCCATGTTGCCCGGCGTCACGCTCTCGCGGTTCTCGAACCAGTGGGCCACGAGCATCAGGATCGCCGTCTGAAACGTTGCCGGAACGTCGGACGGACCGCCGTAGCCCGCGGTAAACGTGACCGTGATCGGGTCACCGCCCGCCCGGTGCGACGGCCACGATCCGCCATAAGCCGGCAGCAGGTAGCCCGGTTCGCCCGCGACGACTCGATACTGCGAAGAGTCCCACGCCTGCACGGATCCGGCCGTGTCGATGTAGGTCGCGCTCCCGACACTCACAAGCGGCGACCGCGGCAGGTAGAGGCGATCACGGGGCCAGTCGTCCAGGCTCGCCCGATAGGTGGCCGTGACGAGTTGACGCCGCGTGAACGTCTCAACGTGCCGGGTCGCCGCTCGAATCAAGCCATCGATCAGGTCGTCTTCGTCGTCAGTGACGATCCGCAGCGTAGCCTTCGCATCGGCAAGCGAGACGGGCATCTGCGCGGGTGGAGTGACGAGCGTGATCTGCATGGCGTCTCACGTTGCGGCTTATCGCTTCTTCGCGTTCTTCCGCGCCGCGGCCTCGGGGCCGCTGTCGGATTCTTCTTCCTCGCCGCCGGTCGATCGAGACGCGGCTTCGGGCTCAGCCCGCTTCGGCTCCGAACCGCCCACCGGAGACGGACCCGTGCGGCCTTCCAATCGCTCCGCACGCCGCCGGCTGACAAAGTGGTCCGCGGAGTCGGGCGACAGCTCGTAGACCTTGCCTTTTTCGTAGGTGTCGCCGCTGCCGTCCTGCACGGTGTACGTCTCGAGGAAGCGGACCTTGACGGGCTCCGGCTCGGGTTTCTGGACGATGATCTTTTCGGCCATGATGAGTCTCGCTTTGCGTGTGTGGTAGTGCGACGCGCCGCTTAGTCGGCAAGCGCGGTCGGGGTAGCGTTCCCGTACTTCGCGGGATACAGCAGGTAGAGCACGGTCACGGTCGCGGCCGTGGCGTTGCCGGTTCCGACGCGGAAGCAGTCGAACCCGTTGGCGATGTCGAGGTCGTCGCTGTTGACCTCGATCGCGTACACCAGCCGCTTCGAGTTCGTCGCGTCCGTGGTGAACGTGCTGTTCGTCACGTCAAACGACGCGAGCAAGTCGCCGGCCGCGGCGTCAACGTTGCGACGCGCCCGCGTGAAGGGGATGGCCTTCTCGCCCGTGCCGCTCACGTCCGTGGCCTGAAGCAGCGTGATGGCGCTGCCCGTGACGGTCGTAGCGTTGTTGACGAGGATCAGGATGCACGCCCGCTCAAAGTTCTTGAGCGAGACGTATTGCGGCGTGCTGGACGACGGGACGACGCCGCCCAGCGCCACGATTGGCCGGACCACCTCAGTGAGTTCAACGTTGGCATTCAGCATGGGATCTGCTCCGGTAAAGGCTGGGGGCCGTAGCCCCCGCACCTATGGCGTGTGGGATCAGGCGCGCTCGGCGAGCGTCACGAACGGCGAGTAGGTGTTGCTGCCGACGCGGGGCTGCATCGGGGTGGACCACCAGGGGCGACCGCCGAACCGCAGCACGAATCGGAACGTGGTGATGTCGTAGTCGAAGTGCAGATGAATCGAAGTCGCGGCCTGCAATCCGCCCTTGATCACGGTCAGGTACTGAGAGAGGTCGGCGAGGAGGATGTCGCCCTTATCGCCCAGTTGGTTCATCATCTCGTGGGCGATGACCGGCCGCCCCAGCAGGGTGCCGAACGGCGACCCGGAGAGACCGTTGGGGCCGAGATAGAGCGGCGTACCGGTCGCGGTGCCCTCAAAGCCCATGAGGGGCAGAGACGCCTCGACTTCGGGGCTGACGAGCCACACGGCACGGGACCGGCGACCGGCCGGCATCCGGCCCCACATCTTGACGATGTTCTGCCAGACGACGCTGTCGGCGGACTGCCCCGATTCCTTGGGCACGGTGATCAGCGCGCCGCTGTTGAAGATGCCCAGCGCCTGCCCGACGCCGGTCCCGCGAAGGATCTGGTTCGCGGTCTCGTAATCAAACTTGAGCGGGACGCGGCTGCGAATCAGCGACTCGATCGCCGGGGCGTCCTCCAGCAGTTCGTCACTAACCTTCACCAGCGCCGTGATCTTGTTGAGCTTCACGTCCCAGGTGTCGATCGCAATCCTGCTCTGCGGCTTCAGTCCGCCCTCGGGCGTGGGGAGCGGAACGATGTCCTTGTCGGCGTCCGTCTCCCACGGGGCGGCGTCGAACGACAGGCCTGTCACCTGATTGCCGCGGGTGTTCATCTGGTCGGTGCGGGCGACGAGGGAATCGATCTCGTCGTACTTCTGCATGATTTCCACGCGGAAGTCGGGCGGGATCGCAAACCCACCATCGGCGCCGACCGACTCTTGGAGGTAGTTGGACGGGGCTTCGCGCTGTTCGGCGCGAGCCCGCGCGACCCGCATCTCAGCGAAGCGATCGTCGGGGACGATGCCCCGCTGACTGCCGCGGGCCACGGAGTGCGCGAACTCGCCCAGGCTCTTGAACCCGAACGTCCGGTACTCCTTGTCCTCCGGGCTGTCGCCCATGCGGATGCTGGTCTTGCCGGGGTCGCCGGCTTGGGTCTTGCGGCCCTTGCTGCGGGTCGCCTGCTCCTTGGCGGTGTTCAGCCGCTCGGCCCGCTCTTCGGCGACTTCGAGCTTGCCGATCTCTTCAGCCAGAGATTCGGCCTCGCCCATGAGGTTGTCGAACTGCTCCGACTCCTCATCGGTGAGGTCGCGCGTCTCGGACTTCGCCTTGTTGTAAAGGGCGTCGGCGTCCGCGATCTTCTTCGATCGCTCTTCCCGCAATTCCTGAAGGGTCTTCATCGTGTCGATCTCCGGTTTGTGCCGGGATCGGCCAATGAAAAAGGGCACGGGTCGCCGGCACGTTCTTGTGTGAACGTCCTGGCAGTCCGTGCCCCCAAAGAAGGCTCGTGATCTGCGTTGCCCCGCATTCGACCCGCCCAAAGGTTGGGCCGTCCGCGAAGCCTATTCGGATGTGCTTGTCATCGTACCTATAGGACGTGTGATGTCAATAGGCAATGCCTATCGCTTCGCCAACGCCAGTCGCGCCCGCCGCAACCGTGACGGCTCGGTGGGCTTCGCGTTCTCGTCGCGCCACGCCGTCAGCGACCGCAGCGCCGCCTCCGTCGCAGGGTACGCGGGGAACGTGACCACGCTCACGTCGAACAGGTCAACCTCCAACAGTTCGCGGACCATCGTGTCTCCTTCCTGCCGCCACAGGTCGCGCTTGGTGTAGAACCCGAAGCTCATCGAGTCGATGTCGCCCCGGCGCATGCTGGCGATCAGGTCGTTCGCATAGGAGCAATCCGGCGGGTCGCAGTCGATCCGCAGGCCGCGGCGGTCTTCCGCCAGCCGCAGGGTGCCGCTCTTCGTTCGCCCCAGCACCTTGCCCGATTCGTGGTCCACCAGTGCCCGAACGTCGGCTCCGCCCGACAGGGACCGCGTGAACGCCCCCGGCCGGATGATCTCCTTGAACTCGCCCAGGTCTTCACTGAAGCTGTTGAAGACCGCGGCGTATCCGGTGATCGTCCGGGCGCCGTCGCCTTCCAGCAGGCGGACCTCCGTAGCCGGCAGGTATCGCGTTTCCATCTTCTGCTTACTCATGGTTCTTTCCTCGGATGCGGTTGATGATTCGGTCGCACGTCTCGGCCGCCTGGCGTTCCGCCCTTGCGTGGTCGAACTCCGCGTCCCCGGCCTCGGACGCGGCAATGTGGATTTCGGTCTCGGCCGCCGACATGGACAGCCGGGTTTCATCGGCAACGTCTTCCCCCAGCATCGCGCCCACGGCGGCCGTCAGAGCCTCGATACCGGGGATCAGCGAGTTGCGAACGTGCATCGCGTGATCGGCGAAGAACGCCGCCCGATCGAAGCTCGGACGCTTGGCGCCGCGCGTCAGTTTGTCCGACTCGATCCGCATCAGCCGGGCGAACGTCTCGGTGAAGATCATCCGGTGCGCGGCCGCGAGTCGGGCCACGCGGGCTTCCGTCTCGTCCTCCGCGGCATCGTCCACCGGGGGCGGCACGTCCGCGGGCGGGGGCGTCACGGGTCCGGACACCGCCTTCTCAACCGTGGTGATGTTCACGGGCATGAAGTGCTGATCGCCAAGCTCGCCCGGCAGGGGATTCAGGTTCTCCGACACCCGCCACTCGTTCAGCGTGATGCCGCCGTTGAGGACTTGCTGAACGCGGGCCGCGGTGCGGGTCGCCGTGTCGCCACGCAGGAGCGCGTCCATCAGGTGTTCGGCGAACAGTTCCGCCCGGCGGGTGGGCGGGATCAGCTTGCGGCGGATCTCCTGCTCAAACATGACGCACTTCGGGCGGATGCCGTAGGTGACGTATTCGATGCCCTGGTGCTCGATGTTGTTGTTCGTGGAGCGGGTCAGGTCTCCGATCATGTGGGGCGGCATTCGGAACCAGCGGGCCACGTCGCTCACCTGGAACTGCCGCGTCTCGAGGTTCTGCCCCTCTTCCGGCGAGGCCGTCATCTTGTTGAACTTCATGCCCTCCTCGGTGATCAGCACCTTGAAGGCGTTGGATGAGCCCCGGAATAGCTGGTTGTACGTCTCACGGAACCGCTTCTGCGCGCCCTCGCTCATCGTCTGCGGGTGCTCGAACACGCCGCTATGCGTCGCGCCGTTGCCGAAGAAAGCCGCCGCATACCGCTCGGCCGCGAGGTAGAGCCCGAATGACTCGCGCCCCAGCCGGGCCACCATCTCGCCAAACACGCCGTTCATCGTGAACCCCGCAAGGTGGAGCATGTCCGCCGCGGGCAGGTCACTGACCGACCCGTCTTCGTTCCAGACGCGGTAGAACAGCCGGCGGTTGCCGTCCCGCATCGGCGTAACGCGGTAGTGCTCGATCGGCCACAGGGCGACCACCTGCCCGTCGCCCCGCCGCTCGATCTCCGCGTACCCATTGCCGAACAGGACGGCGCTGGCGACGATCGCCTGCCGCGCACCCGAAGATGTCATTTCGTCGTTCGGCTCGTCATGCAGAATCGCGTAAAGCGGCTCTTCCGTCGCCCGTTCCTTGCCGCCACGCGGCAGCCTCCGATAGAGGATCAGGGGGAGCGTGGCGATGTCCTCCGAGATATTCCGCACGCACGCGAACACCGCCGACGAACTCAACAGGTTCTCGTCCGTGACCCGCACGCCCCCGCCGGTGCCGAAGATCATCGGCAGCCAACTGGGGAATACGTCCTGATGGGCGATCGCACCGAGACGGCCACGCTCTTCGGACCCCGCGGCGACAAGGTATTCCGGGTTTTCGATCGTTGCGTTTCTCATTTGAACACCAGGGGTCCGCGGGTTTCGTAGACGGACGG
>CAZKRE010000216.1:0-5426 GCA_964555075.1 uncultured Phycisphaeraceae bacterium
GCACCTTGTACGGGCAGTTGTTCGAGCAGTACCGCGTGCCGATGCAGCGGTTGTAGACCATCGTGTTGAGGCCCTCGGTGTCGTGGACCGTCGCCGCCACCGGGCACACCTGCTCGCACGGCGCGTTCTCGCAGTGCACGCACATCATCGGCTGCCAGACGACCTGCGGGTCCTCGGCGTAGGCGTCCGCCGCCGCGGTCGACTCGGCCTCTTCGGTCTTGAAGTAGCGGTCGATGCGGAGCCAGTGCATCTCCCGGCCCATCTTCACCATTTCCGGGCCGACGACGGGGATGTTGTTCTCCGCCTGGCACGCCACCACGCACGCCGAGCAGCCGGTGCAGGCGCTCATGTCGATCGCCATCCCCCACGCGTGGGGCGTGCGGAAGGCGTCGAAGTCGTCGCCCCGCTGCTCGCGGTCCGTCTCGCCGTACGCCGGCGGCTGGAACATCTGCAGCGAGTAGTCGCCGTGGTCCTTCTCGTTCACGAACCCGGGGTGCTTCGCGAAGTAATCGAGCGTCGCGTCCTTGATGATGATGCCGCTCTGGTCCTTCGTGCCCACGCGCTCCTTCAGGCCCGCCGCGCCCACGCCGTCGATGAGGTGGTGCTCCTGCGTGAGCAGCAGGTCGGTCCAGCCCTCGGCCTTCGCCACCTGCGCGCCGGTCGCGACCGTGGGTGTCCCCGAGCCGCGGATCGCCGTCACGTTGACCCCGATGCCGTTCGCCACCGACAGCGGCGCCGACCGGCCGTAGCCCAGGTGCAGCGCGATCGACCCGCGAGCCTGCCCCGGCATCAGGTACACCGGCAACTCGATCGACCGCCCGTCGAGCGTGATCGAGAGGTGATCCCCCTGCGACACGCCCAGCACCTCGCGGGCGTCGTAGAGGTTGACCCACGCCGCGTTGCCCCAGGTCAACTTCGTCAAGGGGTGCGGCAGCTCGATGAGCCAGCCGTTGTTCGCCCACCGGCCGTCGTAGGCCGCGGCGTCGGGCTGGAAGGTGACTTCGAAGGTGTTGGCGTCGGCCGTGACCGCCGCCGGCGCTTCGCCGCCCTGCGGCTGCGCGCCCTCGAGAGCGGCGAAGGCGGTGCCCTCGACGAGGCCGTCGTGCAGCGCCTTGCGCCACTGCGCCTCGTCGAGCACCCCCCCGCCGTAGGTGCTGGCGAAGGTCTCGCGGACGAGGTCGTAGCCCTCGCGGGGCTCGCCCGCGAGCATCGAGACGACCTCGATCGCGCTGCGGCCCTCGAACAGCGGGAGGATCAGCGGCTGCTGCAGGCTGTAGGTCCCGTCCCACGCGAGCCCGTCGCCCCACGCCTCGAGGTAGAACGCCTCGGGCAGGTGCCAGTGGCACCGCAGCGACGTCTCGTCGACATAGAGGCTCAGGTGGGCCGAGAGCGGCACGTTCGCGAGGGCGGCGGCGAAGTCCACGTCGGCGGGGGCGTTGTAGACCGGGTTCCCGCCAAGGACCAGGATGGCGTCAAACTGCCCCGCGTTCATCGCCTCGACGAGCTGCGCCAGCGTGCCGGCGTCGTTCGCGGGCTCCTCGCAGGCGACGACGGTCGTGCCGAGGTTGCCGAGGTGGGCATTGATCCGCCACGCCAGCGCGTGAGCCGCGGCCGACTGGCCGGGGCCGACGCTGACGGCGCTGCGGCCGGGGTTGGCCTGGAGGTCGGCGACGAGCTTCCGGGCCCAGGCCTGCGCCTTGGGGGGCAGATCGGCGGCGGGCGCACCCGCCACGCCCAGGCCGCTCGCCACCGCGGCGAGGAGCGCGGGGATCATCGACGACTGGATCGCGAGCCGTTCGTCCGCCACCGAGCCGGTGCAGGAGAACGCCGACTCCGCGACGTACATGCGGTTCATCGTCCGCTGCTGGCTGTCGACGCTCTTGCGGCCGGCGGCCCAGTCCCGGGCGTACTTCAGCGCCGCGGGGTGATGGTTGAGCAGGTCGCTGTCGAACGCGGCGATGATCGCGGCATCCCGCAGCTCGAGCACCGGTCGGACGGACCGCCCGGCAAACACCTGCCGCCCGCCCTCGACCTCGCCGACGCGTCCGGCCGCGTCGTACTCGAACCAGCGGGCACCCTGCAACTGGCCGCGGAGGCGGCGGAGCGTCGGGCTGCTGCACGACTCGGCAAGGACCGCCACGCGGGCCCGGTCCACGCCGGCAATCGCCGCCGCGAACGCGTCCCACGAGCTGCGGGAGAAGCCGGCAATCTCACCCGCGGCGCCGGTGCGGTTCAGCACGATGCGGCTGCGGTCCGGGTCGTACATGGTCAGCACGCTCGCCTGGGCGTAGCTGTCGGTCGCGCCCTGCGAGTAGGGATGGAGCGGGTTGCCCTCGATCTTGATGGGTCGCCCGTCGAACGACTCGACGAGGATGCCCACCGCACTGCCGCCGTGCTCGAACATGGACGCGTAGAACTCGCTCTGCCCGGGCGTGCGGCCGTCGGGCCGGACGGCGAAGGGGGCGAGCTTCTCCGCGGGCCAGCGGCGGCAACCGGTCATCGTCAGCCCCGCCAGCGCCATCGACGCGCCGGCGAGCTTGAGGAACCCCCGCCGCGACATCGACCGGATCTGCTCCGGGTCGTAGGTCGGGAACTCCTCCTCCACCCACTTCTGCAGCTCGGCCGAGCCGGCGTACTCCTCGAGGCTGCGCCAGTAGCGCGCCCCGGCGGGGCGGGCGTCGGTGTCCGATGTTCGATGTTCGATGTTGAGACTCATACTGGCATCACCGCGTGCTTCCGTCGGACATCGCACATCCGACACCGCACATCGCACATCTCGATTACCTGTGGCACGTCGAGCAGGCTTGCATGTAAGCCGCGTCCCGAATGCCGTACTGCTGCTTCAGCTGGAGCCCGAGCGCCAGCTGCGCGTCCGCGGCGCTCTCGCCGGGCTGCGCCTGGGGGGTCCAGTCCATGCTGGTGACCTGATCCTTCGGCCGCAGGTGCTGCTCGGGGGCGCGGTGGCAGTCCAGGCACCACGCCATCGACAGCGGCTCGACCTGCCGCACGCCCTCGGGGCCCATCTTGTCGACGCGCCCGTGGCAGCTCACGCACCCGACGCCGTTGTTCACGTGCGCCGAGTGGTCGAAGAACACGTAGTCGGGCAGGTCGTGGACCTTCACCCATTCGATGGGCTGCCCGGTCTGGTAGCTCTCGTGGACCTTGGCGAGCAGCGGGCTGTCTTTCTTCACGCCGTTGCCGGTGCCCGGGGCGTGGCAGTTGATGCAGGACTGCGTCGGGGGGATCGCGGCGAACGCCGAATGCTCGACGGTGTTGTGGCAGTAGCGGCAGTCGAGGCCGAGCTGCCCGACGTGGAGGGCGTGGCTGTACTCGACCGGCTGCTCGGGCTGGTAGCCGACGTCGAGCGTGTCTGGCGAGAGGCCGAACCCGACGAGGATCGGCATGTACGTCGCGCCGCCAAGCACAAACACAACAATCACCGGGAGGAGGTAGTTCGCCCACGCCGGGAAGACGTATCTGGGCTGTTGCTCGTCCGCCATGACAATGGCTTGCCTTCCGGGTCGCCCCTCGACGGGGAGACCAACCTACGAAATTCGAAGCACAGGCAATCGACGGGCGTACACAACCCCAGTGGCTGTAGCCCGCATCGGGGTCGCGACAGAATAGCGGCCCCCCCCACGGGTGCAAACACGTCCCATAAAGAGCCTGAATGGTCAGGTGATATGTGGCGCGATCGTCCTTCGGTCGCCGCGTCACCGAAGCACCGCGCGGTCGCTCGGCGGGAGCACCGCCAGCACCACCCACCCCACCGCCGCCGGCGCCAGACAGGGCAGCACCACCCCCGTCGCGAGCGAGCCGACGACGCCGATCAGGATCGCCACTTCCAGCGACCACCAGATGGTCAGCATCCCCCTCAGGTAGCGGTCGCTGGGCATGGACCGGCCCCGCCATGTGGCTCGCAGGCAGTGGCTCCGCAGGACCATCGCCGCCGGCGCCACGCCCGCCAGCCATGCCCAGGACAGCAGCGCAAATGTCGTCGAGCCGGGGGACCACCAGACGCCCCGGGCCATCCCGAACACCGCCGCGCCGATCAGGACCGCGGCCCATGGCGCCGCCAGCAGCGCGATCCACCAGGCCCACGCCGCCCGCAGCCCCCGCCGGGCTTCCGCGTAACGGCGACGGATCTCGCGGTTCTCCACAGCGGCGATGGCCTCTGGCATCCCGTCACTGTACCGCGCTCACCGCCCCCGCTGCGCACCAAACAGCCCCGCGCGGCGGTGAAGCTGCGCGGGGCCGGGTCAGCCAAGGCATGGTCGGCCGTCGTGGGGAGGATTAGTCCGCCGCATCAGGCTGCTGCGCGTCCCGCTGCGCCTCTTCGGCACGCTGGAGCTGCAGCTCGCCGTACCCGGTGGCGCCCCGCTGGGCCTCGCGCTCCTCCGTGGTGGTCGGACGCGGCTCGGCGCCGGGCACCTTCAGCGCACGCACCTCGATGGTGCTCGATTGCGTCTGCGCCCGGGTGCCGTCGAGCATCAGGTCCGCCGAGACCGTGTAGGTCCCGTTCCGGGGGAACGTTACCTGGGCGACCCGCCCGTTCTCGCTGGTCCGGACCTCGCCGCCCTCGGCGTGCCAGATGATCTCGGCGTTGCGGCCGAGCGTGTTGGCGCTGCTCGTCGTCAGCGTGACGGTCTCGCCTTCAAGGATGGTGTTGGTGCTCGGCTGCATCGAGAAGCCGACCGATTCGCCGGTCGACTTGGCGCCGCCCTGGAACGTGTCGCAGGCGGGGAAGATCGCGAGGCCGGCCGCGGCGGTCAGTCCGAGTAGAAGGTTGGTGGGTCGAATCATGGGTCTGTCTCCTGGTCAAGGGGTGTAAGACTGTTCCGGATCAGTGAACCACGCTACGACTTGAGGATGAACCGGCGGTGAAAACGTCCTAAATCTTCCCTCATTCGCTCAGAAAGCCGTCGCCTAATGAGGACTCGTCCTCAAGAGACCATTCATTCCGATAGACTGCCCCTCCTTGAGACTTCAGGAGACACCCGTGGCATACCGTAAGCCCTACGTCGGCGGCAACTGGAAGATGAACCTCCACCAGCAGGAGGCCGTGGCGCTCGCCCAGGCCGTCGCGGACCGCGTGAAGGACGACGCCGTCGAGGTCGCGATCTTCCCGGCGTTCCCCTACCTCCTGCCCGTGGCCGACGCTCTCCGCCAGGTGGGCTCGAAGAGCGTCAAGGTGGGCGCTCAGGACTTCTACACGCGGCCCAATGGCGCTTTCACAGGCGAGGTGAGCCTGTCCATGCTGCGGGACGTCGGGTGCCAGGCGGTGCTTGTCGGCCACTCGGAGCGACGGCACGTCCTGGGCGAAAGCGACGTGCTGCTCAACGAGAAGACGCTCAAGGCGCTCGAGGCGGGGTTCGACGTCATCTTCTGCGTCGGCGAGAAGCTGGAGCAGCGCGAGGCCGGGCAGA
>CAZKRE010000217.1:0-5395 GCA_964555075.1 uncultured Phycisphaeraceae bacterium
GGGAACTTGCCCCCGTGCTCTGCCGCGTAGAGGTCGATCGCGTTCCGCAGGACCGCGAGGTTCGCCTTCAGCGATGAATCGTTTGCCCCCGCCGCGCCGCGGCTCATCCGCGGGATCGCGATCGCCCCGATGATCCCGATGATGACCACGACGATCACCAGCTCGATCAAACTGAATCCCCGACGTGCTTTCTTGCCCTTCCCACTCATGATGGCACTCCCTGGAGTCTGAAAATACGACTTTCACCCGTTCCATGAACCGCCGCTCGGTTCCTACTCTTGAATCGGAAGGCGTCCCGTTCGACTTAACGGGCGGGACGCGAAAAAGCGGCATTACCGCCGCAGTCGCAGCTCCACCCGCCCCGCGGCCGACTCGAAGACCGCCGATCGCGCCGTCACGTCGACGAGGCGGAACCCGCCGAACTCCTGCCCGAGCCTGACCGGCATGCCGTCGACGATCGCGGTGACGTTGGCGCCGGCGCCGGCGACGGCGCTGAGCCGGTGCTTGGCCAGGAATGCGACGCGGGGGTCGGGCGCCGCCACGACGGCCTTCACGCTCGCCGACGCGGTCGGGTCCACCCGTGGCACCCAGCTCTCGGCGGGGATGAACGCCTCGCGAACCCCGGCCGGGTTGAGCACGACCGACTCCGCGTAACGCGCCAGCCGCCGCGCGATGGACTGCTCATTGGGCTCGGGCAGCGACATGGCCGCCGTTGCGGCTCCAGCCACCGTGGCGCTCGCCGTGCCGAGGCTGGTGGTCCCGGCCGCGGCGTCGGCCGGCTCCGACCCGCCCCCCAGGAACAGGCGGTCGGCGGCGAACACCGCCAGCCCAAGCCCCAGGACGGACGCCAGCACTTTGCGCTCTCGCGTCAGAGTCATCGTGGTTCTCCGGAGGCGGCGTCCGGCGCGGCGTGCCACATCAGCGAGATGGTGAACTTCGCCTCGCTGCGGCGGTTCCGCGGGTCCCCCGCCAGGTCGACGTTCGCGACGGCGACGTCGGGCATCCGGGTGCGGAGCTCGTGGAGGAATCGCGTGGCGCCGCCGTAGGTGCTCCGGCCGGCGACGCGGATCGGAACGGTCGCGTAGTGGGTGCTGGGCGTGGGCCGGCCCGGTTCGATCTGGTCGACCCGGAGGCCGTGGCGCGTGGCGGCGAGGGCGATGGCGCCGAGCCGGGTGTTGAGGTGGCCCAGCGGCTTCAGGCGGAGCGGGTTCTCCGCGACGGTCTGCTCCGCGAGCGCGACCTGGTTGCGCAGGGTCGCGAGAGAACGGTCGGCCGCCTCGGCCGACTCGCGGGCGGCGCGGACCTCCGACTGGCGTTCGCGCAGCTCCGCTTCCCGCGCGAGGATCGGCTCGACGCCGAACAGGTACGCGGCGCCGGTGAGCAGCAGCGCGACGCCGACGCCCGCCGCGTCGATCCGCCGCAGGGGATTGCGGTCATCGGTGCTCATGCGCCCCTCCTTCACGATCGTCGAGGATGCACAGGATCTGGAACGCGATGGCCTGGCCGTCGTGGAACGCCTCGCCGCGGGTCTCGATGAGCGTGACGCTGGTGAAGAGCTTCGTCGCTTCGAGCCGGCGCACGTAGCCGAACACGGCCTCCTGCGTCCGGCCGTAGCCCTCGAGTTGCAGCCGATACCGGGCGATGCTGGCGGGGTCGACCGTGCCGGGCGGCTGGGCGCGGTCGAGCCGCGCCGGTTCGAGCCGGCACAGGCGGAGGACGGCGTCTTCCCCCAGTTGTTCGGCCGCGAGCGCGACGAGGTAGGACCAGTCGGGTTGATCGCCGATGCTGTGCGCCGCCGCGAGGATCGCCTGCGCCTGGACGAGCCGCGGCCGCAGCGCTTTGGCGGCCGACTGGTCCGCGAGCGTCTCGCGCTCGAGCTGCGCCAGGTCGCTCGCGACAGCGGTCCGTCCGTCGGGCCAGATGATCTGACAGCCGATCCAGAGGCACGCGAGAGCGGCGGTGTAGACCCCGCACCCCGTCACCCACCGCTGGACCCGGCCACGCCGCCGACGCGCCTCGACCCGGTAGCCGGGCATCAGGTTTACGCTGCGCATCGCGGGGCCTCCTGTTCGTCCCAGAGGCACAGCCCCGACGCGATCACCATGGCGGGTGATGCGACACCCTCCGTGTCCGCAGCGCCCCCGGCCGCGGCGAAAGGCAACGCCACCTCGACCGGGACCTCCAAAAGCGGCTTGAGGAAGTCCGACAAGCCGACGACCGCGGCGCCGCCACCGGCCAGGAGGATGCGCTCCACCGTCGCGTGCGGGTACTGGTGCTGGGCGTAGCGGACCGACAGGCCGAGTTCCTTGCCCAAAGCGTCGAAGTGGCCCTCGAGGTGCGTGCGGGCCTTCATCAGCAGCCGCCAATCATCCGGCTGCCCCCGGCCGTCCGCATCGAACCCGACTTCGTAGAGCATGTAGTCGATCGCATCCGAGGCGAACCCGTGGTCCCGCCGCAGCGCCCCCACCAGACCGCACGCGCCCAGCGTGGTGAGCTGCCGCTCGTAAACGACGGTCCGTTCGTGCAGCAGAACCAGCGTCGCGGTCGTCCAGCCGAGGTCGATGACGGCGATGATGCTTCCCGGGACGCTGTTCGACGTGCCACACCCGCGGGCCATCGCCCACGCCTGGAGGTCCATCGCCTGGACGGAGAGCCCCGCCTCTTCCAGAGGAGCGATCATCGCGTCCGCCGCGTCGTGGGGGCACCCGGCTGCGAGCACCGACGTCCCATCACTCGCCCGGCCCGACGGCGGCAGCTCCCACCAGACCGTCTCGAGGTGATCCGGCTCACGCCGATGCGCGAGGGCGAGCTCGGTGCGGGCGATGAGGTCCGTCGGCACGCCACTTTTCCGCGGCGGGAGCTCGAGCACGCTCGTCACCGTCGACTGCTTGGGCGCCGCGACGATGACGTCCCGCCCCTGGAAGCCGCGGCGTCGCAGCACGGAGCGCAGCCGCTTCGCCTCGTCGATCGTGAGCGGCGCCGACTCCGGGCCGTCCCCCTCGCGGGGCAGCGACAACGTGAGCACCCGGCCGCCCCGGCGCTGCATCGCCTTGATCGCACGCGTCCCGATGTCGAGGCCGATCGGTGTGGCCGCGCTGTGAGTGAAAAGTTTCATGCCTCCCCTACCGGATCGCACTTCTGATCCCTTATCGGCGAACGCCGGGCCCGACTCGACCCGCGGACGGCCTCGCGGCTCATCCCCCGCCCGCCTGAGCGGTGAGGTCGAAGAGCGGCAGGAACATGCTGACCGCCACGAAGCCCACCACGATGCCCAGGCCGATCAGGATGACCGGCTCGAGCAGGCTCGTCGCCGTCTTGAGGCGGACCTCGTTGTCCTCGTCGAGGAAGTCGGCCATGTTGATCAGGAGCGTCGCGATCTTGCCGGTCTGCTCGCCGCTGCGCATCGCTTCGTAGACGGTGGGGTTGATGAGCCGCTCGTCCTTGAACGCGCTGCTGATCGGTTCGCCTCGGGTGACGGCGTCTTCGGCGGCGCCGACGAGGGCGCGGTAGTGCCGATTGCCCGCGGTCTCCTTCGCCAGCGCCAGCGCATCGAGCACCGGGACGTAGCTGTCACCCAGCACGCCGAGGAGACGCACGATCCGCGCCGTGATCAGCCCGCGCACGAGGTCCCGCACCACGGGGATGCGGAGAAGCACCGTGTCCCAGCACGCCCGGCCCTGCGGCGTCCGCGACGCCAGGACCGACCCCACGGCCGTCGCGATCAACGTCGGCACGATCGCCCACCAGTAGCCCACGAGGATGTCGCTGAGGGCGACCATGATCTTCGTCGTCGGCGGCAGCGGCAGCTTCAGCGTGTCGAACAGCGTCGCGAACCGCGGCAGCACGAACGTGAGCATCGCCACCAGCACCGCGATCGACACGGTCAGCAGCAGCACCGGGTACACCAGCGCCCCCGCCACCTGGTTGCGCATCTGCATCTGCTTGCGCGTCAGCATGGAGAGGCGGTCGAGGATGACCTCGAACTTGCCGCCGTGTTCCGCCGCGGAGATCAGGCTGCGATAGACCGCGTCGAACGCCTCGGGGTGTTTGTTCATCGCCTCCGAGAGGGACCGCCCCTGCTCGACCTGGTCGCGGAGGTCGGTGACGACCCGCTTCCAGGCGGGGTCCTTCGTCTGGCGTTCGAGAGCGGAGAGGGCATCGACGATGGGCGTACCGGTGGAGAGCAGCACGTAGAGCTGCCGCGTGAACATCGCGAGCAGCTTGTATCGCTTGCCGCCGCGGATGCGTCGGCCGCCCTTCGCCGGACCTTGCGCTGCGGCCGCCCCCTCGGCGCCCGCGCGGACCAGGTTCGCGATGAACAGCCCCTGCCGACGCAACTGCTCCCGCGCGTCGTCGATCGTCGCCGCTTCGATCGTGTCGTGGATCGAGCGGCCGGTCTTGTCGAATGCCTGGTAAGCCAGCTTCATGCGGCCTCCTTGGCGGCAACCCGCGGATCTTCGGCGCACGCCTCCTCGTTGTGCGTGACTCGGAGCACCTCTTCGAGGCTGGTGCGGTGATCGATGGCGACCTGCACGCCCTCTTCCGCGAGCGAGAGCACGCCCGACTTGCGCAGCACCTGCCGCAGCTCGTGCGACGGCGCCGCCCCGTGCACCATCCGCCGGATCTGCGGCGTGACCTCCATCACTTCGTAGATGCCGCTGCGGCCCTTGAACCCGCTGTTGTGGCACTGCTGGCAGCCGACGCCCTTTCGGAACGACCGGCCGCCGAGGTCCGCGATCCCCGCGTCGACGAGCGCCTCCTCCGACGGGTAGTACTTCGTCGCGCACCCCTGGCAGATCGTACGTGCCAGCCGCTGCGCCACCGCGCCGTTGAGCGCGCTGCTGAGCAGGTAGGGCTCGATGCCCATGTCGAGCAGGCGGGCGACCGCTCCGGGCGCGTCGTTCGTGTGCAGCGTGGCGAGCACGAGGTGCCCCGTCAGCGCGGCCTGCACCGCCACGCGGGCCGTCTCCTCGTCGCGGATCTCGCCCACCATGATGATGTCCGGGTCCTGGCGGAGGATGCTGCGGAGCGCGCGGGCGAAGGTCATGCCGATCGACGCGGAGACCTGGATCTGGTTGACGAGGTCCAACTGATACTCGACCGGGTCCTCGACGGTGACGATGTTTCGCTCCGGGCTCCGCAGCAGGTCGAGCGCGGAGTAGAGCGTCGTCGTCTTGCCGCTGCCCGTCGGGCCGGTGACGAGCACGAGGCCGTGCGGGCGGATGAGCATCCGCTTGAACGCGTCGAGCGCCTCCTCGCGGAAGCCGAGGTCCTCCATGCGGACGTGCAGGTTCGCCTTGTCGAGGATGCGGATCACGAGCTTCTCGCCCAGCAGCGTGGGGATGCTCGAGACACGCAGGTCGATGTCGCGCCCCTCGGCCACGATGCGGACGCG
>CAZKRE010000218.1:0-5367 GCA_964555075.1 uncultured Phycisphaeraceae bacterium
GGCGTGGATCGAAACATGGCGTCGTAGATGTTCTTCAGGGCTGGGCTCGTCGCCCCCTTCACGGGGGCGTGGATCGAAACGCCGTCGGTGACCTACCCGCTCATCCTCATCGGGCCGGGTCGCCCCCTTCACGGGGGCGTCGATCAACGTCTTGGCGGTGGCGCTTGTCCCTTTGGTGGCGAGTCGCCCGCTTCATGGATCTACAGCCTTGGCGACCGCTTCAAGATGAACCTGGGGGAAGAATCCATCCCGCGCACGAAGAAGCCCACGGAGAGGGTTCCGTGGGCTTCGGGTGGGTCGGTCGTGAGTGGCCGGAACTAGCGGTAGAACTCGACGATCAGGTTCATGTTGACGTCGAAGGGGACCTGGTCGGAGGTCGGGATCGCGTCGACGCGGGCGGTCAGGGTCGAGGGGTCGAAGGAGAGCCAGCCGGGGACGTCGTGGCCGCCGACCGATTCCATGTTCTCGCGGATGAGCTTCTGGATGCCGGGCTTGAGGGTGATCGAATCGCCGACGGAGACCTGGAAGCTGGCGCGGTCGGTTTTGCGGCCGTTGACGAGGACGTGGCCGTGGGAGACGATCTGGCGGGCGCCCCAGATGGTGCGGGCCCAGCCGAGGCGACGGATGACGTTGTCCAGCCGCTGCTCGAGCAGGCGGAGGAGGTTCTCACCGGTGTTGCCCTTGGCGGACCGGGACTTTTCGACGTAGTTGCTGAACTGCCGCTCGAGCACGTTGTAGTGGTAGCGGAGTTTCTGCTTCTCGTTGAGGCGGACGCCGTAGTCCCGCAGGCGTCGGCCGCGGAAGCCGTGGACGCCCGGGGGGTTGAGTTGGCGCTTGGTGGTGTGCTTGGGGGTGTCGGCGATCGGGACGCCGACGCGACGGGACAGCTTGACCTTGGGGCCGTTGTAGTTGGCCATTCGGATGTAACCCGCTTGTTGGGCGGGCCCTCAGGGGTGCTCGGCCGAGGCTTCGGCGTCGCGGGCCATGAAGTGCAGGGCCACGTTGGCCCTGCGGATGGAGCCGGGCAGTATCGCAGGAAACCGCCTCCGGGGCAAACCGCCCGTGCGGTTCGGGGTGATCATGCCGAAGTCAGGCGTTTCGCCCCGGGCGAAATGGCGCGAGGAGGAGCCGAGGCAGGCATTGCTGGCGCGGATGGTAGAGCCGCGGCAACTGCCGCACGCACACGTGGAGCTCGCCGCCCGCGGGTCGCGGTGATCAGCGCCGTCGTGGTCGCCCAGCGATGGACAAGCCGCAGGCACAGGCCAATAGCACGAGTGCGGTGGGCTCCGGGACCATTGTGACCGTCAGCCGTGAGATCAGCGGAACGCGGTCGCGACCGGCGACGTCCGATGGATTCAGCTCGAATCGGAACGGCGAGCCGTCCTCCAAGATACCCGAGAGGAACACCCGGTCGATATAGGTCCGCTGGGCGATGACCATGGCCTCGCCGGGGACGAGCCCATCCAGGGGCACGTCGTTGAGGGCGAACTCGGTGCCGAAGAGGTTGAAGTCGGTGCGGTTGCCGATCTTGACGAGCCCGCCGAGGGTACCGCCCCGGAGATTGATGGTGGTCTTTCGGGTGTCGAAGCCGTCGGCATCACGGGAGGCGACGCCCTGGGTGAGTTCGCCGCCGAAGATGTTGATGACGCCGCCGACCTCGGCGGAGGCCCCGCGGAGCTTGCCGCCGTAGATATTCACCTCGCCGCCGTCGCCGGCGATCGCGGCACCGGTGGAGGTGGCCCGGGTTACCGTCAGCACACCGCCCGCCTCGGCGCGGGCGTTGCCATCGAAGG
The DNA here is from genome assembly GCA_964555075.1 of uncultured Phycisphaeraceae bacterium. Classification (GTDB taxonomy): domain Bacteria; phylum Planctomycetota; class Phycisphaerae; order Phycisphaerales; family Phycisphaeraceae; genus CAZKRE01. The sequence continues at coordinate 1,794 of CAZKRE010000218.1, forward strand.
CCGCACCGTCGAGGGTCACCTGGCCGCCGCTGGTCGCGCGCAGGCCGGCGCCGATGCTGCCACCGCGTACGAGCAGGGTGCTGCCCGACGCGACGTGCAGATCGCTTCCGATCGAGCCGTCCTCGACGGTGGCGTGGCTGCCGTCGGCGATGCGTGACCCGAAACCGAGGCTGCCGCCGGTCATCAGCAGTGACGACGCGGACAACTCGGCGTGGCTCCCCACGATCCCTCCCTCGATCCGCAACGTGCCGCCGATGGCGGTAAAGTTCGGCCCCGTGTCGCCGCCGGGCCGGATCGTCAGCGCCTGTCCCGGGAGAAGTCCGCGGCCGGTGTCGCCATTCGCGGCGTCGAGAACCTGAGGCTCCAACACCACCGGCGTCAGCGGGACACGCTCGAGTTGGATGTTGCGCAACTCGTCGCCCGCCGCAGGAGTGAAGAGGAAAACCGATCCGTCGGCGAGGCGTCCGCTGAAGCGGACATCACCGCTGGCGAGATCGATCGTGCCGCCGCCATAGGCCTCGCCGTTGAGGGCGAAGTCGTTGCCTATGAGCCGCACCTCACCCGTCGCAGCGTTGGTGAACCCGGGGCCGACGGTTCCCCCGCGGAGAACGGTGCTGCTGCCGGGCTTGGCATCGAATGCGGGGCCGGTGGCGCCGCCGAACTGGACGAAGGTCGAGTTCGGTTCGATCGTGACGTCACGGACATAGCCGCCATGGATAGCGAGGGCGCCGCCCCCCCAGGCGTGGATGGCTCCGACCCTGCCGCCGAACAGGTTCATATGCCCCCCGGCGATGGGGTTGAACGCCCCGTTCACCTGGCCCCCGAAAACATTGAGCACCGCACCCGCGTAGATGAGATTGTCGTTGAGTGCGCTACCGCCGAAGATGTTGACTTCGACATTCGTGGACGTGCCGGCGGAGGAGCCGGCCCGAAAATACGCCGGCAGCTTCGCCCCCTCGTGCAGGTTCAACTGCGTGTTCGAGTCGATGCTGTGGGGCACAGGCATCGGCGGCGCGTCGATCACCGTGTCGAAACCCTCGGGGGAAGACTGGGCAACGGCGGAAGGGCCCATGGCGAGCGCGATGAGCGCGGCCGTGGCGGAAAGTCGCCCGCTCCGATGGTGACTCGACTGCGACATCGGCATGATGCGAAAGCTCCTCAGCAGATTCGGCAGGACCATAGATTCGACGGGACCCTGAAGGCGAGACTGGCGGCGATGATAAAGCCCCGGATCGCCGGATGCGCGGCCTTGGACGCGGCCATGCAGGCGCCGGCCGCATCCCGCCGCGGCCGGTGATCGCTCGCCCGCCTTTGCCCTGCCCCCCCCACCCCGCTACACTCTGCGTCCCCAATGAGGCCCCGGGCCCGGAGCTCGCCCGGCGGCGTCTGGCAACGATAGGGCTCCACGAGAGTATTTGGACGATGTCGATCACCGCTGAACGCAAGCAGGAGCTGATTGGCTCCTACCGCCGCGACGACCAGGATTCCGGCTCGCCCCAGGTGCAGGTGGCGATCCTCACGGAGCGGATCAACGCCCTGACCGGGCACCTCCGCAACCACAAGCTGGACCACTCCTCCCGCCGGGGGCTGCTGCTGATGGTTTCGAAGCGGAACCGTCTGCTGAAGTACCTGGCTCGCACGAACCGCCCGGCCTATCAGGAACTGATCGGCCGGCTGGGTCTGCGTAAGTAACACCCTTGCTGGGAGCGCAGCTCCTAGCCGTGGGCCCGGGTCGCGACCTCCTCGCGATGCCGGCGGGCCCCCGGCTAAGAGCTGCATTGGCTCTTTCCGCGGCTGCCCTTCCGGGACACGGTGTCCCGGCGGCGTGCAGATGGCAGTAGGCCGGGGAGGGGAAAAGCGACAAGACGACAAAGCAGCAAAGCAGAAAATCCAAGCCGTCGTTCGATGACGCCTGTGCCTTTCTCGCTTTGTTGGTTTCTCGCTTTTGCCTTTTCTCCCTCCCCCGCCATCTGTCCTCTGCATCCGGACCGGGGTAGCAGCGGTTTCCTCCTTCGTCCCCGGGACGCACGAAAGCAACATGGCTCAACAGCACAACTGGAACGTGACGCGCGTCGAGCGCGAGATCGCCGGCCGCACCCTCTCGATGGAGACCGGCAAGATCGCCAAGCAGGCCGACGGCGCCATCTGGATCCAGTACGGCGAGACCGTCGTCCTCTGCACGGCGGTCCATGCCGCGCCCCGCGAGGGCATCGACTTCTTCCCCCTGACCGTCGACTACCGAGAGAAGTTCAGTGCCGCGGGCAAGTTCCCCGGCGGGTTCCGCAAGCGGGAGGGGGCGCCCAACACCAAAGAAATCCTGACCATGCGGAACATCGACCGGCCGATCCGGCCGCTGTTCCCCAAGGGCTACATGGACGAGGTCCAGATCCAATGCTGGGTCATGGCCTATGACGGGCAGAACGAGCCCGACGTCCTCGCCGCCATCGGCGCTTCCGCCGCGCTTGCGATCAGCTCGATCCCCTTCGAGGGTCCGATCGGCAGCGTCCGGGTGGGCCGGGTCGATGGGCAGTTCGTCGCGTTCCCGACCGAAGCCCAGCGTGAGTACAGCGACCTCGACCTCGTCCTCGCCGGCCACAAGGACGGCCTGAATATGATCGAGGTGGGCGCGCTGGAGATCCCCGAGCAGGAGATGGGCGACGCCATCGAGTTCGGCTTCGGCATCATCCAGCAGGTCGTGGCGATGATCCACGAACTCCAGGAGAAGGTCGGCAAGCCGAAGGTCAATGACACCAAGCCGCTGCCGCAGGACATCGTGGACCTGGTGTCGAGCAAGCTGGCGGCGCCGCTGAAGGCGGCGCTCACCGCGGAGGGCACCAAGCACCAGCGGGCGGAGGGCGCGAGCCAGGCGAAGAAGGCGTTCCTCGCCGAGCACTTCCCCGAGGCGTCGGAAGACGCGACCTATCAGCAGGTCGTTGCCGCCAAGGAGCGGAAGGCCAAGGCGAAGATCGCGATCCACGATCTGGAAGAGCGGGTCATCCGCGAGGTGATCCGTTCGGGCAAGCGGACGGACGGCCGCCGCGCGGACCAGCTCCGCGCGATTTCCTGCGAGGTCGGCGTGCTGCCCCGCGTCCACGGGTCGGGCCTGTTCACCCGCGGCGAGACGCAGGCGCTGGTCGTCGCGACGCTCGGCAGCGGCAAGGCGGAGCAGATCATCGACACGCTCGCCCCCGAATACGCCGAGAAGTTCTACCTGCACTACAACTTCCCGCCCTTCAGCGTGGGCGAGGCGAAGCGGATCACCGGCCCCGGCCGGCGTGAGGTCGGCCATGGCAAGCTCGCCGAGCGGGCGCTCGTCGGCGTGATGCCCGACCCCGCCGACTTCCCCTACACCATCCGCCTCGTCAGCGACATCCTCGAGTCCAACGGCTCGTCGTCCATGGCGTCGGCCTGCGGCGGGACGCTGGCCCTCATGGACGCCGGCGTGCCCATCAAGGCGCCGGTCGGCGGCATCTCGATCGGCATCATCGCCGCCGACGAGCCCGGCCAGGAAGACATCTACCTCACCGACATCCAGGGCGAGGAAGACCACTTCGGCGACATGGACTTCAAGGTC
>CAZKRE010000219.1:0-5353 GCA_964555075.1 uncultured Phycisphaeraceae bacterium
CCGGCCGAGTAACGACCCCGGCGGACGCGTTATCTCCTATAATAAAAGGTCCGATGGCCGCGGCTGTCGCGGCACGGGTCCGGGAACGACATGGGCTCATTCGTACATGCCAACACGCCCCGAGGTGTGGCGGCGGCGATCCTCGCCGCCGTGCTGCTGGTGGTGTGCGCCGCGCCGGCGGCGGGTCAGCTCACCGGCACCCAGCCGCCCCGGCCCGACATCATGCCCCCGCTCGAGGGTGAGACCCCCAGCGCCCGCGTCGACGACCGCCTCGGCGCCCAGGTGCCGCTGGACCTGGAGTTCTTCGACGAGGAGGGGCAGCGGGTGACGCTCCGCGACTTCTTCGCCAGCGGCAAGCCGGTCATCCTCAGCCTGAACTACTACCGGTGCCCCGCGCTCTGCGGCATGATGCTCAACGGCCTCGCCGACGCGGCGAAGGAGATGAGCCTCGAGCTGGGCGAGGACTACCAGATCGTCACCATCAGCTTCGACCCCGCCGAGAGCTACAGCGCCGCGCGGCTGAAGAAGAACGCGTACCTCGCCTACCTCGGCGACACGCCGGGCGTCGAGGCGGGCTGGCACTTCCTCACCGGCGAGACCGAAGCCATCGCCGCCGTCGCCGACGCCGTCGGCTACCGCTACGCGTGGATGGAGGGGGTCAACCAGTGGTCCCACCCCAACGCGATCATGCTGCTCGACGGCGAGGGGAAGCTGTTCCGCTACCTCTACCCGGCCGCGCAGTACCGCGAGGCCAACGCGCTCGCGTCGGGCGGCGGGTTCCGGTACGACCCCAGGACGCTGCGGACCTCGCTCGTGGAGACCAGCGCCGGGGAGATCGGCACAATCGTCGATCGGATTGTGCTAACCTGCTTCGCTTTCGACCCCCACGCCGGGAAGTACTCCCGGCTGGCGATGGGGGTCATGCAGGCGGGTGGCGCCCTGACCGCGATCCTCATCACGTCGATCGTCATCGGCTTCCTGGTGTGGGAGCGGAAGCGGTCGGCGCGGGTCGCCGACGTGGGGCAGGAAGACGCGGAAGCGGGCAGAACGCCTCCCCCGACGGGGCGCGACGCCTAACACGGCACGGGCTGCAACGACATGATCATCACGCTGGCGCAGTACGCGGACAAGGGGCTGTGGTTCCCCGATCAGGCCTCGACGTTCTCCGAGGACGTCGACTGGCTGTACCTCTTCATCACCTGGGTCAGCGTCGTGTTCACGGTGCTCATCATGGGCGCGCTGATCTGGTTCGTCATCCGGTACCGGATGAAGCCCGGCGATGAGAACCGGGTCAGCCACGGCTCGCACCACAACAACGCCCTCGAGGTGACCTGGTCGGTCATCCCGCTGCTCATCGTCCTGGCCATCTTCGTCTGGGGCTTCCGCGGCTTCCTCGACATGCAGACGCCCCCCGGCGACTCCTACGAGGTCTGGGTCGACGCCAAGAAGTGGAACTGGACCTTCCAGTACCCCTCGGGCCGGACCAGCAGCGTGCTCGTCGTCCCGGCGAACCGGCCGATCAAGCTCACGCTCAACTCCCAGGACGTGATCCACTCGTTCTTCGTCCCCGCGTTCCGGGCGAAGAAGGACGCGGTGCCCGGGCGGTACAACACCGTCTGGTTCGAGGCACGGTGGGACGAGTCCAAGGCCGGCCCGGTCAACGTCACGCCCGTCGGCGTCGAGCCGAGCGAGACCACCACGATGGCCTTCGAGCACGGCATCGCGTACGACCTGTACTGCACCGAATACTGCGGGACGAAGCACTCGTGGATGACGAGCTCGGCGGTGGTGCTCCAGCCCGAGGCGTTCGAGGAATGGGTCAACAAGGACCCGGGGCTCGAGCTGCCCCCGATCGTCAACGGCGAGCGGCTCTGGCTGCAGAACGGGTGCAACGCCTGCCACAGCGCCGACGGCTCGCAGGGCATGGGCCCGACCTTCCGGAACATCTGGGGCCGGCAGCAGAACACGAACACCGGGCCGGTGACGGTGGACGCGGACTACATCCGCGAATCGACCCGCCAGCCGGGCAGGCAGATCGTCGAGGGTTACGCCAACGTGATGCCGGCGTTCAACCTCAGCGATCGGGACCTGGACTCGATCATGGCGTGGATGAAGTCGATCACCGAGGGCTACGGCAAGACGCCCGAGGAGATCAACGCGGAGTACGGCTGGACGGGCGGGGGGTATGATGAAGGTGCTGGTGCGTCCAATCCCGATGACTCGACGGGCGACAACACCGATGCGCTCCCGCCGCAGCAGCCTCCGACCCAGGAGGAGGCGCGTCAGACGCCCAGTCAGCAGCAGGAAGAGCAGACCGGCCGGAGCGAGCAGGGCGTGGAGTTGCAGTAGGTCGAGCCGCCGGACGCCGTCACGCCGCGCGTGACGCCCGGGGTGAGCAAGAAGGTTAGTTCCATGACAACCACGACAGTCGAGACGAGCACCGACATCTACGGCAAGGCCGTCGAGCTGCGGGAGCCGAACTACATCAGGGCGGGCAAGGGCCTGGGGTCGTGGATCTTCACGCTCGACCACAAGCGCATCGGGCTCCTGTACCTGCTCTGCACGCTGACGTTCTTCTTCGTCGGCGGGGTGTTCGCGATCCTGTTGCGGACCGAACTGCTCGCGCCCGGCGTCACGCTCGGCAGCGCGGACAACATCGACGCCGCGTGGGACCGGTACAACCAGTACTTCACGCTCCACGGCGCGATCATGGTCTTCCTCGTGATCATCCCGCTGATCCCGGCGGCCTTGGGCAACTTCCTGCTCCCGCTCATGCTCGGCGCCAAGGACGTCGCCTTCCCCCGGCTCAACCTGATGAGCTGGTACTGCTACGTCGGCGGGGCGATCTTCTTCCTGTGGGTGCTCGTCTCCGGCGGCCTCGACACCGGCTGGACCTTCTACACCCCGTACTCCACGACCAGCAACACCGCCGTCACCGCCGCCGTGCTCGGGGCGTTCATCCTCGGCTTCTCCTCGATCCTCACCGGCGTCAACTTCATCGCCACGATCCACATGCTCCGCGCGCCGGGGCAGGGCTGGCTCCGGCTGCCGCTGTTCTGCTGGGGCATGTACGCCACCGCCCTCATCCAGATCCTCGCCACCCCCGTGCTCGCCATCACGCTGCTGCTCATCGCGGCGGAACGCGTCCTCGAGGTCGGGATCTTCGACCCCCGCCTCGGCGGCGACCCGGTGCTCATGCAGCACTTCTTCTGGTTCTACTCCCACCCCGCCGTCTACATCATGATCCTGCCGGGCTTCGCGGTCATCAGCGAACTCGTCGCCACCAACAGCCGCAAGCACATCTTCGGCTACGGCTTCATCGCCGCGTCGTCGATCGCCATCGCGCTCCTGGGCTTCCTCGTCTGGGGCCACCACATGTTCGCCAGCGGGCAGAGCTCCATGGCGGGCGCCATCTTCTCGCTCATCACCTTCTCCATCGCCATCCCCTCGGGCATCAAGGTCTTCAACTGGCTCGCCACCATGTACCAGGCGAACATCCGCCTCTCGACCCCGATGTGGTACGCCATGGGGTTCATCTGGCTCTTCACCATCGGCGGGCTGACGGGCGTCTTCTGCGCCACCCTCAGCGTCAACCTCCACATCCACGACACCTACTTCATCGTCGCCCACTTCCACTACGTGATGGTCGGCTCGACGATCTTCGCCTTCCTCGGCGGCATGTACCACTGGTTCCCCAAGATGTTCGGGAAGATGTATGACGAGTTCTGGGGCAAGATCGGCGCCGCGATCGTCTTCGTCGGCTTCAACGTCACCTTCTTCATCCAGTTCATCGCCGGCAGCCAGGGCATGCCCCGCCGCTACGCCGACTACCTCGACGAGTTCCAGCTCTACCACGTGATCTCGTCGATCGGGTCCTACATCCTCGCGGTCGGGCTGTTCATCGTGCTGTTCAACTGGATCCACGCCTGGCGGAAGGGGGCCCCCGCGCCCGCGAACCCCTGGGGCGGCAACAGCCTCGAGTGGTACACCGTGTCGCCCCCGCCTCACTCGAACTTCGATCAGACGCCCCGCGGCACCGACCCCTACGACTACGACGACTGGCAGTACGACCCCCAGATCAACGGCTACGTCTACCGCCCCGTCGAGAAGCCCGCCGCGGACACCCCCGGCCAGACGCCCACCACCCACGTGTGATCGGAAGCAGGAAAGCAGCAGCGCAACAAAGCAAGAGAAGAGGCAGTGACAATCGTGTGGATCTGATTCCCCGCTTTTGAGCTTTCTCGCTTCCTTGCTTGACCGTTTCGGAACCCCGCATGAGCAGCGACGTCCCAGCCACGGCGACCGGTGAGCACCACGACCACGGGCATGCGCACCCGCCGCATCTCGCGCACCACTTCGACACCCCCGCCCAGCAGTTCGAGTCGGGCAAGCTGGGGATGTGGGTGTTCCTCGCGACCGAGATCCTGATGTTCGGCGGGCTGTTCTGCTACTACGCCTACTCCCGCGGGAACTTCCCGAACGTCGCGGAGTACGCGCACCACTTCCTCAACCCGACCTGGGGCGCGATCAACACGGTCGTGCTCCTCGTCTCCTCGTTCACGATGGCGTGGGGCGTGCGCGCGGCGCAGCTCGGGCAGAGGTCCCTGCTCGTGGGCCTGCTCATCGCCACCCTCGTCGGCGCGGGGATGTTCATGGTCATCAAGGCCATCGAGTACAACGAGAAGTTCAGCCACGGCCTCTACCCCGGCGCCGCCAACCTCTACGCCCTGGTCCTCGACCAGCCCGAGGGCCGCGACATCTGGGCCGAGATCCGCCACCTCGAGGAGGAGTACGGCTTCTACGGCCCGGTCGCCCACGGCCCGGCGGCGGACGGCGCCGCGCACGGGCACGAGGGCGCCGCCACCGGCGACAGCACGAGCGAGCAGCCCGAGGGCCCCGTCGCCGGTCGGCAGGACCCGCAGACCGGCGAGACCATCGCCCCCCGGACCGAGGGCCGGTTCGCCAACCCCGTCGAACACTCCACCATCCTCCCCGCGTCGATGGGCCCGGCGGGACTCGCCCCCGGCGTGCTGACGCAGGGGTTGGGCGGCGGGCCCTACGCCGGCCACACCGAACTGCCCGTCACCTTCGCCCAGCTCTCCCCCGTCGAGCGGCAGCGCGTCCCCGCGTTCTTCTCCATCTACTACCTCATGACCGGCCTGCACGGCATCCACGTGATCATCGGCATCGGCCTCATCACCTGGATCCTCGTCCGCTCGATCCGCGGCCACTTCGGCCCCCAGTACTACACGCCGGTCGACGTCGTCGGCCTCTACTGGCACCTGGTCGACCTGATCTGGATCTTCCTGTTCCCGCTGCTGTACCTGATCGATTGAGTAGAGGAGTAGCCAGT
>CAZKRE010000220.1:0-5328 GCA_964555075.1 uncultured Phycisphaeraceae bacterium
CGCCGCGGCGCGGTGATGATCGCGGCCCGGACCGTCCAGTCCCCTCTCCCCCGTGGGGAGAGGGTTAGGGTGAGGGGTCGGAGTCACCGTGCGTCCATCCGTGAGATCGGCACCCGTTGACGCCCACCCCTCACCCCGGCCGGTCTCCCCAAGCGGGGAGAGGGAGATGGGGAGCCCGATCGAACCCTCGGCGGGGGTGACGCCGTACTATGCGGATGCGGGCGCTGCCGCGGCGCCGTCGATCGGACGGGCGGGGGCGGCGTCGGCGGTGGTGGCAAGCCGTGGCGCCGCGCGAGCGGGCGTTTCATCAAACGTGAGTCAGGTCATTGGAGAACCCCATGAGTCGCATCCGTTGGTACGGGCCCTCGCTGGTCCTGCTTGTCGCCGTGCTGGTGGCGCTGATCGCCGGGCCGGTGGCGGTGAAGCAGATCGCTTTCGCGCAGACCGAGGCGCGGGTCCAACTGATCCAGAACCAGCTTGCGCAGAACGAGGCGCTGGTGCAGTTGTCCGAGGCGTTCCGCAACGTGGGGAAGGTGGTCGAGCCGAGCGTCGTCCATATCGAGGTGGCGGGGCGCGGTCGTGGCGGGATGGGCGGCGGTCCGGGTGGTCCGGGGGGGCCGGGTGGGCCGGGGAACCCGTTCGAGGGGACGCCCTTTGAGGACTTCTTCCGCGGCCGGCCGGGGCCGGGCCCGCAGCAGGACCTGCGGGCGCCGGAGGACCCGCAGCAGGACTTTGAGGAGTACAACCGGGCGGTGCCCCGGGGCAACGGCTCGGGCTGGGTCTACGACCGCGACGGCCACATCATCACCAACAACCACGTCATCGACGGCGCGGAAGAGATCACCGTGACCTTCCAGAGCGGCTCGAAGTACAAGGCCAAGGTGGTCGGGACGGACCCGAGCACCGACGTGGCGGTCATCCGGGTCGAGGCGACGGACCTGATCCCGCTGATCCCGAGCAAGGAGCCGGTGCAGCCGGGCGACATGGTGTTCGCGTTCGGCTCGCCGTTCGGGTTCCAGTTCTCGATGAGCCAGGGGATCGTGTCGGCGAAGGGTCGGAAGCTGCAGATCATCACCCGCGGCTACGAGAACTTCATCCAGACGGACGCGGCGATCAACCCGGGCAACTCGGGCGGGCCGCTGACGAACATCCTCGGGCAGGTCGTGGGCGTGAACAGCGCGATCGCCTCCCGGACCGGCGCGTACAACGGGCTGGGCTTCGCGATCCCGATCAGCATCGTGTCGCAGGTGGCGGACCAGCTCATCGAGAAGGGCTCGGTCAGCCGCGGGTACCTGGGGATCTTCATCGACGACCTGTCGCCGAAGATGGCCCGGACGTTCGGCTTCGAGGGCACGGGCGTGCTCGTGGTCGGCGCGACGGATGAGACGAGCCCCGCGGTGCAGGCGGGCATCGAGAGCGGCGACATCGTCACGAAGATCGATGGCGAGCCGGTCGAGTCGGCCGACGACCTGCGGTTCCGCGTCGCGGGCCTCGCCCCCGGCAGCGAGATCGAGGTCGAGCTCTACCGCGACGGGGAGACGATGACCCGGACCGTAACGCTCGGCGAGCTGCCGACGGACGGGATGGCCCGCGGCGGCCCGACCCGGGGCGGGGAGCGGCCGGGGTCGGTCCCGGCGACGCGCGGCATGGAGACGCTCCAGAAGTGGGGCGTGATGAACGTCGAGGACTTCACGCCGCAGATGGCGGAGCAGCTGGGCGTGACCCACCGCGAGGGCGTGCTGGTCCGGCAGGTGCGCCGCGGCTCGATCGCCGAGGGCGAGGGCCTGGCGTTCGTCCAGCGGATGCCGATGCTCATCACCGACGTGCAGGGCGAGCCGGTGACGAGCCTGGCGGAACTCACCGGGAAGCTCGAAGGCCTCGACGCCCGCGAGGGCGTGCGGCTGCGGCTGGCGGTGTGGGACGGCCGGTCGCGGGACTGGGCGCCGCGGTTCGTCCTGCTCGAACTGCCCGACTGAGCCGATCCACTTCGGCATGAGAACCAAGAGAGGCCCACGCGCGGGAGCGCGTGGGCCTCTTTCGTTGTCGCGCGGGGTCGGCGGATCGAGCGGTCAGGCCGCGGTCTTCCGCAGCCGTCGCAGGGCCTCGAACACGACGCCCGAGACGGTCCAGGAGGTCTGGAACTTGAGGCTGCGCACCTCGCCCCGGGTCTTGCGGGCGAAGGCCCACTTGCCGTCGATGACCCGGAACTCGCTGTAGTCCGGGTGCTGCATGACGACGAGGTTGAAGAGCTGCTGGATCTGGGCTTCCTCCTTCTCTTCCTCGCTGAGTTCGCGGTGGTCGATGCCGTCGGTGGCGGTCTTGCCGGTGGCCTTCTCGTAGCCGGCGTAGGTCCAGTCGACGTCGTCGAAGAGGAGCCATCCATCTTGACGCAGGAGCTTGTCGACGCACAGGAAGGCGCAGCCGTCGATGGTCCAGCTCTTGGGCCCGTCGATGAAGCAGAAGTCGTAGAGGGGCTCGCAGACACCGCTCGCGGAGCGCTGCTGGATCTTCTTCTTGAGGAACCAGGTGTAGGAGTTGGGCTCGCGGGCGATGGTGACGTAGCGGGTCAGGCCGCACCGTTCGAGGAGCCCTTCGAGGTTGGGCTCACGGTCGCGGCTGGAGTCGAGGTCGACGGAGGTCAGGTGTCCACGCCCGAGCTCGTCGAGCGCCGCGGCGATGTAGCAACTGCTCTTGCCGTGGGCGAAGCCCAGCTCCAGGCATTCCTCGGGCTTGTGGCGGAGGATGTGTTCGTACAGCAGCGTGCCGTACTGGCGGGTGATATAGGGAACGCCGTCCAACAGCTCATGGACTTGCCGCAGCTTCATCGGATGGTCTTTTTGATAGAGGGGGTACCGAACGCCTCGCAACGCACGATGGTGGAGCGGCGACCGGCTCGTGTCGGCTGCCGCCCACTTCATTTATCATCGGCCCGCCCACGCCCCGGTCATTACCACCGGCCGCGACGGAACGCACGATTTCCCGACCGAGCCTCCCCGGATGGATCCGCAACCGACGCCTCATACTCTGGCGCTCTCCCGGCTGACGACCGTTCTCCTCGCGGTGTGGGTCGTCGCGCTCACGCTCTGGCCGTTTCGGCCGGTGCCGGGCCTCGCGGCGTGGGGGGCGGCGCTGCGGTCGGCGGGGGAGGTCGACTGGCCGGTCCTGCTCCACCTGGGGTTGGCGTTCGCGCTGGGCGGGGCGGTCGCGTGGGGCTGGCCGGGGCGAGTCGGCGGCGCCCATTGGGGCCGCCGGCTGGCCGTCGTGCTCCTCCTCGCGGTGTTGCTGGAGGTCGCGCAGTCGCTGATGGTCGGGCGGCACGCCACCCTCAGCGACGTCGCCGCCCACACGCTCGGGGCCGCGATCGGCCTGGCGGCGGGGCTGCGGCTGGCGGCGGGGGGCCGCGTGAGCCGTCGGGCCGCGACGGCGGGCCTCTGGGCGGTCCCGATCGCCGCCGCCGGGGTGAGCGTGGTGCTCGCGGCCGTCGAGTATCGCCTCACCGGCCTGCACGGCTGGGACGACAAGGCCCTCCTGGTGCTGGGCAACGAAGCCACGGGCGATCGGCCGTGGCGGGGGACGATCCACGGCGTGGCGATCTACGATGAGGCGCTCGAGCCGCGCCAGGCGCGGTTCCTCGTCCGCGAGCGGTTCCGGTCAAACCGCGCGGTGGAAGCGCGGTTGCGCCGCCACGCGGTCGCGGTTTATTCGCCCGCCGACGCCTACCAGCTCAGCTCCCGGACCGGGCTCCGATGGCTCGGCAGCAGTCGGTTGAGTGATGCGCTGGACCTGTACGCGGAGCCCGACCGGGGGGTGGTGGCGACGCCGGCGGGGGTCAACGTCCGCGGGGAGGGGGTGCTGGGGACGGCCGGCCCGGCGACGCCGCTCACGGCCGCACTCCGTCGGGCGGGGGCGTTCTCGGTGGAGGCCTATGTCACCCCCGCTGCGCTCACGCAGGTCGGGCCGGCCCGGATCGTGTCCCTCTCCCGCACGCCCGGCAAGCGCAACTTCACGCTCGCTCAGGAGGGCCGGGGCTTGAACGTCCGCGTGCGGACGCCGCTCTCCGGCCCGAACGGGGACGATCGGCAGGCGGACCCGACGTGGGACGGCGTGTTCATCGACCGCCAGCCGGTCCACCTGGTGCTGACGTACGGGCACGGGGAGATCCGCCTGTTCGTCAATGGTCGGCCTCACGGCGAGCCGTGGCGGATGCAGGCGGTGCACCGGTTCGCGGCGCGGGCCCCCGGCGCGACGCCGGCGGCGACGATGGCGCTCGGCGCGGCGGTCCTGCTGCTGCCGATCGGGCTGGTGGGGCCGGCGACGTGGGACCGCGCCCGCCGACCGGTCCGGGCGGTGGCGATCTGGGGGGGGCTGGCGGCGGTCGCGGCGGCGGCGTTCCACGTCGCGGCCGGGCCGGGGGGGATCTGGTTCGCGGTGGCAGCGGTGGCGGCGGGGGTCCTACTGGGTTTGAGGGCGTATGCCCGGCCGGGTCAATGAAGTACCGAGGTCTGGCGCCGGGCCGCTACGCGCGTCCCTTGGGAACCGCTACCATCCGTCGAATCGCGCGCGCCTGGGTCAGGATCCCGGCCGCCGACTCGGACCCAGGCGATCCGCGCCCCGCCGCGATCGCCGACCCCCGGTTCCCGTTCCCCCGGTCCACCCGGTTCCCCCGGCCCCCGCCGGGCTGCCCGGACGACCCGCAACCCCCGGAAGCGCCGCACCGATGCCCAAGCGCCAAGACCTCAAGACCATCCTCATCATCGGCTCCGGCCCGATCGTGATCGGCCAGGCCGCGGAGTTCGACTACTCGGGCACCCAGGCCTGCAAGGCCCTCCGCGAGGAGGGGTACCGCGTCGTGCTCATCAACTCGAACCCCGCGACGATCATGACCGATCCGGAGTTCGCGGATCGCACCTACGTCGAGCCGATCACGCCCGAGGCGGTCACGAAGATCATCGAGAAGGAGAAGGGCGGGCCGTTCCACATCGACGCGCTGCTGCCGACGCTCGGCGGGCAGACCGCGCTCAACACCGCCTGCAAGCTCTACGACGACGGGGTCCTCACGAAGCACGGCGTCGAGATGATCGGCGCGAATCGGGAGGTCATCTACCGGGCCGAGGACCGGAAGATCTTCCGCGAGATCGTCGAGAACATCGGGCTCCGCCAGCCGCTCGCCAAGACCGTCAACACGATGGACGAGGCGTGGGCCTTCCTCGAGGAGTGCGGGCTGCCCGCGATCATCCGCCCCGCCTTCACGCTGGGCGGCACCGGCGGGGGCATCGCCTACAACCGCGAGGAGTTCGAGGACATCGTCAAGCGCGGCCTCGACGCGTC
>CAZKRE010000221.1:0-5324 GCA_964555075.1 uncultured Phycisphaeraceae bacterium
GAAGCTGGTGGACGTGGAGCTGCTGCTGGGGGGCGAGCGGATCATCTTCTACTACCTGGCGGAGCAGTGGGTCGACTTCCGCGAGCTGGTCAAGGTGCTGGCGGGGGAGAACCAGACGCGGATCGAGATGCACCAGGTGAACGACCGGGAGGAGGCCCGGCTGGTCGCGGACTACGAGCGGTGCGGGCAGTACTGCTGCTGCAAGAACTTCCTGAAGGTGCTCAAGCCGGTGAGCATGCGGTCGGCGAAGGTGCAGAAGGCGACGCTGGACCCGACGAAGATCAGCGGGCGGTGCGGGCGGCTGATGTGCTGCCTGCGGTACGAGGACGAGACGTACGAGGACCTGCGGAAGCGGCTGCCGCACCGCAAGACGCTGGTTGAGACCGAGGACGGGATCGGGGAGGTGAGCGACAGCCAGATCCTCACGCAGCTCGTGCTGGTGTGGATCCCCGGGAAGGGGCGCAACGCCTACCCGCTGGAGAACATCCGCATCCTCGACAAGGAGGAGACCAAGGCGTGGCGGCTCCAGCAGAAGGAGGCGGAGGCGGCCGCGGCGGAGCGGGCGATGCGGTACGGCCCGAAGCGTGCCCCCGGAAGCCCCGGAAGCCCCGGAACCCCGGGAGCCGCCGGAGCCGCCGGAACCGCCGCGGGGTCGGGCGGGTCGAGGGGTGGGGGCGGGGCCGGGGGCGGGGGGCGTGGTGAGCAGCCGCCGCGGCGTGAGCCCCGGCGGCCGAGGCCGGGCCAGCCGCTGCGCGGGCCGGAGATCGAGAGCAAGGAGGGCGGCCGCTCGGGCGAGCTGCCCGAGGCGGTCGGGGACGGGCTCGGCGGCGCGGACCACGTGACGGACGATGTCAGCGGGGAGGCGGGCGTCGACACGACGCGGGGCCTGCCGCCGGTGAGTCAGGGCTACAGCAATCGCGCTGCGGCCGAGGGAGGCGCGGAAGGTGGCGAGACGCAGGGCAGGAAGCGGCGTCGCCGCCGCCGCCGCCGCGGCCGCGGGCGGGGCGCGGAAGGTGGCGGTGACGGTGAGGGTGGCGGCGGCGAGGGGGGCGGCGAGGGAGGGGCGCCCGGCGGCGAGGCGTGACGTTGCGGGTCGTCGCGCTGCGCGTCGGCTCCCTCTCCCTCTGGGAGAGGGAGGCTGCTGAGTCCCCTCGTCATGTTCACACGGTGACGCCGCGGCCACCCTCACCCGGCGGCTGCGCCGCCACCCTCTCCCGGGGGGAGAGGGAGTTCAGCGCTGCTGCGGCGCCACGGCGGGGGCGTTGGTGGTGGCGGGGCCGCCGAGCGGCTCGACTGCGATCAGCAGCACCGTCTGCTGTGGCTGACCGAGGGCCACGCCCGCGAAGAGGGCCCGGCCGAGGTGGTTCGGCAGGGGCGGGGCCTCGACGATCGGCGGCGGCTCCGGGGCCGTCGCGGGCGGCGTGCCGGGCTCGGCCGGGGCGTCGTCGCCGCGGGGACCCGCGCCGGCTTCGGCGTCCGGGGCCGGGGTCGCGACCTGCTCGCCCTCGAGTTGCGGCGGCGGGGCGACGAGGTCCGGCGGGACGATCGGCGGCGGGGCGGGAGTGCCTTCGGGCGTCTCCGGCCACGGGCGGTAGAGGCCGATGACGAGCAGGCTCCCCGCGGGGATGTCCGCCCGCAGGGCGAGCTCGTCGAAGACCCGGCCGTCGAGCGACTTCTCCATCGCGTCGCGGGGGACGACGACGTACTCGTCGCCGATCCGCCGGATGTCCGGGAGCTTGAGCTGCGGCACGTGGTGGTGGGGGAGCAGGTCGACGACGAGCGATCCGCGGTCGTCGCGGGTGAGGCGGGCGAGCATCTGCAGTCGGCCGCCGGTGACGGGCTCGATCCTCAGGGGCATGGGGGGGATGGTCAGGTCGACGTCGACGACGCCGCGGAGGCGGGGCGTGCGGAGGATGGGGGAGGGGTGTTCGGAGCCGACGAGTTGCGACCGGCCCATGCCGGTGATGGGGGGGAGGCGGTCCATGAACGCCTTGAGCCGGGCCCTTGGCAGCAGGCCGATCCGCAGGCCGTTGGCGTTCCAGACGCCGCGGGTGATGGCGGGGAAGGCGGACTCATCGACCACCGACCAGGCGTCGTCGGTCGGCTGTTCGAGCGGGATCTGGAGTTGCTGGAAGCTCGCCAGCCCGCGGAGCTGGAACTGGTCGCCGGCGAGTTCCTCCGCCCGCTGGGGGGCGTCGGAGCGGATGTTCTCGATGGTGGCCCTGGGCTCGGGGGCGGTTGGTGTCGGCGTCGCGGAACATCCCGAGAGTGCCAGGAATGCAGCCGTGATGAGGGACAGTGCCGCGAAGCCGCGAGCGGCTTTGAGAGGGGGTCGGGCTGTGGGGGGCGTCTGCCTCATCCGCGCAGGACGTCCTCGAGGATGGAGAGTCCTTCGTCGAGCAGCGCCTCGTTGATGGTGAGGGCGGGGGCGACGCGGAGGACGTTGCCGCCGGTGGCGTTGATGACGAGGCCTTGTTCGAGGCAGGCGTTGACGACGTCGCCGGCGGGCGGTGCGTCGGGGGCGAGCTCGATGCCGAGGAAGAGCCCGCGGCCGCGGACCTGGGCGATCGGCGCCCCGGCGGCGCCGAGGCGTTCGACGGCCCGCCGCCCCAGGACGGTGGCGGCGGGGAGGAGGCCGTCGCGTTCGATGGTGTCGAAGACGCGGGCGGCGACGGCCATGCCGAGGCAGTTGCCGCCGAGGGTGGTGGCGTGCTTGGCGACGCCGTACTTCCGCCAGTCGTAGAGCTCGGCGACGCGGGGCTGGGCGCACATCGCGCCGACGGCGAGACCGCCGCCGAGGCCCTTGCCCATGGTCATGATGTCGGGGGTGACGCCCCAGTGCTGGTAGCCGAACCACTTGCCGGTCCGGCCGCAGCCGCACCAGACCTCGTCGGCGATGAGGAGCAGGTCCTTTTCGTCGCAGAGTTCGCGGAGCTGCGTGAAGTAGTCCACGTGGGGGACGATGACGCCGCCCTCGCCCTGGATGGGCTCGACGATGACGGCGACGGTGAGGTCATCGACCGCGTCGCGGACGGCGTTGACGTCGTTGTAGTCGACGTTGACGAACCCCGGGGGCAGCGGGCCGAAGCCTTCGCGGACCTTGGGGTTGCCGGTGGCGCCCATCGTGCCGAAGGACCGGCCGTGGAAGCTCCGGGTGGCGGAGATGGTTTTGTAGCGCTGCTGACCCGCCGGGTTGGGGTAGGCGAGCCCGTAGAGGCGGGCGAGCTTGAGGGCGGCCTCGTTGGCGTCGGCGCCGGCGTGGGAGAAGAAGCTCTGGCCGCCGAAGCCGTGCCGGGCGAGCCGCTCGGCGAGGCGGGTCTGCGGCTCGGTGTGGAACTGGTTGCCCGCGTGCCAGAGGAGGTTGGCCTGCTCGGTGACGGCGGCGACGAGATCGGGGTGGCAGTGGCCGAGGATCGGCCCGCCGAAGCCGGCGAAGAGGTCGATGTACCGCTTGCCGTTGGCGTCCCAGAGCTCGGCGCCCTGGCCGCGGACCATCGCCACGGGGAAGCGCGCGTAGTTGTTGGACTGGTGCGCGTCGTGGCGGGCGATGATGGCGTCGTTGGCGGAGGAAGCGGCGGCGGTCGTCACGAGGGTGGGGCTCCTGCGGTGAGGCCGCTGATTGTACCGTGTCGAAACGAGGCGGACCGAGGAGCGGTTGCGCGTGAGCCGCGGCGTTCAGGCCGCGCGGGGCGCAAAAGAGAACCCCTGGCCTCGGAGCGGTGCCAGGGGTTCGCCTTTGTCGCGGAAGTGGTGGGCGGGCGCCTGCTTAGGCGACCTGTTCTTTGAGGGCCTTGACCGGGCGGATGCGGACGGCCTTGGAGGCCGGCTTCGCCTTGATCATGATCTCCTCGCCCGTGAACGGGTTGCGGCCCTTGCGGGCCTTGGTGGCGGGCTTCTTCTTGACGACCAGCTTGGCGAGGCCCGGGAGGGTGAACTGCCCGTGCTTCTTGAGGCTGCGGACCGCCTCGTCGCTGAGGATGGTCATCACTTCGCTGACCTGGCGACGGGACAGCTCGGTCTTCTCGGCGATGGTGCCGTAGAGTTGGCCCTTGGTGGGGGCTTTCGCCGGGGCCTTGGTGGCCTTGGTGGTGGACTTCTTAGCCATGGTGCTTTCCTGCTTTCTTCGAGAATCTCTCGAGGGAGTGGGGTTTCGCGGTCCCCTCCGTGACAAAGGCCGCGATAGGGCGGCGCGGGCGCTCGCCCGCGGTGATTCCGACTATCGCGATTTCCCCGGGATTCTCTGCAATCTTTCGCCTCGTGCAAGCGCAAGGGGGCAAAATGTTCGGGGAATCGTGCCCCCGAGGGGCTGCGACGCGTCGCGGGGAGCCGGGGCCGGGCGGGGCCGGGGCTTGCGGCGGGCCAGCGACGGGGCGGCCGCCGTTGTCATTTTGGCAGGCCCGGGGCCTTGGGAACGCCCGCTGGCAGCCATCGGGGCCGCTCCTGTTCGCCTAGAGTGGCACGCCGCTGGCATCGGCTTTGCGATGGTTCGGGTCGGAGCCCGGACCGCCGGACGGCCGATGCTCCCAGATTTTCATCCACAGCTGTTCATAGAGGAAACCCATGTCCAAGATCATCGGCATCGACCTGGGCACGACGAACTCGGTCGTGGCGGTGATGGAGGCGGGCAGCCCGAAGGTGCTTATCAACGCCTCGGGCGAGCGCATCACCCCCTCCATCGTCGGCTTCACCGAGAAGGGCGACCGCCTGGTCGGCCGCCCCGCGAAGCACCAGCAGGTCACCAACCCGCAGAACACGGTCTATTCGATCAAGCGATTCATGGGCCGGCGGGCCAGCGAGGTGGAGCACGAGGAGAAGCTCGTGCCCTACGCCGTGGTGGGTCACGGTGACGGCCCGGTCACGGTGACGGTCCGGGACAAGCAGTACACGCCGCAGGAAGTGTCCGCGATGATCCTCGCGGACCTGAAGAAGACGGCCGAGGACTACCTGGGCGAGACGGTGACGCGCGCGGTGATCACGGTGCCGGCGTACTTCAACGACTCGCAGCGGCAGGCGACGAAGGAGGCCGGCGAGATCGCGGGGCTGAAGGTCGAGCGGATCATCAACGAGCCGACGGCCGCGGCGCTCGCGTACGGGCTGGACAAGAAGACGAACGAGAAGATCGCGGTGTTCGACCTGGGCGGCGGCACGTTCGACCTGTCCATCCTGGACATCGGCGAGGGCGTGTTCGAGGTGCTCTCGACGCACGGCGACACGCACCTGGGCGGCGACGACTGGGACCAGAAGCTCATCGACCACCTCGCCGACGAGTTCAAGAAGAAGGAGGGGATCGACCTCCGCAACGACGCGATGGCGCTGCAGCGGCT
>CAZKRE010000222.1:0-5288 GCA_964555075.1 uncultured Phycisphaeraceae bacterium
ACTAGATCCCGCCGACCACCCCGCCGCGTTGCACGGCGCCGATGTCCGGGACGAGGAGCGGCTCCACGCCCGCGATGATCCTCTCGGGCACGTCCGCGTGGTTCATCCGCCACAGCAACTGCTCGACACCCCGCCGGCCGACCGATTCGACCCGCAGGTCGATCGCCGTCGGCCTCGGGTGCAGCGCGACCAGGAAGGGCTGCTCGTTGTTGCATGAGACCACCTCCACGCCCCCCGGACCCACGGAGACGCCCCGGCGGATCAGCGCCGGCTGAAGCACGGACGTCTGCTGGTCGTCCGCCATCAGCAGCCCGGTCGGCCGGTCGGGCAGGGCGAGGTATCGGTCCACCAGTTCCTGCACGGCCGGGACGGAGTAGCACGCCATCTGGTCCGATTCGGAGGAGGTGCGCTCCAGCACGTCGACGGGGATGCCCCGGTCCTCCGCGGCCAGCCGGAAGGTCTGCCGGCAGAAGCGGAAGGGCCAGTGCCCGCCGTCGAGGTTGAAGAAGGCGAACCTCTTGTGGCCGCGTCCCGCCAGATGCTCCGCCGCGAGCGACCCGAGGGCGTACATGTCGGGCATCACGTGGTCGCCCCACGCCGGGCGCCGGCGGTTGCCGAGCAGCCAGACCGCCGGCAGCCGCCGAAGCCGGTTCGACAGCGCGGGCGACAGCGGCTTGCCGTGGAGCAGCACGCCGTCGAGCTTCTGGCGGTGCAGGCTCGAGGGCAACTCGGTGTCGTCGACCGTGATGTAGCTGAACAGCAGGTTCAGCCGGTGCTCGTTGGCCGCCTGCGACACGCCGCGCAGCAACTGCTCGAAGAGGCCCTGAGCCACCTGATACCCCGGTCGGCAGATGACGAGGAACCCCACGCTCGCCCCCGCGCCGGTCGACGGGCGACCCATCGGCTTCGGCCCCGGGCGGCGATCCGAGGGGACGTAGTTGAGCTGCCGCATCGCCCGCCGGACGAGCGTCACCGTGTCCGCCGCCACCCGAGGGTGATTGTTGATCACCCTCGACACCGTCGCGTTGGAGACGCCCGCGAGTTCAGCAACCTTGTTGATCGACATCGTGGTCCTCGCCCGGATGGTCACCCGCCAGGCAACCTCCGGCCAATCATGACGCAGCCCGCCCCGGCCGTCAAGTTATTTTACACGATCTTACACTCGCCGCGTCCGCATCTGGACCGCTCCACCCCCGACCTCGTCACGCAGACAGCCGCATAATCCGCATCATTCACGCGGCAACCCCCCGTCCCGGCCCCTCGGCCCGCATGAAAGAAAGTGATAATCTTTGTGAAATATCCCTTGACTCGGCAGCCGCTGCGGGCCATACTTCCATCGAGCGCTGGCGGGCCGCACGACCCGTCATCCGACTCCACGCGAACATCCATTCAGAAGGAGGCGATGGCATGACTCATCTCTTGCAGCAAACGCTGAAGGCGACCCAGCACAGCGCAGCGGCCCTCGCGATCGGCGCGGCCGGGCTCTTCACGGCCGCCGCCCCCGGCGACGTGGTTCTCTACCAGCACACCTTCGACGGCGAGAGCACCAGCAACCTCGGCGGGACCGCCGTCGACACCGCCACCGGCACGGCCGGCGGGACCGCAGGGGCGCAATGGAACTCGGGCGGAAACTACTGGAAGGCGGATGGCACCGTCGCCTCGGAGGCGACCAGTGACAATGCCACAACCGCGGCGGGGCTGTTGCCCTTCGCCCCGCAAACCGGCTGGATCTACACGCTCTCCCTGACCGTTGAGGCGAAGAGCGGAAGCGACTGGCTCTGGGCCGGCTTTGGAAACGCCAGCCTGACTTCGAGCGGCTCCACGAACCGCGTTACCAGTCAGGGCTTGGGCGTTTATGCCCTCGGGGTGAACGCAGGCGTAGGGCAATCGTTCGTCGGGCCGGGGACCGGGAACAGTCTCGCTTCGCATAATGAGCCGGACTACACCGCCCCCGACTTCGGCCCCGTCCTGATCGAGATCGTGCTCGACACGCGGACCGACGACGACAACTGGAGTCTCGAGTGGTTTCGCGATGGCAACTCCATCCGCGGGCCACTCGCCCTCAACGGAACGACAGTGAACGGTGAAGCCATCGCCCAGGTGGGCTTCGGGCGCTTCCGCAGGGCTGGTGGCGAGGTCAGCCAGTTCAGCCTCACCGCCGTCCCCGAGCCGGCGAGCCTGATGCTGCTGGGCGCGGGCGCCGGTGCGATGCTCCTGCGGCGTCAGGGCGCCTGAAGTCGGGTTGGCCAGAGGTGGGTCTGCAACCGGTGTCTACCATGAGAAACCATCCCATGCCCAGGACGCGAGTCGGTCGAGGTTTTACGCTCATCGAGCTCCTCGTGGTGATCTCAATCATCGCTCTGCTGATCGCGATTCTGCTCCCCGCCCTCCAGGCGGCGCGGCGCACGGCGGTGACGATGCAGTGCCTGACGCAGCTCCGCGACGTCGGGTTGGCGATCCAGCTCTACATGAACGACAACAACGACTACCTGCCCCCGTCACCCGGGGGCAGCGGCGGCCAGTGGACGCGGCGGGTCGCCCCGTACTACCAGAAGAGCGGCTCGATCTACGGCTTCAACCACCTCCGCTGCCCCACGCAACTCGACAAGTACGGCGATACCGCCACCACCCAACCCGCCAACCAGGCTCTCGCCATCTACGGGATGAACGTCTTCTTCACCCAGCGCACCGGCTGGCCGACGCTGCAGTGGCGGAACTACAACGACATCAGGAATCCCAGCACCCTGCCCCTGATGGGCGACACCAACGGTGACGGCAACGGCGGCGGCCTGAAGATCGAGTACACCGCGCCCCATCCGGTGGCCCGACAGTCCGGCTGGAGCCAAGCGGTCAACGTGTTCGGACCCGCCCCCAACCACTCCGGCCGAACCAACTACCTCTTTGCCGACATGCACGCCGAAACGCTCGACACCTGGCCCTGGCGGGACTTCATCGGCACGGACTTCCACCCCAAGCGGGACGTCAACATCCTGCCCCCGCCTTGAGCGCCGCCCACGCGACGTGCGGTGATCGCTCCCACTGACCGCCGCGCCACGGCTGCGCCACCCACGCGCAGCACGATCGGGCGGCTCGTGCCCGGAAAGGTTCCACCCATGGCTATCTTGTCGCCCCGGATCGGTTTTCTCCGCGCTGCCCGCTTTACCTGCGTCCTCGCTGGCGTCCTGTCCCTCGGCGTCGCCGCGGCGGCGCAGACCGTCATCTACGACGACGACTTCAGCGGTAGCGCCAGCGATCACCTCGACGCCCGGGCCCCCGTCACCGCGGCCGGCGAGGCCGGCGGAAGTGCCGACGCCACGTGGACCTCCGGGGGATACTGGAAGGCCGACGGCACCGTCGCCAACGGGCCCGACAGCGACAACGTCCCCTACCGCAACTCCTTCACCGACAACGGGCTGCTGCCCTTCCGCCCCGAGCCAGGCCACCGCTACACCCTCTCGGCCACGCTCACCCGCCCCGTCGACAGCCCCAATCACTGGCTCTGGCTCGGCTTCGCGGGCGAGTCCCTCGAAGGCGGCGGCCCGGCCGGTCGCCCCAACTCCGGCAAACGCGGGCTCGGCTGGATCATCGCCCCCATCAGCGGCGGGTTCCAGACCTTCGTCGGCCCCGCCACCGAAGGCGGAAGGGCCCGCGCCAAGCCCCCGGTCGAACCGGGTCAACCGTTCGAACTCCGCGTCGTCCTCGACACGAAGACCGATCCCGCCAACTGGCGCCTCGAATGGTTCGTTGACGGGCGGTCCGTCCGTGGCCCGCACCCGCTCGAGGGGACCACCGTCGCCGGCGAGACGATCACGCAGGTCGGCTTCGGCCGCTTCGCCAACGCCGGCGGCTCCATCAGCCGCTTCACCCTCGCCGTCGAATGACGGCCGTCGGGCTTGAACCTTTGACCATGACGCATCAGGAGCTCCCCGTGACGATTCAGATGCCCCGGCCCGCTCGAACCGCCGGCTCCCCCCGCCCCTTCGGCCGCTGGATCGGCTTCCGCGGCGCCCTCCTTCTGGCCGTCGCCGCCACGGTCTTGGGACGCGGCCTCCCCGCCCACGCCGACACGCCGGACGCCGCGGCCGGCACGCACGGTTCCGACGCCGCGCTATACGACCACTTCCGCCTCGGCTGGTACCACCACCTCACGGGGATCGGGCGGCTGCCCGAGATCCAGAAGACCGGAGCCCCGCTGGTCATCCCGTACCACGACGAAGCGCTGACGCCGTTCCTCGACCGCTCTCAGCACCTGGGGCTCGACATCCTGCCGGAGATCCCGCGGAAGCTGATCGACGACCAGGACTATGCCGCCGTCGCGGCCTACGTCGCCGAGCACGACGGCCACCCGGCCATCATCGGCTGGTACCTCGCGGACGAGCCGGGCCTGAAGACCAAGGTCGACTGGTCCCCGCCGGTGATGGCGGAGGTCGCGAAGGCGATCCGCAGCCGCAGCGACAAGCCGATCTACCTCTGCTTCTCCTACAAGGAAATGGATCAGGGCGACCCGCTGAGGTACCGCGACAGCTTCGATGTCATGCTCGTCAACCACTACCCTTACGTGCTCAACCAGCTCGGCGGCGCCAAGGCCGTGAAGGACCTGGCGTACTGGAAGGCGCTGATCGCGAAGACGAATGAGACCGCCAAGGAACTCGGCCGGCCGTGGCTGAACATCACGCAGGCGATCGGCCCGCGGAAGGGCAAGGAGCACCAGGGCTGGCGCCTGCCGACGGTCGATGAGGCCCGTTTCCAGCTCTACTGGAGCGTGCTTCACGACGCCGAGGGCGCGATCTACTTCTGCTACTACTGGGCTCGCGCCGTGCAGCCCGCCGAAGGCGAGCCCTACGCGGAGGACGGCCGGACGTGGCTCGCCTCCGTCATCCCGACCGTGATCAACGAGTTCGAGCCGCTCGCCGCGGCGCTCCTGCCTCGCCACGCGATCGCCGATGGCGTGACCTGCTCCAACCAGAGCGTCCTCGCCCGGCTCTACCGGGATCCCGGCGACGGCTCGTCGGTGCTCGTGATCGCCAACACGACGCCCGAGCCGCAGCAGGCCCGCCTCACGCTCGCTCAGGACACCGCCACGGAGCCGGAGCTGATCGTCGGCGGGACGCCCGTCTCCCGTGACGGCGACGGCCTCGCCCTGACCCTCGCCGCCCACGAGGTGCTCGTCTACCGGCTGCCAAAGTAGGCAACCCGGCTCCGGGCTCGGATGAGCCCGGAGCCGAATGCCTGGCGACCGGCTCGAATGCGGAGGCGCTGATCGTCTTTGATGACGGCCACGGTTTCCC
>CAZKRE010000223.1:0-3000 GCA_964555075.1 uncultured Phycisphaeraceae bacterium
GCCACCCTCACCCCAACCCTCTCCCGGAGGGAGAGGGAGCCGGAAAAGTGTCGGGAGGTGAGCCCCCGCCCCCCGCCCCCCGGAGCCCGCGATCCGGCCCCCGGGCGCACTTACCGGACGATTTGCCCGCGCGGGCACGCGACCCGCCCGCGCGGGCACGTGACTTGCCCGCGCGGGCACGTGACCCGCCCGCGCGGGCACGCGGCTCGCCCGTGCGGGCACGCGACGCGTCGCCGCCGGCGCACGGCGCGTCCGCCCGAGGTTCACCCTTCCTCGCCCAGGTCCGCCGGCGGGTCGATCTTCATGATTTCCCGCAGCGCGATCGTCGCGTAGCTGCCGCGGGGCAACTGAAACGCGAGGCGGACGTAGCTCCCGTGTTCGTCCACGCCGCCGGCCACCTCCGGGTCGGTCAGCGGGACCCGCAGCGGGCGGCGCTTGCCCTGCGCCCCGTACCGGCTCGCCTCCGAGAGGTGGGGCAGGTCGATGCCGAACGACCGCAGCGCCCCGAGTTCCCGCTCGTCCACCGGCCCGGACGCCCGCATCATCTCCGCGCCCCACATCGGCCCCGAGGGGGAGACCTCCAGCCGCGGGACCCGCCCATCCGGGCCGTTTTCGGCGGCGGCGGTGGCCTCATCCACGGCGAAGACCGCGCCGCTGTCGTGCTTGAACGCCAGGTCGCCCGGCTCGAGGCGGTCGATGCCTGCGCCGCCCGCCGGGTCCCGCAGTCGCAGGTCGAGCACCGCGTTGAACACCGCGCTCTGCAGCCCCGCCACGAGCAGTTCGCGCTGGGCCGGGTCGACCGCCATCACCGCGTCGCGCGGCGGCTTGCCCTGACGCACGGCGTCGAGCGCCTGCCGGTCGTACCGGAGCTGCCGCGGCCAGAGCCGCAGCGCCTCGTCGTAGTCGCCCGCGTCGAACCGTTGCCGCGCCTCGAGGAGGATCGGGGCGTCGCCCTCGCGCGGGTCGCCGAGCATCTCGCGGAGGAACCCCGCGTGGTCGCCCAGCAGCAGCATCCGGCCGAGGAGGTGCCCGTTCTGGCGGTAGCCGAACCGCTGCTCGCCGATGAAGTTGGGGATGCCCGCGGCGGCGAGGCGGTCGAGCGTCTTCTTCGCGACGATCGCCGCCGTCGCCTCGACGCCGCGGACCTTGATGACGAACCGGTTGCCGACGAGGTGCCCGCGGCGGAGCTTGTTGCCGTGGTAGTCCCGGAGCAGCACCTTCATCTGCGGGTGGTGCTCGATGTCGCGGAC
The DNA here is from genome assembly GCA_964555075.1 of uncultured Phycisphaeraceae bacterium. GTDB lineage: Bacteria > Planctomycetota > Phycisphaerae > Phycisphaerales > Phycisphaeraceae > CAZKRE01. Next base: position 1,251 of record CAZKRE010000223.1, read on the forward strand.
GTAGTCGTCGAGCTTCTCGCGCTTCGGCGGCCGGACCGAGAACCATTGCCGCGTCACCGCGTGCTTGTCCTTGAGGCCGGCGTAGCCGACGTCGCTCTTGCGGACGTTGAACGCCTTCGCGATCCGCCGGATGGCGTCGAAGGTGGTGAGGCCTGTCTTCTCAATGAAGAGGTAGGCGTGCTCCCCCTCCCCGCACGGCTCGTACGCCGGCGCCTCCTCGACGAGGAAGTCCTCGGGCCGCTGCTTGAGTTGCCCCCCGATGCCGGGGAGTTCGGGGGTGAGGTAGGTGAGGGAGGAGGTCAGGGACATGTGCGATGTTCGATGGGGGATGTGGGATGTCGGAAGTGCGTCAACATCGCACATCCCACATCAAACATCACACCTGCTACTTCAATCCTCCGGCGCATCCTTTGCGACGAGGTCGTGGAATGCGGTGAGGAGCTGGCCGGTGATCGGGCCGGGCTTGCCGTCGCCGATGACGCGCTTGTCCACCTGCGTCACCGGGATGATCTCGGCGGCGGTGCCGGTGAGGAACATCTCCTCGGCGGTGTAGAGGTCGTGCTTCGTGAGGTCCATGTGGAGGACCTGGATGCCCGCGGCCTTGGCGCAGGCGATGACCGTGGTCATCGTCACGCCCTCGAGCACGCCCGCGTGCAGCGGGGGGGTGATGAGCATCGGCTCGTCGTGGAACCGGCGGACGATGAAGATGTTGTCGCCCGTGCACTCGGCCACGAAGCCGAGGTGGTTGAGCATCACCGCCTCCATCACGCCCGCGTCGATCGCCTCGATCTTCGCGAGGATGTTGTTGAGGTAGTTGAGGCTCTTGATGCGCGGGGAGAGCGCCCCGGGGTGGTTGCGGATGGTCGAGGCGGTGATGATCGCCATGCCGCTCTCGTACATCTCCTGCGGGTACATCTTGATCGCGTCGCAGATGATGAACACCGCGGGGTCGTGGCAGGTGAACGGGTTGAGGCCCAAGGGCCCGGCGCCGCGCGTGACACACAGGCGGATGTAGCCGTTCTGGCAGCCGTTGGCCTCGACGGTCTTCTTCGTCGCCTCGAAGAGCTCGTCGACGGTGTAGGGCAGCGTCAGGCGGATCGACCGGGCGGACGACTCGAGCCGCTCGAGGTGGGTCCGGAGCTTGAACACCCGGCCGTTGTAGACGCGGATCCCCTCGAACACGCCGTCGCCGTACAGCACGCCGTGGTCGTAGACGCTGACCGTCGCCTGCTCCGCGGGGACGAGCCGGCCGTTGAGCCAGATCTGCTTGTTGCCGGGGCGGGCGGTCGAGCTTCCCGGGGTCGGGGTGGCGGCGGACGAGGTCGTGGTGGCGGTCACGAGGGGCTCCAGGTCGTTGAACAGCGGAAACGCTGATTATACGCCGCGTCGACGATGGGGGGATCGGCCGACAGCGTGCGTGACCGGCGCTTGTTCCGCGGCGCCCGCGGCGCGGCGTGGCGCGAAATGTAAAAGCCCACGGATCGCATCCGTGGGCTTTCACGCCGATCGTGATGGCGATGCGATCGTCAGAACGCCGCGGCGCCCGCCTCGGCGACGGCGTGGTCATCCTCGACGGTCGAGCCCGACACGCCGATCGCTCCGACGACGTCCCCGTCGGCGTTCTTGATCGGGAGGCCGCCCGGGAACGTGATCAGGCCGTCGTTCGAGTGCTCGATGTTGTAGAGCGGCCCGCCGGGCTGGGAGAGTTCGCCGATCGAGCCGGTGGGCATGTCGAAGTAGCGGGCGGTCC
>CAZKRE010000223.1:3010-5251 GCA_964555075.1 uncultured Phycisphaeraceae bacterium
CCTGGCCTTCTTGATGGCGATGTCGATGCTGCCGAGCCAGGCGCCGTCCATGCGGGCGAAGGCCTTGAGGTTCCCGCCCGCGTCGACGACGGCGATGTCCATCTTGACCTCCATCTCCGTCGCCTTCGCCCGCGCGGCTTCGAGGACGGCCATCGCCTGATCGAGGCTGATGTCCTGCGTCATGAGCGGTGCGGAAGACGCCGCGGCCGCGTCCTGCGCGGCCGCGTGAGGCGTCCGGACCCAGTTCGCCATCACCCCGCCGAAGAGGGTGGCGGTGACGAGCAGGGCGGTCAGGGTGGGCTTGGTCATGATCTTCTCCTGTTGAGGGGTCGTGGCAGAGTCTAGGCGCGGGGGCGTCCTGTCATGAAAGAAGCCCACGGGTTTTAAACCGTGGGCTTCCTGAATCTTGTCGTTGGAGGGGCGGGGTCAGCCGCCAACCTGGTAGCGGACGAAGCTCTTGATCGTCACGCCGCTGGGGAGCAGGTCCTTGATCTGCTTCTTGTCGTCCTTGATGAACGGCTGGCGGAGCAGGGCGACCTCGTCGTAGAACTTGCGGATCTTGCCCTCGACCATCTTCTCGGCGATCGCCTCGGGCTTGCCGGACTCCATCGCCTGGGCCTTGGCGATCTCGCGCTCCTTGGCGATGACGTCGGCGGGGATCTCCTCCTCGGTGATCGCCAGCGGGGCGGGGCTCACGGCCGAGATGTGCATCGCCAGATCGCGGAGCAGCTCGTCGCTCACGTCCCCGGCCGCCTCGACGACCACGCCGATCTTCCCGGTGAAGTGCAGGTAGCTGCCGACCGTCGACCCGCTGCCACCGACGACCTTGCCGCGGCTGAACTGCACGTTCTCCTTCGTGGTCAGGCGGACGGCGTCGATGGCGGTCTGCATCGCGTCGGACTTGGTCACGTCGCCGCTCTGCGAAAGCGCGTCCTGCGCGACGGCCGACGCCATCGACACGAACGCCTCGTTGTTGGCGGTGAAGTCGGTCTCGGTGTTGATCTCGACGATGGCGGCCTTGGACTTGTCGGGCGCGACCGCGACGGCGACGCGGCCCTCCGCGGAGCTGCGGTCGGTCCGCGAGTCCATCTTCGCCAGCCCGCGCGTTCGGAGCAGGTCGATCGCCTTCTGCAGGTCGCCGCCCGTCTCGTTGAGGGCTTCCTTGCATTCCATCATGCCCAGGCCGGTCTTGGCGCGGAGGGCAGAAACGTCCTTGGCGGTGATCGTCGCCATCGTCATAAGCTCCAGGATGCGGGACTCGAAGTCAGTGGGGGGGAAGGATTGTAGCGATTCCGACGGCGATCGTACGGGCGCGCGGCGTGCCACCTGCCGGCAGAGGACGAAAAAGGCCCCACCCGCGGGGGTGGGGCCCGATCGGTCTCTGGTCGTCGGTCGCCCGATCAGCGAGTCGCCGCGACCTCGTCCGACTCCTGCGGCGGCGAGGAGCGGTCGGTGCTCGTGGTGTCGGTCTGGCCGATCTCGCTGGTGATCGGCTTGTCGCTGTCGCCCTCGGCCCGCGCGGGGCCCATCTTGTCCGGCTCCGTCGAGGGGCTGCTGCTCTCGCCCGACTCGGCCTGCTCGGCACGGAACTGGGCCCGTGCGCTCCGGCGCGGCCGCGACTCGCCCTGACCGGCGGCGCCCGTCACCTGGTCGTCCTTCGCCTCGGCGGACTGCGCCCGGGCGGTCTTGCCCTCGGCGGCGGCGGCGCAGAGGCTCTGCACCACCACCTCGATCGCCCGCATCGCGTCGTCGTTGCCCGGGATCGGGATGTCCGCCCAGTCCGGGTCGCTGTCGGTGTCGATCAGGCAAACCGTCGGGATGCCCAGCTTGCGGGCTTCCTTGACGGCGTTGAGCTCGTGGTTCACGTCGACGATGACCATCGCTCCCGGGAGCTTGGTCATGTGACGGATGCCCTCGAGGTTGCGGAGGATCTTGGTCTTCTCGCGGTTGAGCTGCGCCTCCATCTTCTTGGAGTAGTTCGCGATCTGACCCGACTCCTCGATCTGCTCGAGTTCCTCGAGCCGCTTGAGGCGGTCGCGGATGGTGCGGAAGTTGGTGAGCGTGCCGCCGAGCCACCGCTCGGTGACGTAGTGCATGCCGACGTCGCCGACGTGCTTCTCAAGGATCGAGCGGGCCTGCCGCTTGGTCCCGACGAACAGCACGTCCTTGCCGCCCGCGACGGTGCGGGTGACGAACTTGCGCGCGAGCAGGAGGCCCTTGATGGTCTCCTTCACGTCGATG
>CAZKRE010000224.1:0-5173 GCA_964555075.1 uncultured Phycisphaeraceae bacterium
ATCCGTGGGCTTTGGCGGGGCGGGGATGGGTTGCGCTGGGACGCTACTTCGCGTTCTTCGCGGCCTCGAGCGCCTTGTCGTAGTCCGGCTCGTTCGCGACTTCCTTGACCAGCTCGCTGTAGACGACCTTGTCGTTTTTGTCGACGACGATCACCTGCCGGGCGAGCAGGCCAAGCTCCTTGATCCGGCAGCCGTAGGCATTGCCGAATCCGTGGTCCTTGAAGTCCGAGAGCAGGACGACCCGGTCGACACCCTCCGCGGCGCACCAGCGCTTCTGGGCCATCGGCGTGTCGACGCTGACGGTGAGGATCACCACGTCGTCGCCGAGCTTGCTCGCCTCCTCGTTGAAGCGGCGGGTCTCGGTGGCGCACACGCTCGTGTCGATCGAAGGCACGACCGAGATGATCTTCACCTTGCCGGCGAAGTCCTTGAGCGTCCTGGGCTGCATGTCCGCGCCGGTGAGCGTGAAGTCGGGGGCCGGCTGCCCGACCCGGACCTCGTTGCCAACCAGGGTCATCGGCTTGCCCTTCATCGTGATCGCGTTCGCACGTTCGGCCATCGTTTCTCTCCTGTGAATAGCGGTGGGGTGAGGCCGCATTGTAGGGACTCGCCCACGGGTGTCATGCGGCGACGCTAAGGGAGCACCGCCACCTCCCGCAGGAAGGCCCCGATGTCGGCCCAGTATCGGCCGGTGGGGGGCGGCGTGTTGTGGTGCATGTCGTAGACCACCAGTCGCGCATCGCGCGCGGCGGCGGCGTTCCGATGGGCGTGGCTCAAGGGGATCACCTCGTCGTGCTCCCCGTGGAGGATCAGCGACGGGCCTTCGTACGCGCGGAGCGTGCCGAGGGTGTCGAACTTGTCTCGGACGAGGAAGGGGGGCACGAGGAACCTCTTCGCCATCGCGGGGACGCCGGTGAAGGTGGATTCCAGCACGAGCGCCCGCGGGGTGCGGTGCTGGGCGAGCGCGGCCATGGCGCCGCCGCCGAGCGATCGGCCGTGGAACACGATGCGGGACGCGTCCACCTCGGGCCGCTGGGCGAGCAGGTCGTAGAAGGCGACGAAGTCGCGGGTGATGCCGTCCTGGGTCGGGGTGCCCGCCGATCGCCCGTAGCCGCGGTACTCCACCAGCATGACGCTGACGCCCAGGTCGACGTAGCCGGTGAGGTCGTGCTGCCAGAGGTCGATGAGTTCGCCGTTGCCGTGGGCGTACATCACCGCCGGGCCGGGCGTCTCGGGGCTCACGCCCCGGCCGGGCAGGAACCAGGCCTCGACCTTCCCGCCGAGCAGGTCGTCCGGCTCGATGTGGATCACTTCGACGTTCGGCCCGGGCGTGACGTGCAGGCTCGCCGGGATCATCCGCGACGGGAACAGCACCGTCCGCTGAACGACCCAGACGAACGCGACGTAGACGACCAGGGCGATGAGGACGTAACCGATCATGCGGCGGGCCAGCGGGCGACGTTTCCGGGTGCCCGGGGACGGGTCCGGGGGCGTCGCCGGCGAGTGGGAGGGGTCGGTGGGCGATCCGTTCAAGCGGGGCTCCTCGGTTGCGATTCCGGGCGGCGGCAGGGTGTCCCGGCGGCCGCGGCTTCGTGCATCGGACGCCTGCGACCCCCGTCTGTTTCACCGGGCGGGGGCTGGTGAGGACCTGTTCCGTGCGCCGCTGATACACCGACAGCACCCGCGCGTCGTAGGGGCCGAGCGCGACGACGCCGGTCCGAGGCCAGCGGCCGAGTTCGCGGACGAAGAACCCGCTGAGTGTGTCGACGTCGCCGAAGTCGGACCTCGGCGGTGGCCGCGATGGCGGGCAGCATGGGGTCATCCTAGCCGCCGCGCGGCGGGTCGTGCTTGGCGCTGCGTCCGGGGCCATCTAGGATGCGAGCCGCCCCGACGCGCGGGCGACCGGAGACCCCTCAGATGACAGCGACCGCCAGCCACCTGCTGCACGGGCAGGCCTACGACAACATCATCGACACGGTGTACAACACCCCGCTGGTCAAGCTCCGGAAGGTGGCGCCCGCGGGGGCGACCATCTACGTCAAGTGCGAGTTCTTCAACCCGATGGCGAGCGTCAAGGACCGCATCGGGCGCGCCATGATCGAGGCCGCCGAGGCCGCCGGGCACATCAACCAGGGCACGCACATCATCGAGCCGACGTCGGGGAACACCGGCATCGCGCTCGCCTTCGTGTGCGCCGCGAAGGGGTACAAGCTGACGCTGACGATGCCCGAGTCGATGTCGCTCGAGCGGCGGGCGCTGCTCCGCGGCCTGGGCGCCAGCCTCGTCCTCACCCCCGCCGCCGAGGGCATGAAGGGCGCCATCGCCAAGGCCGCCGAGCTGGTCGGCACGACCGACAACGCCTGGATGCCCCAGCAGTTCGAGAACCCCGCCAACCCCGAGGTCCACCACCGCACCACCGGCCCCGAGATCTGGAACGACACGAAGGGCAACGTCGACCTCATCGTCGCCGGCGTGGGCACCGGCGGGACGATCACCGGCGTCACCCGCTACATCCGCGAGCGGAACCCCGACTTCAAGGCCATCGCCGTCGAGCCCGACACCTCCCCCGTCATCACCCAGACGATGAACGGCCAGCCGATCAAGCCCGGCCCGCATAAGATCCAGGGCCTCGCCGCCGGCTTCGTCCCCAAGAACTGCGACGTCTCGCTCCTCGCCGGCACCGAACTGGTCACCAACGAACAGGCGTTCGACATGGCCCGCCGCGTCGCCCGCGAAGAGGGCATCTTCGGCGGGATCTCGACCGGCGCCAACATCTTCGCCGCCTGCCGCGTCGCCGAACGCCCCGAGAACCGCGGCAAGGTCATCGTCACCGTCGCCAACAGCTTCGGCGAACGCTACCTCTCGACCCCCATGTTCGAGGGCCTGACCGCCTGAGCCGGCCGACAACCGAAACCCCTCGAGGCCCGCGGCAGCGCCGCGGGCCTTTTGCTACCCGTCTGCGGCACCGGCGCTCAGGCGACGTCGAACACGCGGGCCGCGTTGTCGTGGTAGATCGCCCGCAGCACCTCCGGCGGCAACTGCGCCCCCCGCAGCGCCGCGGTGCTCTTCTCGGGCGCCGTGGGGTCCACGCGGTGCAGGTCGGGGTCCACGATCGGGCTCGGGCCGTCGTAGGCCGTCTCGAGCAGCGTCCGCAGCGCCCAGTACCGGCTGGCGTAGAGGTCGAACAGGGTGTCGGCGGTGTCCTTGCGGTCCCGCTGCTCGGGCGGGCGGTTCGCCGGGTCGGTCGCGGCGACGATGTCGCTGCCGAAGAGCACGCGGCCGCGGTTCCGCTCGCAGAACGCCCGCAGCTCGGCCGGCTTCTTCGACAGCTCACGGACCATCCACTTCGTCGCGCTGCAGTCGACCACGTAGTTCGGGTGCCGGTCGAGCATCCCCTGCAGGAAATCCAGGTCCTCCGGCGAGCCGCCCATGTGGGCCCCGATCCACGTCACGTCCGGGTAGGCCTCCAGCGACCGCTCCAGCGGCGGGAAGTGGGACGCCTTCGTGCCGTACCTGCCCGCGTCGCTGTAGACGGTCGCGAACCAGGTGTCCGGGTCGGCCACGTGCGTCATGAAGTGGCGGTACCCCAGGTCGTACGCCAGCTTCATCCCCTCCCGCCGGATCGGCGAGTCGATCAGCAGCGCCTCGGGGTGGAAGTCCCGCCCCCGCGGCGCGGCCCAGAACTTGATCACCCGGCAGCCCTTCTCGCGGAACGCCTCGATCCGCCGCAGCCAGTCGGTCGTGAAGCACTCCGGGTCGTCCTTCGACGCCGCGTAGTTCGGCACCGCGATGAACTCGATCCGGTCCCCCCGGTTCCCGAACTCCGCGGCGATCTCGTCGATCTTCTCCAGCGGCGACATCGACCAGGCCTTCCTGATCCCGAAGAGGTCGGCGACCGCGAAGAAGTCGCGGGCCGCGTGCACGTCTGCCAGGTGCGTGTGCACGTCGAGGATCGGGCCGTCGTAGGCGAACGCCGCCGCGAGGGCGCGGTAGTCGAGGCCGAGGCGGTTGGCGTCGTTGAGCGGGCGGGCGGGCTGGGGCTGGGGCGGGGGCGCGGTGGTCATGAGGGGGATCGTAGCGCCGGGCGGGCGGGGGGCCAAACCGGCGCGTCCGGGGGCCGGGAGGGGGAGAGGGGGAGAGGGCTCAGTTGGTCGGCGTTGTTTCCTCGAAGCCGTTCCACACCTCGCGCAGCCGTTCGAGGAGGTCCGGCCCGAGGTTGTCGCGGGACGACTCGAGGCCGACGGGGATGAGCGTGTGCGTGCCGACCTGCGCGCCCCAGATCGCGTCGAAGCCGGCCGGGTCGCGGGAGTACCGCATGTCCGCGACCACGTCCCGCCGTTCCGGGGGGCCGGGGAGGCGGGCGGTCCAGCCCTGCGTGAACAGGTGGTACCGGTACACCGCCAGGTCGGTCTCCGGGTCGCCCGTCTGGATCGCCAGATCCACCCGCGGCACCGAGCTCCCCTCGCGCACCTGCGTCCCGCCCAGCGGCGCGACCCGCACCGCGTCGGCCCAGAGCCGCCCGTCCGCCTCGTAGAGCGACCGCCACAGCACGAGGTTCCCCAGCGTCGGCATGACCCGCGCCCGGACGACCTCGTGCCCGCGCTCGTCCGCGAGCCGCCGCTGCTCCGCCGCGGCCCGCTCGTGCTGCACGAACCCGAACCCCAGGTACAGGCACGAGACCGCGAGCGCGACCGCCGCCGGCCGGGGCGACCGCGCGATCGCCGCCCAGATCACCCCGACGAGCAGCGGCAGCGTGTAGAGCGGGTCGATGACCGAGACGATGTCCCACGCCACCCGCGCATCGCTCACCGGCCAGAACAGCGACGTGCCGTAGCTCGTGCACGCGTCGAGCAGGGGGTGCGTGAGGTAGGCGAGCATCGCCGCCGCGAGGACGGTGTGCCGACTCCCCGCGAACGCCCGATGCCACATCACCACGGCCGCGCACAGCAGCCCGCCCGTGGGCACGAACGCCAGCGCGTGCGTGAAGTGGCGGTGCAGCAGGAGGCTGTGCATCGGGTCGGCGACGTTGATGAACACGTCGAGGTCCGCCGCGAGCCCCGTGAGGCCGCCGATCCACCACGCGCTGCGCGGCAGCCTCCGCCCAAACGCCGCCTGCGCCGCCGCCGCACCGAGCACTGCCTGACTCACCGGGTCCATCGACCCAATCTACCCG
>CAZKRE010000225.1:0-5077 GCA_964555075.1 uncultured Phycisphaeraceae bacterium
GGTCAGGCCCCATTCCCGCCGATCGATCGTGGTTTCGCCGGTGAACCCGACGCGGGTGCCGTGCATCTCCGCCGTGCCGAGGTAGCGGAGGGGGAGGGTGATTTCTTTCGTCTCGCCGTGCATGGTGAAGTCGCCGACGAGGGTGTAGCTGTTGCCTTCCTGCTCGACGCCGGTGCTCTTGAACTCGATGGTGGGGAACTTCTCGACGTTGAAGAAGTCGCTGCTGCGCAGGTGGTCGTCACGCTGCTCGACGCCGGTGTTCACGCTTTTCACCGGGATCACCGCGTGAAACGCGGGCTGGTCGCCGAGGGTGAACGTCCCTTCGACCTGGTTGAACTTGCCGACGATGTCGGCGATGTCGAGGTGGCGGACGGAAAAGCCGATCGTCGCGTGGGCCGGGTCGATGGCGTACTTGCCGGCGGGGGCTTCCTGGGCGGCGGCGGCGCGGCCGGACTCCGAGCGGTCCGCATCCGCGGGCGGGGTGGTCTGGGCGACCGCGGCGGTCAGGGTGGTGAGCGACAGGGCGAGGGCGAGAAGGGGCTGCTTCATGATGGGGTCCTTGTTGCCGAGGTTTCCGAATCCGCCCAAGACTTTTGACGGGGCTCGGGGCTAGTGTATGCCGGGAACCGGCGTGGCCGCCAGACGTCCAACCTCCGGAACCTTCCCCGGCAGGGACTTTCCGTAGGAGACCCCGATGCGTCGAGCTCTGATTTTCGCCTCCCTCGCGGCCGCGATGCTGCTCGGAGGCTGTTCTTCGGCCTACTACTCCATGTGGGAGAAGCTCGGCTATGAGAAGCGGGACCTGCTCGTCAGCCACGTCGAGGAGGCCCGCGACCAACAGGAGGAGGCGAAGGAGCAGTTCCAGAACGCGCTCGACCGGTTCATCGCGGTGACAAACTTCGAGGGCGGGGACCTCGAGTCGAAGTACCGCGAGCTGCAGTCGGCGTACAGGTCGAGCGAGGCGCAGGCGAAGAAGGTCCGCAAGGAGATCGACGACGTCGAGGAGGTGGGCGAGGCCTTGTTCGGGGAGTGGGAGGACGAGCTCGAGGAGTACCGCAGCCCCGAGCTTCGCCGCGCGAGCGAGCGTCAGCTCCGGCAGACCCGGGAGCGGTACGACCAGCTCGTCGGAGCGATGCAGGCGGCGGAAGCGCGGATGGACCCGGTCCTGGCGGCCTTCCACGACCAGGTGCTCTACCTCAAGCACAACCTCAACGCCCGGGCCATCGCTTCGCTGGAGGACACCGCCGCGGGCATCCAGGAAGACGTGCAGCGGCTGATCCGGGAGATGGAACAGAGCATCAACGAGGCGAACCGGTTCATCGAACAGATGGGAGCGTCGGCGGCATGAGCGGGTCCTGGCGAAGCGACGCCGGACGGGCGCTGCACCGGGGCGCCGCCGCCGTGGAAAGCGTCGTCGACGAGCGATGGCAGGCGATGAAGCGGCGGCTGGGGCTCGGTCGGCCGCGGTCGATCCAGCCTTACCAGGGCTGGGCGGACTCACGGCGGGCATGGTGCTGCTGCCGGGTGCTGGCGAACAAGCCCGCCGGCGGCCCGAAAGAGGACGACCGGTGGTGGGACAACCTGCTCAACACCTACCGCCGGTGGGACAGCGACGAAGTCCCGGGCGTCGACCTCGAGGCGACGCTCGACGGCCAGACGATCGCGACCCGCAGCGACGAGGAAGGGTACGCGGTGTTCCACTTCGACCTGCCCCGGCCGCTCCGGGGCGATCGGTATTGGCACGAGGCGGTGCTGCGCGTGACGGGTGACGCGGTGGGGGAGGTGACGGCGACCTGCGGCATTCTGAACCCGCCGTCGGACGCTCAGTTCGGCATCATCAGCGACATCGACGACACCATCATCCACAGCTCGATCACGAACCTGCTGGTCGCCGCGCGGCTGACCTTCCTGCACAACGCGAGGACGCGGAAGCCGCTTGAAGGCGTGGCCGCCCTCTACCGCGCGCTGCACACGCAGAGCCTCGACCCGGCCGCGCGACCGCGGAACCCGGTGTTCTACGTCAGCTCCAGCGCGTGGAACCTCTACGACCTCCTGTCCGACTTCATCGAGGTCAACGGTATCCCGGTCGGGCCGATCCTGTTGCGGGACCTGGGGCTCGACGATCAAGATCGGCCACGGTCATAAGCTGGAAAAGGTCCGGCGGATCATCGCGTGGTACCCGAACCTGCCGTTCGTGCTGTTCGGCGACTCGGGTCAGCAGGATGCGGAGCTGTACACCCGTGCCGCCGAGGAACACCCCGGCCGCATCCGCGCGATCTTCATCCGCGACACCGATCCGAACACCGCAACCCGGCGGGACGAGGGCGTGCGGCAATGCGCCGAGCGTGCGGCCGCGGTCGGTGTGCCGCTGGACCTGGTCCGAGACAGCGTCGAGGCCGGCCTTCGGTGCGTGGAACTCGGGCTGCTGCCGGCGGACGCGATGCCCGGCGTGCAGCACGAACGGGATGCGGATCACGACCGACCGGAAGAAACGCTGACACAGGCCGCCGCGGGCGCGGTTTCGGCGACCGTCCGAGGCGAGCCGGAGTAAACGCATGCACGCTTCCTCCCGCGTGGGCGCCCGTTCCCGACAGATGATGACGCCCCCGGGCATCCAGGCCCTGCCGATGCTCGTGGTGGTCGGACTGCTCGCGCTGCTGTCGCCGGCGTGCGAGTCGTTCGACGCGATGATGCCCGCGGACGAGCGTGGCGCGGCGAAGTGGCCGGCAGGCGTGGCGCGCGGCGCACGGGTGGTCGAGGCGGGGGCGGGCGAGATCGGCTACACCGCGTCGTCATCGGGAGCGGTATGGGTGGTCGACGCCACGACCGGGATGACGCTGCTCAGCCGGCAGATCGAACGGGGGCAGCGCCTCGACCTCGCGCCGCACGAGGACGAGATCCGGCTCGACGAGGCGCCGATCCTGCGGCGTGAGCTGCGGCCGGAGCACGCCCACGCGATCTGGTTCCGCGCAAGCCGCGATGCGGCGGTCGGCGACGCGGGCGAAGAAGGGGGAGGGGAGGCGGGGAAGGACCTGCCGAAGGAGTTGCGTGCCGCCCGGCAAGTCGCGAGTGGCGTGGATGATCTCTCGTTCATCGCGCCCGCGGATGGGCGGGTGTTTCTCCTCGATGGTCAGACGAAACAGATCCTCTACCGTGCCGACGTTCGGGCGGGCGACCGGCTGCGAGCGGACGCGAGCCGCAACGCGATCGAGCTCGAGCGGGCGCATCGCCTCGAGTCCGCGGCCGACGCACCGCGACTCGAGCGGGATCGCTCCTATGTGATCTACTTCGCCGCTCAATAGCGGCCGCGTCCGACGGATGGGGAAGCGGGAGCCGCGCAGGTCGCTACGGCTGCGCGTGCCGCCTCCGGCCCAGGCCGAGCATCGGGAGCAGGGCGATGGCGCCCAGGGCGGGCTCAGGCACCGTGGTGTTCCAGCGGAGCTGGAGGTACGACGCCGCGGCACGGTCACCGCTGTGCTGTTCGATGTCGGCCGCCAGGCGGGTCATCCGATTCCGGTCGTCGAACCCGATGTCGTGGATGACGAAGCTGCCCGTGAGCGAGTTGGAGCCGGCGCTGCGGAAGCTGAAATCGAGCGAGGCGGCGCCGGCCTCGCTCCCGAACCGTGTGGCGTAGGCGTACTCCCCGACGGCCAACTCGCCTCCGCGGGAGCCGACGCCGAGCGTGAGACTGCCGTAGTCCCCACCGGGGGCGTTGAACGTCATGCTGGCGGACTGCCGGCCGCCGCTCAGCGTCAGGCTGGCGCCGGCTTCGGTGAAGTCGTAGGTCCGTGTCCGTCCGCCGCCGACGTAGTCGCCGAGCAGGCTGACCATCGTCAGGCTCTTCTCGGACGGTGGCGCGGGCTCATCGGGCCTGCCCAGGGACGCGGGCGCGGTAACGGCGGGCGCCTCAGCCCCATCGAAGAGCAGCAGCGGTGGCTGGGCGTCGGAGAGGCGCGTGGCGCCGTATGAGTGGGTGCCCTGGTGGGGATGGCGGATGATGAGGTTGAGGTGGCCGGGCGTGGTGGTGCGCAAGGCAGGCAGGATCGGAGTCAGGTCGACATTGAAGTCCAGCCGGTCCGTGGTGGAGGGGTTGTAACTTCCGAGCGGGGTGCGGAGGAGCACCTGCGGATGGTTGGAGCTGCCCACGAAGTCGCCGACCGTCACTTGGCCGTCGCCGGTGCGGACGATCACTTCCAGCGGCCGGCTGCCACTCTGAAACGGGGTGTACATGAACGCGGACCCGCCCAGGCGCAGGTTCGAGACGCTGTTGAGGTCCACGGATGCGAGCGGGTACTCGAGCACGGCTTCCCGGTACTCGGGCTCGAACGGTGCCCAGTTGTAGGCGATGACACCACCGGACAGGGGGCGGACCCCAACCGCCCGGCGGGAGGAACCGGCATCGACCACGTTTCCGACCGCCGACGGTGCAAGGGAGAAAGGAGCCGCGAGGACGGGCGACGCGAGCACGAAACCGATCGCCACGGCTGATACGGAACATCCTGCAAGCATGCGTTCCACCTCCTGTAGGTGGACTCTAGTGGGGGGATCCTCACCGTCAAGACCGGAACGCGCACCCGCCATAAGCCGAATCACGAACGAGCGTCAGACGGAGCCGTGGGCGGCGGCAGCACATGATGGAGCGAGAGAGCAGGGGGGACGACGCGCGCGCAACAAAAAACCTCGACCGTAGGGGTCGAGGTTCTTGCTTGCCTGGTGATGGTCGCCCGGGAAACCGGGACGGACCGATCGTTGACAAGTGGACAGTTGGGTGCCTTCGCATCACGTCGCCGTGATGCTATCCGTTCGAGACTGACGCATGCGAGCAGTCTGTTGCGGGCGAGGGTGTGTTGACCGGTACACGGGGAGATCTCTCTCGATGAACCATCTCGGAAGGGGAGAGCGGTGTCGTCCTTGGGGGCGGGCGTCCGGCATATCCAACGTGTTGTTGGTAGAGGCTGGGGCCAGCTGACCCGAGGGTTCGGCACATCTCCGATTCGTTGAGGGTTCCGCCGTGTTCTAAGGAATCCCTTAGAAAGGAGGTGATCCAGCCGCAGGTTCCCCTACGGCTACCTTGTTA
>CAZKRE010000226.1:0-5043 GCA_964555075.1 uncultured Phycisphaeraceae bacterium
GCCCCCTCGACCCCGCCGCCCCTTGCCCCCGCCGCCCTCCGCCCCTCGACCCCTCGACCCCTACGCCCCCCGGCCCCTTCCTCCCCCCCTACTCAACCGGTTCGACCGGGACGTCGATGCCGGCGATGACGCCTCCCGCGGAGCGTTCGCCCCCTTCGAGGGAGCGGAGGCCGGCTTCGATGGCGGCGGTGACCCAGAGGCCGGTCTCGCTGGCGCTGAGTCGGCGTTCCCGTTCCCGCGGGTCCATCTCGCCGCGGCGGTGGGCGCGGATGGCCTCGTAGAGTCGGCCGGGGTGGCTGATGCCGAAGCCGCTGACCCGGCCGCCGGGCTCGAAGGTTTCGAAGAGGACGTTGGGCTCGCGGAGGCCCTGGTCGTGCGACAGGTCGCGGAGGCCGCAGCGGGTGCCGTCGAGGTCGAGGAGGCCGTCGGTGAAGATCAGGCGGCCCTCGCCGACGGTGATGGACCAGGCGTCGTTGGGCAGGTGCCAGCCGGTGACGATGTGGGTGGTGCTGCCGTCGGTGAAGGTGATGTCGGTGCTGACCATGTCGTGGCCGTCGATGCCGCGTGGCTGGAGCGACGGGAGCTTCTGGCTCCAGGCGCGGGCGCGGACGCTCGCGGGGACGAGGGGCGCGATCGCCAGCAGCGTGTCGAGCATGTGGACGGTGAGGAAGGTCAGCGGCGAGTTCTTCACGGCGAAGTCGGGCGAGGCGAAGAAGCGGGGCGCGTGGTTCGGGTCGGCCACCAGCAGCTTGTCGAGCATGAACCAGACCGAGCTCTGATAGGTCCCCAGCGCGCCGCTGCGGACGCGCTGCGCGGCGGCGAGGGTGCGGGGGTCGGACCGCTTGTGGAAGTCGACGGCGAGGAGGCGGCCGGTGCGGCGGGCGGCGTCGACCATCGCCCGGCCGTCCGCGACGCTCGCCGCCAGCGGCTTGGGCACCATCACGTCGCACCCCGCCTCGAGCGCCGCGATCGTCGGCGCCGCGTGGAGCGTGTCGGGCGTGTTGACCTGCACGGCGTCGAGTTCGACCGCGCTGAGCATCTCGCGATAGTCGGTGAAGCGGCGACCCGCGGGGATGTGGAACGTGTCGCAGAACCAGGCGCGGGCCGCGTCGTCCGGTTCCGCGACCGCGACGACGTCGAGCATCGACGACCAGTCGCTGCGGTAGAAGAGGTGCTGGTAGATCTCGCGGACGACGCTGCCGACGCCGATCAGCCCGATGCGCAGGGGTTGCGTCACGCTTGCCTCCTCTCGCCGATGGATGCGTAACCCGGTCGATGCCGGGCACCCGCCTAGCATAGCCCGACCCCCGGAGCCCGGCCCCCGGCCCCCGGACCCCGGACCCGGACCCCGGACCCGCCGCGGCGGGCAACCAGCAGCGAGGACACCGCCCATGATCCGCAGCGACTACTGGTACAAGAACGCGATCGTCTACGCGCTCGACGTCGAGACCTATCAGGATGGCAACGGCGACGGCATCGGCGACTTCCGCGGCCTCACCCGGCGCCTCGACTACCTCCACGGGCTCGGCGTCACGTGCGTCTGGCTGCTGCCGTTCTTCCCGACGCCCAACCGGGATAACGGGTACGACGTGAGCGACTACTACAACATCGACCCGCGGCTGGGCACGCTGGGCGACTTCACGGAGTTCATGCGCGAGGCCCGGGAGCACGGCATCCGCGTGCTGGCGGACCTGGTGGCGAACCACACGTCGGATGAGCACCCCTGGTTCGAGGCGGCGCGGTCGGACCGCCGGTCCCCCTACCGGGACTGGTACGTCTGGGCCGACGAGCCCCCGCCCAAGGAGCACCAGGACCCGGTGTTCCCCGGGAAGCAGGACCGCACGTGGACCTACGACGAGCGGTCGGGGCAGTACTACCTGCACCACTTCCACTCGTTCCAGCCGGACCTGAACATCAACCACCCGCCGGTGCGGGACGAGATCAAGCGGATCATGGGGTTCTGGATCGAGCTGGGCGTGTCGGGGTTCCGGGTCGACGCGGCGCCCTACCTCATCGAGGACGTCAAGGAGCGGGCCCGCCAGGGGGTGCAGCCGCAGTACGAGTTCCTGCGGGACTTGCGGGAGTTTCTCGACCGGCGGCGGGGCGATGCGCTGCTGCTGGCGGAGGCGAACGTGCCGTACGACAGCGTCCACGAGTACTTCGGCGACGGCGAGCACTTCCAGATGCTCTTCAACTTCACGCTGAATCAGTACGTCTTCCTGGCGCTGGCGCAGGGGAAGGCCGAGCCGATCACGCGGACACTGGGGGCGATGCCGACGCTGCGGCCGGTGTGCCAGTGGCTCAACTTCGTGCGGAACCACGACGAGCTGACGCTCGACATGCTCGACGAGTCGGAGCGGGAGGAGGTGTACCGGGCATTCGCGCCCGACCCCGATGCGCGGATCTTCGACCGCGGGATCCGGCGTCGCCTGCCGCCGATGCTCGGCGGCGACCCCCGCCGCGTCGCGATGGTCTACAGCCTCACCTTCACCCTGCCCGGGACGCCCATGCTCCGGTACGGCGAGGAAATCGGGATGGGGGACGACCTGTCCCTCGAGGGCCGCACCGCCGTCCGCACCCCGATGCAGTGGGACGACTCGACGGCCGCGGGGTTCTCCGATGCGCCGGAGGATCGGCTGGTCCGCCCGGTGGTGCGGGACGAGACGTTCGGCTACCAGTCCCGAAACGTGGACGACCAGCAGCGGGAAACGGGCTCGCTGCTCAACCAGGTCGAGCGGATGGTCCGCCAGCGGAAGCACTGCCCCGAGTTCGGCTGGGGCAAGTGGGCGGTGCTCGACGCCGGCGACCCCGCCGTGCTCGCCCTGGTCGCCTGGACCGACGGCGAAGCCGCGGTGTCGCTGCACAACCTGGGCGACCGGGCGGTCGAGGTGCGGCTGTCGCACCCGGTGCTCGAGGGGCGGCGACTTGTGGACGTCCTCGGCGACGGGGTCTACCCGCCCAACGGCTCGCGGCTGGCGCTGAACCCCTACGGCTACCGCTGGCTCCGCACCGGCCTCCGCCGCGGGTGACCGGCCCCCGCGTCCGCGTCCGCCCGCCGGCCTCACTCGGTGTAGTGGACCACGAGGAAGAGGGTCGCGTCGGCGTCGCCGAGGTTCTCGACGGCGTGGGGCATGTCGGCGGGGTAGTGGGCCGAGTCGCCCGCCCGGAGCTCGGAATCGTCCTCGCCGGCGGTGACGCGGACGTGGCCGGCGTGGACCGTCAGCAGCTCGCGCGCCCCGCGGTAGTGGGGGCTGCTCCGCAGCGCCGCACCCGGGCGCAGCACCACCTCGTAAAACTCGACGTCCTTCTCCATCGCCAGCGGGGACAGCGTGCGGACGCGGCAGTAGCGGTCCGACCGGAAGAGGGACCCGCGGTCGGACCCGCGCACCGTCTGGATCACCGGCCCCTCCGGCGCGTCGATGAGCCGGCTCAGCGGCGTCCCGAACGCCTGGGCGATGCGGTGCGCGACCGCGAGCGTGGGGTTCACCTCGGCCCGCTCGATCTGGCTGAGCATCGACCGGCTCACCCCGCACGCCGCGGACAGTTCCGCCAGCGACCACTTCCGCTGCTGCCGCAGCGCCCGCACCTTGTCGCAGAGGGACCGGGTGAGCGGGTCGAGCCGGTCGTCGCCGGCGTTCTCCGGCCGCTGGGGGTCGTCCTCAACCTCGGCCACGGGATCCATCCTTTATCGCGGACAAACTCTTGTATACCGGACAGACGTCTGGTATTCTCAGCTCGTCGTCTACTATACCGGACACCAGGACGGGAGCCAACGAGGATGCGCACGATGCGGGCGCTGGTGAAGGCGGAGCGGGAGCCGGGGCTGTGGATGCGGGAGGTCCCGGTCCCGGGGTTGGGCAGCAACGACGTGCTGGTCCGGGTCCGGAAGACGGGCATCTGCGGCACGGACCTGCACATCTACCAGTGGGACGAGTGGGCCCAGGCGACCGTCCCGGCGCCGATGGTGGTCGGGCACGAGTTCGTCGGCGAGATCGTCGAGGTGGGGGACAACGTGAACGACTACCACCCGGGGATGATCGTCAGCGGCGAGGGGCACGTCGTGTGCGGCCGGTGCCGGAACTGCATGGCCGGCCGGCGGCACCTGTGCGCCCACACGAGCGGCATCGGGGTCAACCGCCCCGGCGCGTTCGCGGAGTACATCTCGATCCCCAACGCCAACGTGTGGGAGCACGCGCCGGGGATGGACCTCGATCTGGCGGCGATCTTCGACCCGTTCGGGAACGCGGCCCACACCGCGCTGCAGTGGGACCTCCTGGGGGAGGACGTGCTGATCACCGGCGCCGGGCCGATCGGCTGCATGGCCGCGGCGGTCGCGCGGCACGCGGGGGCGCGGCACGTGGTCGTGACCGACGTGAACCCCCGCCGGCTCGAGCTCGCGCGGCGGATGGGCGCGACGCGGGCGGTGGACGCCCGCCACGAATCCCTCGCCGACGTGCAGGCGGCGCTGTCGATGCACGAGGGCTTCGACGTCGGCCTGGAGATGTCGGGCAACGCGTCGGCGTTCCGCGACATGGTCGACCACATGTGCCACGGCGGGAAGATCAGCCTGCTGGGGATCCCCGGCAGGCACATCGAGATCGACTGGACGAAGGTCGTGTTCAACATGCTCACGATCAAGGGGATCTACGGCCGCGAGATGTACGAGACGTGGTACAAGATGACGGTGATGATCCAGTCGGGGCTGGACATCTCGCCGGTGATCACCCACCGCCTCCCGGCCGGGCGCTTCGCCGATGGGTTCGAGGCGATGGCGGCGGGCGAGGCGGGGAAAGTCGTGCTCGACTGGTCCTGAGTCGATCCCTTGGCCCTGAAGCACGCCGCGGCGGCGCGACGTCGCCGCGGCTCATCCGGGAAAGATCCCATGCCCACACCGTTTCTCCAGCAGGTCCGCGCGGAGCTCGACCGGTCCCGTGACGCGGGAACGCTCAAGCGCGAGCGGATCATCACCACCCCGCAGCGGGCCCGCATCGGCGTCTCGTCGGGCGACGGCACGGTGCTGAACCTCTGCGCGAACAACTACCT
>CAZKRE010000227.1:0-4955 GCA_964555075.1 uncultured Phycisphaeraceae bacterium
CGGCGGGCGATCCGGGGGGCGCAGCGCGGGGCCGGGGCGTCGTCGTCTCCCGCGTCGGGCAGGACGACCTGGGCAACCGCCTGCTCGCCGAGGTCGCCGAGCACGGCATGACCACCGAGTTCCTCCAGACCGACCCCGACCGGCCCACCGGCCGCGTCGACGTCGACACCGACCTCGAGGGCAACCCCACCTACGACATCGCCCTCAACGCCGCCTACGACAACCTCCAGTTCGACTTCGACGTCGAAGACCTCGCCGTCTCCTGCGACGCCGTCTGCTTCGGCACGCTCGCCCAGCGCGACGCCCAGGCCCGCAACGCGATCTACCGCTTCCTCGATACCGCCCGTACCGGCGGGCGGGCGGTCCGCCTCTTCGATGTCAACCTCCGCAGCTCCGGCGGGCGCGAGTTTTACGACGCCCGCATCCTCCGCCGAAGCTGCGAACTCGCAACCGCCATCAAGCTCAACCGCGACGAGCTGCCCGTCGTCCTCCGCCTCCTCGGCCTCGCGCCCGAGGCGATGGAAGATGCCGCCGCCGCCTCGCTCTGCAAGGCCTTCCCCTTCGAAATGGTCGTGCTCACCCGCGGCGCGGAGGGCACCGCGATCTACAGCCGCGGGGGCAACCGCTACGAGGGCGACCGCGTGAGCTATCCCCTCGACGCCGCGGCCGACAGCGTCGGCGCGGGCGACGCCTGCTCCGCCGCGATCCTCGTCGGCCGCGTCCGCCGCCTCCCCCCCGCCCAACTGGTCAACCTCGCCAACCACATGGGCGCCTACGTCGCCAGCCAGCCCGGCGCCACCCCCCGGCTCCCCGACGACATCCTCGCCCTCGCCCGTCCCTGATCCGCTCGCCGATCGGCAACGCCACCCGTCCCGGGCCCTGCAAGCGTCGGTTCGGCTATCATGGCACACGATCGCGAGCCGCGCGGCGCGGCAACTTCATCTTTGAGGAGGGGAAATCATGATGTCCTATCGTCCGGCGTTCCTGCGGCCTTGTCTCACGCTGGCCGCGATGGCCCTCTGCGGCACCGCGAACGCGGTGACCTACGACGACGGCCTGACCCACACCATCCCCGGCGACCCCAACCACAGCCCCGGCGATCCCGTGGCGCTCGAGAACGGGTCATCGCTGATCGTTGAGGCCGGCGGCCTGATCACCGGCGAC
Source organism: uncultured Phycisphaeraceae bacterium (assembly GCA_964555075.1). Lineage (GTDB taxonomy): Bacteria > Planctomycetota > Phycisphaerae > Phycisphaerales > Phycisphaeraceae > CAZKRE01. Next base: position 1,165 of record CAZKRE010000227.1, read on the forward strand.
GTGACGACCGGCATCCCCGGCGTCCGCGCCGAAGCCGGGACGACCCTCGACGTCCGCGGCGGCACGATCGCCGGCGACTCAACGACCGGCTCCGCCTCCGCTACCGCCGGCCTCGCCGTCAGCGGCGCCGCCGGCGCCACCTTCCTCCTCCAGGGAGGCACCGTAACCGGCGGCGACGCAACCGCCACCTTCAACGCCATCAACCCCTCGACCTCCCTCACCGCCCACGGCGGCGCCGGCCTCATCACCGCCGGCGCCTTCTCCGCCATCGGCGGCGCCATCACCGGCGGCCGCGGCCACGCGCTTGGGGCCTTCTTCGATCCGACCGTCACCCACACCACCGCCACCGGCGGCGTCGGGCTCTACCTCCTCGCCAGCCACGGCGCAACCCTCCAAAACCTCTCGGTCACCGGCGGCGAGGCGCTCTCGCAAGACGGAGCCGTCTACATGCAGGCCACGAGCGGCCACGGCCTGCGCATCGCCCAGAGCCAGAACGTCCACATCGCCGGCGGCTCCTACGTCGGCGGAGAAGCGACGACCGGCCGCGACCTGTTCTTCGACGGCTTCCGCGGTGAAGGCGTCACCACCAGCGGCCACGGCGTCCACGTCCTCGGCGGCACCAGCCTCACCATCGACAACGGCTACTTCCAGGCCGGAACCAGTTGGGCCAACGCTTGGGACACCGCGACCGCCGAGTCCGGCGACGGACTCCGCATCGACGGCAACGCCGACGTCACCATCCACGGCGGCGAGTTCTACGGCGGCGTCACCTTCACCATGCTGGTGAGCGGCGGGGGCGAGCACACCAGCCTCATCGGCGCCGGACTCGCCGTCGGCGACGTCCCCACCGCCCTCTCCCTCACCATCACCGGCGGCCGATTCCAAGGCAAGCACGGCCTCGTCACCCGCCCCTCCACCCTCACCCCCGCCGACGCCACCATCGACATCTACGGCGGCGATCTCCTCGGCTTCAACAGCGACGGCGACCTCAACCTCGCCAACGCCCTCATCACCACCGCCATCCACGGCCACAGCTTCCTCCTCGATGACAACCCCATCGAGAACGGCGACGTCACCGCCACCATCGGCACCCTCAGCGGCATCCTCGCCAGCGGCGAAGCGTTCGAGTGGACGTTCCAGCGCGCCCCCGACGCCCCCCTGGTCCTGATCCCCGAGCCGGCAACGCTCACAGCGCTCGCGCTCGCGACCCTCGCCCTCGGGCGTCGCCCCCAACGCCGGCCCCAACGCCGGCCCTGAGGCTCCGCGAAGGGCCGGATCCCCCCCCGCGCAACCACGCGCAACTCCACCCGCCCGCTCCGTCGCGGGCTCGTCAGGAGCGGCGTGCCGCCCGCCCCATCTGCTATCATGCACCCCTTTGGGCGCACGCTGCGCCGTGATCCTGGAACCGCCCGACATGACTACCGCCTCCGATGTGCCGGCACCCCCGGAAACCCCGGAAACCTCGGACACCGCGCCGGCTCGCGAAGACCTCCTCCGTGAGGCCGGCCTCCAGGCCGGCCACACCGCCGTCGTCGGCCTCCAGTACGGCGACGAGGGCAAGGGCCAGATCGTCGATGCCCTCGCCGGGCGGTTCGACGTCGTCGCCCGATACAACGGCGGCGCCAACGCCGGCCACTCCGTCCAGGTCGGCGACGAGAAGATCGCCCTCCACCTCATCCCCTCGGGCATCCTCTCCCCCCAGGCCACCAACGTCCTGGGCAACGGCGTCGTCATCGACCCGACCCAGATCCTCAAGGAGATCGACGGCCTCCGCGCCCGCGGCGTCGTGATCGACGGCGAAAACCTCCGCATCTCCGACCGCGCCCACCTCGTCCTCCCCTACCACAAGGCCCAGGACCAGCTCTTCGACCAAGCCCTCGCCGCCCAGTGGGAAGGCGCCGCCGCCATCGGCACCACCGGCCGCGGCATCGGGCCCTGCTACGCCGACAAGTCCCTCCGCTCCACCGCCGTCCGCGTCGGCGACCTGCTCCGGCCCGACGCGCTGAAGCCGCAGATCCAGCGGATCGTCGCCGTCAAGAACCTCATCCTCAAGCCCCTCGCCGACGCCTGCGGCAAGGCGTTCGAGCCGTTCGACGCCGCGGCGCTCCTCGACGAGCTGCTCGCCCAGGCCGAGCGGCTCCGCCCCCACATCTGCGACACCACCCTGCTCCTCCAGACCGCGTCGCGCCAGGGCCAGAACATCCTCTTCGAGGGCGCCAACGCCACCCTCCTCGACATCGACCACGGCACCTACCCGTTCGTGACCTCCAGCAACTGCTCCGCCCTGGGCATCCACGCCGGCGCCGGCTTCCCCGGCCGGCGACTGCAACAGGTCCTGGGCGTGTTCAAGCTCTACACCTCCCGCGTCGGCGGCGGGCCCTTCACCACCGAGCTCCACGACGGCATCGGCGAGCAGATCCGCCAGATCGGCCGCGAGTTCGGCACCACCACCGGCCGGCCCCGCCGCACCGGCTGGCTCGACCTCGTCGCCGTCAAGTACGCCGTCGAGCTCTCGGGCGTCACCGCCCTCGCCTGCACCGGCCTCTCCGTCCTCGCGGGCCTCGAGAAGATCAGGCTCTGCGTCGGCTACCGCGTCGCCGGCAAGGACACGCAGACCTTCATCCCCGACGCCGTCGCCCTCGCCGATGCCGAGCCGATCTTCGAAGAGCTCGACGGCTTCCCCGCGGGATCCACCGAGAACTGCCGCACCTACGCCGACCTGCCGCCGCAGGCCAAGGCCTACGTCGAGCACGTCGAGGCCTACCTCGGCACGCGGATCGCGATGGTCTGCGTCGGCCGCAAACGCGACCAGATCCTGGTGCGGTAGAAATGTTGGATGTTGGATGTGGGATGTGGGATGTGGGTGCCGCTTCTTACCCCCTCTCCCCCATGGGGAGAGGGCCGGGGTGAGGGGCGAACGTGAAGGGGCGCTCGCTTGCGAATCGGCCCAGCCGCGACCGACGCACAGGGACGCTCGCCCCTCACCCTGACCCTCTCCCCGAGGGGGAGAGGGGATCGGAACGGATGCCAGGTAACGTCGTGATGACTCCCTCAACATCCCACATCGCACATCCCACATCCCACATCGCCCCCGGCCAGGCCGGGCTCCCCCGCCACGTCGCCATCATCATGGACGGCAACGGCCGCTGGGCCCAGCGCTTGGGCATGCCCCGCACCGCCGGCCACGCCGCCGGCGCCAAGGTCGTCCGCCGCATCCTCGAAGAGACCGGCCGCCTCGGCATCGACTACCTCACCCTCTACTCCTTCTCCACCGAGAACTGGTCCCGCTCCGCCGAGGAAGTCGGGTTCCTCATGTCCCTCTACGTCCAGCACCTCGTCGCCGAACGCGACGAGCTCAAGCGGCAGAACGTCCGCCTCGTCCAGATCGGCCGCCGCGAGGGGCTGCCCCCCGAAGTGCTCCGGGAGTTCGACGCGACGCGGGACTACCTCAAGGACTGCACCGGCGTGACGCTCTGCCTCGCCGTCAACTACGGCTCGCGGATGGAGATCACCGACGCGGTCCGCGCCATCGCACGCCAGGTGAAGGCCGGCGCCCTCGACCCCGACGCGATCACCCAGGACACCATCGCCTCCCACCTCTACACCGCCGGCATCCCCGACCCCGACCTGCTCATCCGCACCGCGGGCGAGATGCGGATCAGCAACTACCTCCTCTGGCAGATCAGCTACACCGAGCTCTTCGTCAGCGGCGTCTGCTGGCCCGACTTCGACACCGCCCACTACCACGAAGCCCTCGCCGACTACCTCCGCCGCACCCGCAAGTTCGGCGC
>CAZKRE010000228.1:0-4955 GCA_964555075.1 uncultured Phycisphaeraceae bacterium
GTCCGAACGACATCCCCTCGGCATAAGGGTGGATCAGCCCGAACACCAGCGCCGCCCGGTCGGCGCCGTCGGCCGACGCGACCATCACCTGCTTGCCGTGCTGCGACAGCACCAGCCCGTCCCGCTCGAGGATGCGGATGGCGCGCTGCACCACGTTGACGCTGACGTTGAACTCGCCGGAGATGCTGCGGATCGGAGGCAGCGGGTGCCCGGCGCGGTAATCCCCGATACGGATCCGCTGCATCATGTTCCGCGCCACCTGGTGGTAGAGCGGGACCTTGTTGCCTTCAATCACTGGCGGCATGGTACGTCCTCGAATCCTCGCCCCCCCGGCCCGCGTGCGTCGAGGTCCGACAGCCCGCCCTCCTGCGGCACCTTGCCCTCGGACCTCTCGAACCGCGTGCGTCCGACTCACGCCGCCCTCGCATCGGCCTTCGGCGTCCCGGACCGGCTTTAGCGGTTGTCGAAAATACACTGCCCGTGACCCATCGGGTAGGGCTTGATCTCTCGCTCGATGTCCACCGCCCGCACATGCCCATCATAGAACGACGCCGAGCCCGCCCCATCGTGTTCGGGGAAGAAATACCACGGATCGGAGTTGAAAAAGGTGAGCGGGAAGTACATGTAGCCGTGGCTCCCGCCGCCCCCACTGATGTCGAGACGCCTCCATTTGGTGATGGGGTCCGTAGGGATCACCACATAGCCGAGGTCGCCCATGAAAATAGATTCCGATGGTTTCCGTACCGATTCGAGTCCGTGCTTGCTGGCCTCGCCGTATCCATGCAGCCGATCCGCTGTCGTCCCCGGATTGGCGTCCATATCAATGAAGCTGTTGATCCCATAGGAATGGATCCTCATATAGGGGACATACGGATATGCGTACGCCTCGGGGTTGGGATCGATCTGGGTTGAAACCTCATCGGAAGGGCAGATCATGCCCCTGAGATCCGTGATGTACCGCTGCTCGACGAGGATCTGCCGCCAGGGCCGGGGATTAACAGCAGGCCCTACCCGGATCGGCACCAGCCGCTCCTGCTCCAGCGCGTAAGCTGTGCTGGCGATCGAGAGCTGGCGGAGGTTGCTCATGCACGCCGCCCGCTGGGCCGTCTCCCGGGCCTTCGCGAGCGCCGGGAGCAGGATGGCGATGAGCAGCGCGATGATCGAGATCACCACGAGGAGTTCGATCAGGGTGAAAGCCATCTGCCGCGGGCTTCTGTGGGAGAGCATGTCCATCTCGCTTTCTGCGGCCGATCGCTGGCCGATCCTCAAGCCTCGAACCTCTTTGACTCAGGCCTCGTGCCGACCCTGCCGACGCCGCAGCCCCATCACCAGCCCGCCCGCCAGCAGAAGCCCGAGGCTCGCCGGCTCGGGGACGATGCTGAAGTCGTCGTAGTACACCCGGATGAGGCCGTCCCCCGCTCCCGACCGGGACCGCAGCCCGAAATACGTACCCGTAAGCGGCGACGTATCCGTCCCACTGACCGTGGTGCTTTGCTCCGGCGTGGCCACGTTGAAAACGGTCAGCTTCAGCGCCAGGCCGCTATCGCTAGGCGTCGCTTCGGCGATCAACTGGTAGACAGGGCCGTCCCAGTTGAAGCCGGGGATGGTCGTGGCGCTCACAATCTCCACCGCACTGCCCGTGGACGTCATCTTGACGATGCGCATGGTTTTGGCGAGAGGTCTGATATCCAACAGATAGTGGGCCGTGTTCAGGGCAAAATCGGGAGAGCTCCCAAACAGGGCCAACCCGACGTCACTGCCGCCCGCCAACTGGGGGACGCGCAACTCCGTCGAAACGGTGATCGGGGTCGTGACGGGGGATGACAGTTGAACCGATGCTGCGCCGATTTGGCTGGCCGTAAGGAGCCTCAAGTGTGCTCGCTCGGCGTTGATACTCCAGTCATTCGTCGGCGACGGGGTCGTCGTGAACGCGATGTCAGGGTAGCCGTCCAGCGACGTCGAAGACGCAAAGTCTTCGGAGTAAGGCACGGTGACGACATCCGCGTGCAGCTCGCTGGAAAAACCTCCCGCCAACATCACCGCGACGGACAGACCGGCAGACAGACTTCGATTCCATGTGACCTGATTGACATTCATCGTACTCTCCTTTTCCTGTTGCAGAATTGAGAACATGACCATCCGCACCACCCCTTATGGCGCACTGTATTACTGTAATACACAGATCTGGCGTGTCAAGAGATATCCGCGAGGAAAGTGGATCGTTACGTTTTTGTGTCATTTACGTACAAGCATGGCGGGATTTCACCCAAGAAGCATCACGCCTTGCCGGATCACCCACGCTCGAGCTTCATCCGCTCCGGCTACCGCACGGTCTTATGAAGCAGCGGGTTCTCGCTTTTCACCACCCGCACGTCGTCCAGCAGGACCGCCACCGACGTCTTGTTCTGGTGCCACACCGAGATCATGAACGTGTCCAGGTCGGACAGCCCGCCCTCCTGCGGCACCGGCCCCTCCGTGAACCGGGCCGACAGCGGCAGCCGGATCGTCTCCCACTTGCCCCGCGGCGGCAGCGTAAAGACGTACCGGTACCAGTAGTTGGCCTCCGCGTTGCCCAGGTACACCGCGCAGGTGAACCCGCGGGTCTCCGCGTCGTCGCCGCCGAGCGTCCGCATCGAAAAGCTCAGCTCGTTCGCCTCCGAGAAGTCCAGACGTTCCCGTTGGAAGCCGACGTCGGTGCGGAGCTTGCCGCCGGTGCCCTTGAGCTGCCACATCATCGCCTTCTCGCCCGACGCCGCCCCGCCCACCTTCCACCCGGGCTGCTCGAACTTCCTGCCGATCCCGCTCCAGGCCGCCTGCAGTTCTCGCAGTGACCGGAACTCGAAATCGTCCGCCCAGATCGTTTCCGCGTGGCCCTCGCTGTCTCCGTTCGCCGGAACATGGGGGCCGTGGGTCGTCACCTGGAGGAGCAGCGGGTTCATCCCGTTCCGCAGGTCCGACGCCACCTCGATCCGCTCCAGCCGCCGGCCACCCGCCTCGGTGCTGCGCCAACGGGCCTGCTGCGCCTGCATCCGCACCCCGCCGTCGCCCGCGGCGGTCCACGCCATCCGGGCGGCGTACGCCCCGTACAGGCTGTTCCAGTCCTGGATGTTCCAGCGGTAGTCGAGCGAGATGGTTTCGGCGACCTCCCGCTGCCCGTCGGCGAAGACGAGCGTGTAGGAGCCGATCCTCGGGTGGGCGAAGGCCTGGTTCCACACGTCCAGGCCCGCGGCCGGGGCCGGGGTGTTCGCGGTGTGGAAGAACGTCACCGCCGACACCGTCCGACCCACGGGGATGGTGACCTTCTGCGGCAGCGTGCCGACTTCGGATTCCTGCCCCGCAAGCAGAACCCCCCCGCCCGGCACCGATCGGTCCAGCCCTCGCGCCGCGTCGCCCCGCCCCTCGCGGAGCGCCGCGAGAAGCCTCCCGACCCACGGCGACTGCGACCGCACCAAGTCCCCGTCGCCGTTGGCCGCCGCCGCGAGATCGACCGCCTCACCCCGTCCCTTCGGGGCCGGGGCCGGGGCCGTGTCGTCCGTCCCGGCCGTGAGCAGCCGGAACAGCCGGGCCGTGTCCTGCTCGACGAGGTTCCCGACGGGCGCCGAGCTCCACGCATGCTGGCCGAGGGCGACGATGGCGTGCATCGCCTTCGGGGAGAGATTCCGCGGCGTGGTCCACTTGCTGTCCACCTCGAACCAGTGCGTCCCCATCACCCCTTCGCCACCGAGGAGTTTCGTGAAGTAGGCCACCCGCTCGACGCCCGCCGGCTCGAACGTCGAGGTCCAGAACTTGCGGCCGTGCCGCTTGAGGTACGCCGCCGCGGTCACGTGATCGACCTCACCGCCGTAAAGCCAGAGGTTGATCTCCAGGTCGTCGGGCGTGAGTTCGTGCATGCGGTCGCTGTTCACGAAGCCGACGCGGTGGCCGCGCTTGATCTCCTCGGGCATGAAGAGGTCGAACCAGATGTGGACCTTGATGTCGGCGGGGATGATCTCCCGCAGCCGGTTGATGCCGCGGGCCACCAACTCCTCGTTTGACAGGCCTGCCGCGCGGCTGGATTTCGACGTGTTGAACTCGCCGAACTCCATCTCGTCGTGCGCGATGTGGACGCGGGTCGGTTTGCAGACGGCGATCTGGTGCAGCACCAGGTCCTCGATGATCGGCCAGAGCTTCTCGTTCGCCGGAGACCAGTTGGTGTTGTCCCAGGAAAACCGTTCCTTGGGTGCCTCGCCGAGGTCTTCGTACGCGGGTTCGTGCAGCAGCCAGGTGCAGTGCCCGCCGAACTGGAACGCGAGGTTGACTTCCATGTGGAGCGCGCGGGCGTAGTCGCAGAGCTCGGCGACCTTCGCCTCGTCGAGTGGGTTCCCCGCCAGCTTCGGGAAGGGGTACTTCGGCCCGGGCAGCGCGTTCGAGAACTCGAAGAACACGCTGCTGTACTTCAACCCCGCCAGCGCATCGAGCACCCGCTTGAGATACGTCAGGTCATCGCTTCCCCGCAGCTTGGTGACCACCAGCAGGATCGAGCGGTTCGCGAGATCGGGCCAGTCGGCGACCAGCGCCGCCGGCAAGCGTTCCCCCGAATCCGCCGCCGAGGCGAACGCCTGCACCAAGGTCTGCAGCCCGTAGAACGCCCCCAGGCGATCGCCCGCCACGAGGAACGCACCCTCCGGCTCGATCTGAAGCGTGTACCCCCCCGCCCGCCCTACCTCGACCGGCGCGATCTCCGGCCCCCGCCAGTCACTGTCTCCACGGAGCACCGCGACCTGGCCGCCGTGGCGCGACAAGGCCCCGTCCTCCGCCACCGCGACCTTGACCCCCGCGACCGCCGAGAGGCGATCTGCGATGTAATCGGCATCCTCCTTCAATCCCGGCGTGACGAGCAGCGTGTATTCCACGCCGCGCTCGACCTCCAGCGCCCGCCCGTCGTTGAAGTGGCTGACCATCTGAGGCGAGGGACG
>CAZKRE010000229.1:0-4925 GCA_964555075.1 uncultured Phycisphaeraceae bacterium
CACCCCCCCCCCCCCCCCCCCCCCCCCGCGGGGTGGGTCGGGGGGGCCTCCTGGGGGGTGGGGTGGGGGCGGGGGGGGGGGGGGGGCCCGGGGGTTGAGGTGATGTGCTGCCGACCCGGCGCGTGGACGACCGGACGTCTGAACGCGGGCGGCGCTCCTGGGTACGCGTACCAAGCGCCGCGGCACGCGTGCGCATCTCCTTGGTACGCGTGCAGAACGACTTTGCACGCGTGCAGAGCTCCTGCGCACGCGTGCAGAACGACTTTGCACGCGTGCAGAGCTCCTGCGCACGCGTGCAGGACGACTTTGCACGCGTGCAAAGCTCCCGCGCACGCGTGCAGAACGACTTGGTACGCGTGCGCGGCCCCCCGGCAGTCGTGCAACCAACCTTCTGTCACCTCCCGTCGCTGGTCTGGCGGGGATCAGCCCGCTCCCGCGCCGGCGGGTCCCGGTTCGCGCTGGGGACCGGGCTCCTGGGTGGCGGCGTGGTGGAGGCCGCTCCGCTGCGGATGGGGGCGGCGGGGGTTTTCCCTGCAACTTAGGCGAACTCGTTGCATTCCGGCGCCGGTCGATGTACTCTTTTGGGGCAACAGTTGTCGGGAGTGAGCCCTCGTGTGTGCATCAACCGAGAATGGCGGCGTGGCCTCCCCCTCCAAGCGGCGCGGGCGGATCGCGCTCCGTGACTTGGCGAAGCTCGCCTGCGTCGACGTCAGCACCGTCTCCCGGGCCCTCAACAACGACCCGCGCGTCAACGAGCAGCGGGCGCGACACATCCGCAACCTCGCCCAGCAGGCGGGCTACCGCCCCCGACCGCTGCGGTCCAAGCGGGCCCAGTCGATCGGCCTGCTGCTGGGCTCCACCGGCCGCGACCGCACCGACCACAACGACTTCGTCTCCCGCATCGCCTGGCACGCGCAGCAACTGCTCGCGGAGCGGAACCTGCACGTCAACCTCGAGTTCGTCAGCCGCGGCAGCCAGACCCTGCCCGCCATCGTCCAGCAGAACCGGGTCGACGGCGTCCTCGTCGCCGGCCACCCCGAGGCGGAGCTCGTCGCGGAGATCCGGTCGCTCGACGTCCCCGCGGTCGCCATCAACGACTCGGTCGAGCGGCTGGGGATCAGTTGTGTCCGCTCCAACCCCGAGCCCGCCATCCGCGACGCGATCGTCCAGCTCGCCGCGCGGGGCCACGAGGCGTTCGGCATGCTCCTGACCCGGCTGGAGTACCCCACGTCGCAGGCGCGCCATCGGGCCTATCTGCAGGCGCTGGCGGAGATCGGCCTCGAAGCCGACCCGGCCTGGGTCGTGACGGGGGTGCCCGCGGAGATCGTCGGGGGCCGGGAAGGGGCGATCCGGCTCCGCGACCTCGACCGTCGGCCCACCGCCATCTTCTGCGAGAACGACTGGGTCGCGCTCGGCGCCAGTATCGAGCTGCAGAACCAGGGCCTGCAGGTGCCGCGCGATGTGAGCATCGTCGGCCACGACGACCTGTGGGTGTGCGACCAGCTCGACCCGCCGCTCACCAGCATCCGCCGCGCCGAACGGGACCTCATCCAGAAGGCGGTCGACCTGCTCCTGGCCGAGATCGAGGACCGCACCCGCGAGCCGCGGGAAGTGCTCGTCGCCGGCGAGGTCGTCTGGCGGGAGAGCACGGGCATGGGCCCGCGCCGGGCGGGTGAAGCCGCCGCCAAGTCGAACTGATCGCGCCTCTCAACCGCGGACGATCCTTCGGCCGCGCCCTCGTCAGCACGGGCGAAGTCCCGTTGCGCCGGCGACGAGGCGCTCCCGCCGCAAGGTTACCCCTGTTGCCAACGCCGGACGCGGGGAATAACGTCGTCCGCATCTTCCCCGCGCCCGGAGCTCCCGGTTGAACCCGTTCACGTCGAAGTCCGCCGCGGCCGTGTTGGAGAGCATCACCGACGCGTTCTACGCGCTGGACCCGCAGTGGCGGCTCACGTACGTCAACCGGAAGGCGGAGGCGCACTTCGGCATCGCGAGCGATGACGTGCTCGGCCGGGTCGTCTGGGACCTGTTCCCGACCGCGCGGGGCTCGGTGTTTCAGGAGCGTTTCGAGGAGGCGTTCGCGACGGGCGAGCCGGTGGAGTTCGAGGCGCGGTCGACCGTGACGGGCCGGTGGCTGTCGGTCCGCGTGACGCCGACCGACGACGGGCTGGGCGTCTTCTTCCACGACATCACCGCGCGGAAAGAGGCGGAGGAGGCGGGTCGGCTCGCGGACGAGCAGTTCCGCCAGGTCGCCGATGCGCTGCCGGTGCTGATCGCGTATGTCGATGCGGAGCAGCGGTACCGGTTCAACAACCGCACCTACGAGCGGTGGTTCGGCGTCAGCCGGGACGACCTCCGCGGGCGGCACCTCCGCGACGTGCTGGGCGAGGCGGCGTACGAGCAGGTCCGGCCGAACATCGAGGCGGTGCTCGCGGGGGAGGAACTGCGGGCCGACGCGGTGCTGAACTACGCGGGCGCCGGGCGGCGCGCGGTCGAGGTGCTCTACACGCCGCACCGGGACCGGGCGGGGCGGGTCGTGGGGTACTTCACGCTCATCCAGGACGTCACCGCCCGGCGCGAGGCCGCCGAACGCGTCCAGGAGGCCGAGCAGCGGTTCCGCCTGCTGGCCAACGCCGCCCCGGCGCTCATCTGGATCGCCGACACCACCCGGGCCTGCACCTGGTTCAACAGGGGCTGGCTCGAATACACCGGGCGCACCCTGGAGCAGGAGGTCGGCGACGGCTGGACGCAAGGGGTGCATCCCGACGACTTCGACCACTGCGTCCGCACCTACACCGAGGCGTTCGACGCCCGCCGGCCGTTCGCGATGGACTACCGCCTGCGCCGCGCGGACGGCGAGTACGGCTGGCTGCTGGATCAGGCCGTGCCGAACTTCGCCCCCGGCGGCGAGTTCCTCGGGTACATCGGGGCGTGCGTCGACATCACCGACCGCAAGCGGTCGCAGCTCCGCGACGCGTTCCTCGTCCGCCTCGACGACGAGGTGCGCCCCCTCGCGGAGCCGCAGGAGATCACGCAGACGGCCGCGCGGCTGCTGGGCGAGTACCTCGGGGTCGACCGCTGCGCTTACGCCGATGTCGAAGCCGACGAGGACACGATGAACCTCGCGGGCAACTACACGCGCGGGCCCGAGGTGCGCAGCATCGTCGGCCGGCTCCGGTTTGCCGACTTCGGGGACGAGGTGCGGCGGCTGATGCGCGAGGACCGGGTGTTCGTCGCCCACGACGTCGAGACGCACACCCCGCCGGTGGGCGACCTCGCGGCGTACCGCGCGGCGCAGATCCGGGCCGTCATCTGCGCCCCCCTGCGGAAGCGGGGGCGACTGGCGGGGGCGATGGCGGTCCACTCCGCCACCCCCCGCGTCTGGCGGCCGGACGAGGTGGAACTCGTCCGCGCCGTGGCCGCCCGGTGCTGGGAGTCCATCGAACGCGCCCGCGTCACCGAGGCCCTCCGCGAGAGCCGCGAGCAGCTCAAGACCGTCGTCAGCGGCGCGAACGTCGGGGTGTGGTACCACCCGCTGCCGTTCGGCCGGCTCACCTGGGACGACAAGGTCCGCGAGCACTTCCACCTCCCCCCCGGCGCCCCGGTCACGATCGACACCTTCTACGAGCGGATCCACCCCGACGACCGCGACCGGGTCCGGCAGACGATCGACGCCAGCCTCCGCGACCGGCAACCGTTCGACATCCACTACCGCACGCGGTCGCCCGACGGCACGCGGGTCAAGTGGGTCCGCGCCAGCGGCGGGGGGTTCTACAACAGCGACGGCGAGCCGGTCCGCTTCGACGGCATCACGATCGACGCCACGGCCCAGGTGCTCGCCGAGCAGCGGGCCCGCGAGGAGTCGGCGGTCGTCGACACGATCCACCGCGTCGGCCAGGCCGTCGCCGCCGAACTCGACCTCCGCAAGCTGGTGCAGATCGTGACCGACGCCACCACCCGGCTGACCGGGGCGCAGTTCGGCGCCTTCTTCATGACGGACGAGCGGAGCGGGTCCGACTCGCTCTACAGCGTCTCGGGCGTCGATCGATCCTACTTCGACCGCTTCCCGATGCCGCGGAAGACCGGCATCTTCGGCCCGACGTTTCGGGGCGAGGGGGTGATCCGGCTGGACGACGTCCTCGCCGACCCTCGTTACGGCCGCAACGCGTCGCACGGCGGCACGCCGGAGTCCCACCTCCCGGTGCGCAGCTACCTCGCCGTGCCGGTGACGTCCCGCTCGGGGGACCAGCTGGGCGCGCTCTTCTTCGGCCACGAGGAGCCCGGGGTGTTCACCGAGCGGGCCGAGCGGCTGGCGGTGGGCATCGCGGCGCAGGCGGCGGTGGGGATCGACAACGCCCGGCTGTTCGAGGCCGCCCGATGCGCCAATGCCCAGAAGGACCAGTTGCTCGCCAGCGAGCGTGCGGCCCGCGGGGAGGCGGAGCAGGCCAGCCGGATGAAGGACGAGTTCCTCGCGACCCTCTCGCACGAGCTCCGCACGCCGCTCAACGCCATCTACGGCTGGTCGCAGATCCTGCTGCAGGCCAGCGGCGACCCGCTGCCCGACAACGTCCGCCAGGGGCTCGAGACGATCGAGCGCAACGCCCGGGCACAGACGCAGATCATCGAGGACCTGCTCGACATGAGCCGGATCATCTCCGGCAAGATCCGCCTCGACGTGCAGCGGGTGGCGCTCGCGCCGGTCATCGAGGCCGCGGTCGAGACCGTCCGCCACGCCGCGGACGCCAAGGGGGTTCGCCTGCAGGTCGTCCTCGACCCCAAGGCCGGGCCGGTCAGCGGCGACCCGCAGCGGCTGCAACAGGTGCTCTGGAACCTGATCAACAACGCGATCAAGTTCACCCCCCGCGGCGGCCGGGTGCAGGTCCTGCTCGAGCGGGTCAACTCCCACCTCGAGGTGCTCGTCGTCG
>CAZKRE010000230.1:0-4903 GCA_964555075.1 uncultured Phycisphaeraceae bacterium
ACCGTCCCCGCGGGGCCGGGACGGGCGCGGAGCGAGCTCCACCCTCAGATCCCTGCTACCGGGTCCATGGGCTTATGGCACCCGCCCGCGTCCACCGCTATCCTCTGGGGTCTATGAACATCCACGAATACCAGGCCCGTGAACTGCTCCAGAAGTTCGGCGTCCCCGTCCCGCCCGGGATCGTCGTCGAGAACGCCACCGACGCCGGCCGGGCTTTCGAGACGCTCGTGAGCCGCCACAACGCGAAGCTCGCCGTGGTCAAGGCCCAGGTGCACGCCGGCGGCCGGGGCAAGGGGGGCGGGGTCAAGCTCGTCCGTTCCGCCGACGAGGCCCGGGAAGCGGCGAAGGGCATCCTCAGCAAGCCCCTGGTGACGCCGCAGACGGGGCCGCAGGGCGTGAAGGTCACCAAGCTCCTCGTCGCCTCGGGCGTAGAGATCGCTAAGGAATACTACCTGGCGATGACGGTGGACCGCCTTTCCGGCAGCCCGGTCCTTATCGCCTCGGCCGAGGGAGGCATGGACATCGAGGAGGTCGCGCACTCCAACCCGGACGCGATCATCCGCGAGGTCATCTCGCCCATTACCGGCATCGCCGCGTACCAGGCCCGCAAGGTCGCCTACCGCATGGGCTTCACCGGGCAGCAGGTCCGTATGGCCGGGAAAATCATGCACCAGCTCTCGGACCTCTTCCTCGCCTCGGACGGCTCGCTCGTCGAGATCAACCCGCTCGTCGTCACCAAGCCGACGGAAGAGCACCCCGACGGTCTGGTCGTCGCCATCGACGCGAAGATCAGCATGGACGAGAACGCCGCCTTCCGGCACGAAGAGGCCGTCCGCAACTTCCACGACCCCAACGAGGAAGACCCGTCCGAGGCCCAGGCCAAGCGGTTCGGGCTCTCCTACATCAAGCTCGACGGGAACATCGGCTGCCTCGTCAACGGCGCGGGCCTCGCGATGGCGACGATGGACATCGTCAAGCTCCACGGCGGCGAGCCGGCGAACTTCCTCGACGTCGGCGGCGGCGCCACCGAGGAGGCGGTCACCGAGGCCTTCCGCATCATCCTCGCCGACAGCAAGGTCGAGGGGGTGCTCGTCAACATCTTCGGTGGCATCATGAAGTGCGACGTGATCGCGCAGTCGATCATCAACGCTGCCAAGGAGGTGGGCTTCAAGGTGCCGCTCGTCGTCCGCCTCGAGGGGACGAACGTGGACCCAGCCCGCAAGCTGCTCGAGGGCGCGAAGAAGGACATCGAGATGATGCAGGTCGCCGCCGACCTGACCGACGCGGCGAAGAAGATCACCGGTTCGGTGCGGGCGCCCGTCGGGGCCTGACCGGTCCGCCGCTCTCTCTGTCCGAAGCGAGACGCTACCGCGTGTCCGACACCGGCCGCGGGATCTCCGTGCCGTGCGGGTCGCGTTGCGGCTTGCCGAGCTTCTCGTCGAGTTCCTCCGCGAGTTCGTGCGCATGCTCGAGGCGTTCCGCCTCGAGGTGGAGCTGTGGGTCGGCCAGGCCCGCCTGCTCGTTGAGGTAGGTCTCCCACAGCCGGTGCGTGCGGACGATTTTTTCGGCGTGATCCCGCCCGGCGTCGGTGATGACGAACCCGTCGGGGCCGCTGCGGACCAGTTGCTGGTTCACGAGCCGGTTCAGCAGCTTCGACGCGCGGGCCTCGGGCAGCGAAGCGCCGCCGGCGATCGACCGCAGGCCGACGCCTGCCGTGTCGGCCGCGCCGCCCGTCGCCTTGTACATCGCCTTGAGCAGGTCCTCCGCCTCGATGTGTCGGCCGAGTTGCCGCTTGCGCCACAAGCGGAAGACGACGCCGTGCGACGGGCTCGCGACCACGCAGACGAGGAACAGGGCCGCCGCGGCGATGACCATGGCCGGGCCCGCGGGCACGTTGAGCACGAACGCCGCCGACATCCCCGCCAGCACCGACCCCGCGCCGAACAACCCCGACAGCACGAGCATCGTCACGAATCGGTTCGTCAACTGGTAAGCCGCCGACGCGGGCGTAATCAGCATCGCGATCACGAGGATCACACCCGTCGTTCTCAAGCCGACGACCACCGTGATCGAGAGCATCCCCATGATCAGGTAGTGCACGAACGTGACGGACACGCCCATCGCCGCGGCGACGACCGGATCGAAGCTCACGAGCTTCAGCCGCGGGTAAAGCGCCGCGATCACGAGCAGCACGAGCGGGCAGGTGATCGCCATCATCATCAGGTCCGCGCTGCCCACCGCGAACGGGTCCCCCATGACGAAGTCCTGAAGATCGAAGTGGGTCGCCCGCGGCAGGTTGCTCACGAGGATCAGCCCCAGCGCGAAAAGGGCCGTGAAAACGATCCCCGTCGCCGAGTCTTCCTTCGTCCGGCTGAACCGGCTCACGAGGTTGATCAGCACGGCCGTGGTCAGTCCGGCGAGCGCGGCGCCGAGCAGCAGGCCCCAGATCACGTTGCTCCGCGTGATGATGAAGGCGATGACCACGCCCGGCAGGATCGCGTGCGAGAGCGCGTCGCCGATCAGCGCCATCCGCCGCAGCACCACGAAGCACCCCAGCACGCCGAGCGTCAGCCCGACGAGCATGGAGCCGGCGGTCTCGGCCCACCATCGCTCGCTCAGCGGCTGGGTCCACTGAGACCACTCGATCGAGATCTGGGCCAGGGCCATCATGGCGTGTCCACCTTCGCCGCGTCACGCGGCCTCAGCAGCGCCTCGTCGGCGGCCTCGAGCATCGCCAGCCGCCCGCCGTACGTCGCCCGCAGGTGCTCGGACGTGTTCACCGCGTCGGTCGGCCCGAAGGCGACGACCCGCTGATTCAGCATCAGCAGCGCGTCGAACCGGTCCAGCACCGAGAGGTCGTGGTTGACCACCACCAGCGTCTTCCCTTCCGCCGCCATCACGTCGATCAGGTCGAAGATCGCGTGCTCCGTCGCGGCGTCCACGCCCGCGAACGGCTCATCGAGCAGCAGGAGGTCTGCCCCCTGACAGAGGGCCCGCGCGAGGAACACCCGCCGCTGCTGCCCCCCCGAAAGCTGCCGGATGTGACGCCCCGCGAACTCCGTCATCCCGACGCGCCCCAGCGCCTCCATCGCCGCCTCCCGATCCGCCCGGCCCGGCCACTGCAGCAGCCGCAGCCGCCCGTAGCGGCCCATCGTCACCACGTCGAGCACCGTCACCGGGAAGTCCCAGTCCACCGCCTCGATCTGCGGGACGTAAGCCACGCGCTGCCGCACGTCGCTGATCGGCTCACCAAAGAGCAGTACCGAGCCGATGTCCGGCTTGATCAGCCCCAGGACGCACTTGAGCAACGTGCTCTTGCCGGCCCCGTTGGGGCCGATGACGCCAACCGTCTGCCCCGCCGTTACCGCGAACGACACCGACCGCAGCACCGGGCGCGACTGATACGCCACCGTGACGGAATCGACGACGAGCGGGTACTCCGCCGCGGGTCGCGGCGCAGCGGGCGCCGCCCGCCGCGTTTCGACACTCCCCGCCTCGGGTATCGGGTTCTGCTCCGTTTCCGGCGGGGGTTTCACTGCAGCGCTTCCACGATCGTCCGCACGTTGTGCCGCATCATCCCGATGTAGCTGCCGGCGGGCGCTCCCGGCTCGTCGAGTGAATCGCTGTAGAGCGTCCCTCCAATCCGGGCCCCCGACTCGTCGGCGATCTTCCGCACGATATCGTTGAGCGTCTGCGACACGCTGGTTTCGATGAACAGGGCCCGCACGCCCCGCTCGTGCACCAGGGCGATCAGCGTCTCGAGGTCCTGCGGGCGGGGCTGCTGGTCCGTCGAGATCCCGATCACGCCGTGTACTTCCACGTCGTACTCCTGCGCGAGGTAGTTGAACGCATCGTGACTCGTCACGAGCACCCGCCGTTCGCGGGGCACCGACTCGAACATCGCCCGCACCTCCGCGTCCAAGGCGTCCAGTTTCGCGAGATACGCCCCCGCGCGGGCTCTGTAGCCCGACTCGTTCTCCGGGTCCACCGCGACCAGCGCCTCGAGCGTGACCGTCGCGTACCGCTTGAAGTTCGGCACGCTCATCCAGGCGTGGGGATCCATCGCCGCGTCCGCCACGGCACCCGCATCTTCGATGCGGCGGATGCCTTCGGCCTCCGCCAGACGCACGACCGTCGCACGGGCGTTGTTCTCCACCACCCGCGTCAGCGTCGCCTCGAGGTTCAGGCCGTTCATCAGCACCAGGTCGGCCGCCGCGATCGTCTGCGCATCCCGCGGCCGCACGTCGTACTTGTGCGGGTCTTCACCGGGTTTCATCACCCCCACCACCCTCGCGCTGTCCCCCGCGAGTTCGCGGGCCAGGTCGGCGATGATCGTCGTCGTTGCGAGCACGATCGGACGACCGTCATCGCCGCCCGCTCCGCCCGCGTCGCTGCACCCGGCTCCCGCGGCCAGGCCGATAGACATCACCCCTGCAAGAACGAGCGTCCCGAGCCGCATGGCAACCATCCGATCTGATCTTTGACGACTCAAAGTTTGGTCTTGGGTCAGAGTGTAGATACAATCTGCCCGTCGTCAAGAACCCGCCCCTTACAAAATGGCCAGTGTCACCGTCGAGAACTACCTGAAGCAGGCCTACTTGGCCGAGCACGGCCACGGCCCCGAGCCCGCGGTCGACCGGGTCCCCATGGGCCGGCTGGCGGTTGCCGTCGGCGTAACCCCCGGCACCGCGACCACGATGGTCAAGGCACTCGCCGATGCGAACCTCCTCGATTACGAGCCCCGCGGCGGCGTCCGCCTTACCCCCGCCGGAGAGAAGTTGGCCCTCCAGGTCCTCCGCCGCCACCGGCTCGTCGAGCTCTTCCTCGTCCAGACGCTCGGGCTCGACTGGTCCGAGGTCCACGAGGAGGCCGAGGAACTCGAACACGCCATCTCCGACAAGGT
>CAZKRE010000231.1:0-4809 GCA_964555075.1 uncultured Phycisphaeraceae bacterium
CGTGCCGTAGAGCACCTTGGCGAGGGACTTGATGCGCTGGGGCGTGAGGGCGCGGGTGTAGACGCCGACGAGGACGTAGGCGATGCCGAAGGCCCCGGCGAGGAACATCGCGCCGTAGCCGACGGTGATGATGATGACGTGGGTGGCGAGCCAGAAGTTGGAGTCGAGCACGGCCTGCATCATCTGCAGGGTGTCGCCGTCGGCGAGGTTGTGGGCGATGATGAGCGTGCCGACGCCGATGATCGCGGCGGCGAGCGTGCCGAGCGTGTTGCGGAAGGCCCACTCGATGAAGAGCCCGGTGAGCGTCGCGACCCAGCCGATGAACACGGCGGAGGAGTAGAGGTTCGTGACCGGCGGGCGGCCCTGGATGTAGATGCGGCCGGCGATGCCGAAGGTGTGGACGATGAACGCGAGCAGGAGCAGCGTGACGGCGGCGATGCGCAGGCGGTCGAACCAGGTCGCGTCGTCCCGGCCGGCGAAGAGCAGGGCCGCGAAGCCGACCAGCGCGGTGAGCACGTACAGGACGGTGCCCTGGTAGAAGGGGGCGACGCGGTTGAAGAACGTCTCGAACGACGCCCGCGTGACGTGGCCGCCCAAGGCGGGCCGCAGCGATTCGGCGTACGCCGCGACGCGGCGGTTGAACTCCCCCGCGTCCCGCGCCTGGTAGGCGGTGAAGACGCCGCTGAGCGAGGCGGCGGCGGGGTGCATCGCGGCGCCGGTGTGCCCCGCC
This sequence comes from uncultured Phycisphaeraceae bacterium, assembly GCA_964555075.1. GTDB lineage: Bacteria > Planctomycetota > Phycisphaerae > Phycisphaerales > Phycisphaeraceae > CAZKRE01. Next base: position 731 of record CAZKRE010000231.1, read on the forward strand.
GCGAGCGCCTGCGTGAGCGTCTGCCACTGCTCGCCCTCCGCCAAGGGCGGCACGGCGAGGGGGTGGTTGTTCGCCTGCAGGTCCCGGTACAGGATCAGGTGGACCCACAGGTCCATCAGGTGCCGCTGGTAGGGGTTGCGGCGGTCGGCGTCGATCTCCGCCGCGAGCGCCGCCTGCCGCTCGATCTCCGGCCCGTTGGCGGCGATCTCCTGCCAGGAGAACCGCTTCCGCTCGTCGTCGATCCCCTCGGTCATGATCAGCGCCTTGACGTCCGGGTGGTCGACCCGGAAGACCTCGTACCCGTCGGCCTGGGGCTGGCGGGCGACGGCGTCGAGCAGCCAGTGCGTCGCCGTGAGCGTCTCGCCCCCCACGCGCACGCTCTGCCGACCGCTGATCGCGAGCAGGGCGTTGCGGGCGACGGTGTCGAACGGCTTGACCCGGCCCTCCGCCGTCACCGGCAGCCGGCCGAAGGCGTCGACGTCGTAGGCGCCGGGATCGCCCTCGGGGCGGAGCTGACCCGCCACCACGATCAGGCCCAGCACGACCGCGGCGAGGATGGTCAGCAGCGTCGGCGTCGACGCGCCGGCCGCGCGGCCAAGGCCGGGAGCCCGGGCTTCAGCACCGTGATTCAGCTCGTGGTTGCTCACGCCTTGGCCCTCCGACTCACAAACCGGCTCAGCATCGCCCCGAAGTGCCACACCAGCCCCACCGACACGATCGCGCACGCGATGTACGGCAGGAGCCAGCCGGGGTTCGTCACCACCTGCAGGCCCGACATCGGGACGCCCCGGGCGGCGCCGGCGGCGTCCATCTGGCTCTGGAAGATCGCGTCGCCCCGGTACCGCAGCGGGTGGTTCATCCAGATCAGGACTTCCCGGTCCTCGTTCGCCTCGGCGTCGACGAGCCGCACCCGGCTGGAGAAGTTGCGGGGGATGTCGGTGCCGACAAACACGTCGTGCCGCGCCTCCAGCAGGTGCAGGGTGTAGGGCTTGTAGAGCCGCTTGAAGCGGAGGTCCACCTCGTAGTCCTCGCCGCCGACGCGGATGGTCTGGCGGGGCGTGAGCATCGGCACCGCGCCGAAGTTGACGGAGACGAGGTAGGTCCCCAGCGACCGCCCGGCGTCGAGGAGTTCGACGTAGGCGGAGGGCTGATTGACGTTGGAGAGGTCGGTGCCGGTGACGGTGGGCTGCCGGACCGCGACGACGCGGGTGCCGTTGCCGACGCTCGCGCGGCTGGGGATGCTGACGCCCGCCTCCGCCAGCCGCTCGGGCATCGCGAGGCCGGAGTTGGGCATCCATTCGATCACCCGCACCGCCAGCGGCACGCCCCGGCCCGACAGGTCGATCGGCTCGGCCGCTTCGGCGGCGACCAGCCGCGACTCCGGGATCGCGATCACCTCCTCGCGGCCGTCGTCAAGCCGGCGGATGACCGCGATCTCCGTCTCGCGGAGGTCCTCGGCGTAGCTCGCGTAGCTCCCCTCGTGGAGCGTCATCATCCCCTCCTCGGCGCCCGCGGCGGTGACGAACTCGCCGACAAGCAGGAGGATCAGCCCCAGGTGGGTCAGCAGCACCCCCGCCCGTTTCCACGTAAACGAGAACCGCACCGCGTGGGCGGCGAGGAGGTTGACCAGCATCAGCCCGCCGAGGATGAACCCGCCCGGGAACGGCAGCGCCCCCGGCACGTCATAAAAGATCAGGTGCCGCAGCGGGATCATGACGAAGAAGCTGCGGAAATAGGTGTCCACCGCCTCCCAGTTCCCCAGTTCGCGCTGCGCGAGCGTGCCCGCGAAGATCAGGACCATCGCGAGCGCGAACAGCACGACCGTCAGCCGCAGCGACGCGATGGGGGCGAGGGCGCGCGTCATGGCGCGGCCCCGGTCGCGGGGGCGGGGCCGTCGGCGTGATCGTGATCGTGGTCGTGGTGATGGCCGTGGTTGTGATCGTGGTGATGGTGGCCCGGGCCGGCGGGGTGGACCGACCGCAACATCGCGAGGAAGCCGGGCTTGACCGGCTCGAGGACGTTGCTGGCCCCCATCATCTTGAAGAACCAGGTCTCGTTCCGGTCCTCGCGGGGGAGCAGGGCGCCGACGATCCGGACGGGCTCGCCGCCCGGCCCGGCCTCGCCGACGAGGTCCACCACGCCGATCGGGAACGGCCCGACCTGGAAGCCTTCCATCGGCTGCCCGGAGAGCTCGGCGACGGGCGGCAGCCCGATCTGGCCGCGCCAGCGGTTGATGTTTTCAAGGGCGCCGCCCCCCTCGCCGCTGAGGCGGGTGACGGTGATGATGGCGGGGGCGTCGGCCGGGCCGGCCTCGTAGGAGGCGACGGTGAAGCTCTGGGGGGCGTCGGAGGCGCGCCAGTCCGGGGGGACCGACCAGTGCAGGTCGATCGCGGAGGCGGGCGCGCCGCCGGGGTCGGCGAGCGTCAGGGCCGGGCGGGGGGCGTCCTGGGGGGCGGTGTAGGTGCGGATCTCCTCCTCGCCGCAGCCTGTGAGGGACGCCGCGAGGCAGACAGCGAGGCCCGCGGCCGGGCGGGAGAAACAGCGTGGGGGGGAGTTCAGCATGGTGGGAGGCCAATAATAGCGGGTTTGGCGGCGCGGTTGGGAGGAGAGCGATCCAGCGCGTCCGGGGGGCTGGGGGCGGTTTGATCTCTCTTCAACCCCTTTGAGCGGGCGGAATATTCCTACGGGGTCGCGGGGGGTCGTCGCTCGCATCAGGGGTCTCATCAGGCCTCGATGACGTTTTCGACCTTCGCGCTGGAGCGGACCGATCTGCTAATAGAGGGGCGACGGGTGGCGGCGGGGTGCGAACGCACTGGCCCCAGCCGTCGTACGTGTCATGCTTGTGGTGCCGGGGCTGGCGCTGGATCGGCTGGTGGCACCGAGGGGGGCATCGCCGCGGGTCGTTCCGCGGCGTGTTCGCGGGGGGCCGGGTTGTTTGCCGGCTCTGGAAGGGCCTCGGTATGATGCGGCGTTCGCCCGCCGCTTAAGCGTCTGCCTCAGGAGTGACGTTGCGCCATGCCTGCCGATCAGCCCACCCCCGCGTCCGAACCCGCCGAGAACCCGACGAACGGCTCGCCCGCGCCCGCGCGGCCCGCGGGCAAGGCCGCGCGCCCGATCCGGGCGGCGGTGGTTCGTTTCGCCGGCGACTCGGGTGACGGGATGCAGCTCGCGGGGACGCAGTTCACGGACACGTCGGCGATCGCGGGCAACGACATCGCGACGCTGCCGGACTTCCCCGCCGAGATCCGCGCCCCCGCCGGGACGGTGGCGGGGGTGTCGGGGTTCCAGGTGAACTTCGCGGACAGCGAGATCTACACGCCCGGCGACGTGGTGAACGCGCTGATCGCGATGAACCCGGCGGCGCTGAAGGCGCACGTCGCGGACGTGGAGCCGGGCGGGATCGTCGTCGTCAACGAGGACGAGTTCGAGAAGACGAACCTGCGGAAGGCGGGTTTCCCCGACGGGTACAACCCGATCGAGGACCCGAAGTACCCGCAGAGCTACCAGTTCTACAAGGTGCCGATCACGCGGCTGAACGCCGAGGCGCTCAAGGACACGGGGTTGGGCGCGAAGGACGTGGAGCGGTGCAAGAACATGTGGGCGCTGGGGCTGATCTACTGGCTCTACGACCGGCCGCTGGACACGACGATCAAGTACCTGACGGATTATTTCGCGGGGAAAAAGAAGCTGCCGGTGGTGGCCGACGCGAACGTGAAGGCGCTGAAGGCGGGCTACTACTTCGGCGAGACGGCGGAGATGTTCCCGGTCCGGTACCAGGTGGACAAGGCGACGATCACGCCCGGCCGGTACCGCAAGATCACCGGGAACGAGGCGATGGCGATGGGGCTGGTCGCGGCGTCGAAGCTGGCGGAGAAGACGCTGGTCTACTGCAGCTACCCGATCACCCCGGCGAGCACGGTGCTGCATTCGCTGGCGGGGATGCGGAACTTCGGGGTCAAGACGTTCCAGGCGGAGGACGAGATCGCCGCGGTGTGCGCGGCGATCGGCGCGAGCTTCGCGGGCGAGATCGGCGTGTGCGGCACGTCGGGCCCGGGGCTGGCGCTCAAGAGCGAAGCGAT
>CAZKRE010000232.1:0-4709 GCA_964555075.1 uncultured Phycisphaeraceae bacterium
CTTCGAGCTTCTTCGCCACGGGGTGCTCCTGGATCAGGTCGCCCAGCTCACGGGCCCGCTTGAGGATGTCTTCGGTGGTGCTCGGCATGGGTGTCGGGTAGCGGAGGAGTGGAGTTGCGAAGTAGGATCAGTTCAGAACCTACTGTAGCACGGTGTCGGCGGAGAGTCCGTCCACTCCACGACTGGCTACGGCCCCGCTTCCCTACCCCGGTATCCCCTATGCCCGCACGTTTCACCCGCCGCATCCTCGACTACATCGCGGACCGCCGCTACGAGCCGACCACGGCCGAAGAGCTCGCCGAAGAGCTCCAGATCTCCGACGACCAGAAGGACGCCTTCCGCGCCGAGCTCGACGAGCTCTCCAAGGCCGGCCAGGTCGTCCTCGGCGCCCAGGACCGGGTCGCCCTCCCCCCGCCCGGCCGGGAGATGACCGGGATCTTCCGGCTCCACGAGAAGGGCTTCGGCTTCCTCGTCCCCGACTCCCCCACCGAGCACGGGGACCTCTTCATCCGCAACGGCGACACCCTCGACGCCATGAGCGGCGACCGCGTCCGCGCCCGCGTCATCCACCAGCAGGGCCGACAGCCCGAGGGCAAGTCCCCCTACGTCGGCCGCATCCTCGAAGTCCTCCAGCGCGCCGACCGCCAATACACCGGCCTCCTCACCAAACGCGGGCGGACCTGGATCGTCGAGCCCGACGGCCGGGCCCTGCACACCCCCGTCACCATCGGCGACCCCGGCGCCAAGAACGCCCGGGAGGGTGACAAGGTCGTGTTCGAGATCGTCACCTACGGCGACCCGTCGAAGAACGAGTGGCCCGGCGGCGTCATCCTCGAAGTCCTCGGCGAGGCGGGCGAGCCGGACGTCGAGACCCGCGCCATCATGCGCTCCTTCGGCCTTGCCGACGAGTTCCCCGACGAGGTCGTCCGCAACGCCCGCGAGGCCTCCCGCGCCTTCCGCGACGACGCGATCCCCCCCGATCGGGAGGACCTCACCGGCCCCGGAACCGATCTGATCTTCACCATCGACCCCCCCGACGCCCGCGACTTCGACGACGCGATCCACATCCGGAAGCTGACGAAGGCGGACGATCTCAACGCCCGCTGGGAGTTGGGCGTCCACATCGCCGACGTCTCCCACTTCGTCACCCCCGGCAGCCCCCTCGACGAGGAGGCCAAGGAGCGCGGCAACTCGACCTACCTGCCCCGCAAGGTCATCCCGATGCTCCCGGAGCTGCTCTCCAACGGCGTGTGCTCGCTGCAGGAGGGCGTCAACCGCTTCACGAAGAGCGCGTTCATCCGCTACGACGAGGGCGGCAACGTCCTCTCCGCCCGGTTCTCCCGCAGCGTGATCCGCAGCGCCAAGCGCCTCACCTACCTCGAGGCTCAGGCACTGATCGACGGCGACCTCCGCGAGGCCGTCAAGCACGCCAAGACGGAGCCGAAGTACGCCCCCGCCCTCCTCGACGCGCTCGAGCTCGCCGACGAGCTGGCGAAGACCATCCGCAAGCGCCGCCTGCGCGAGGGCATGATCGTCCTCGGGCTCCCGGCGGTGGAGCTCGAGTTCGACGACTCCGGCCGCGTCATCGACGCCCACCCCGAGGACGACGCGTTCACCCACACGCTCATCGAGATGTTCATGGTCGAGGCGAACGAGGCCGCGGCCCGGCTGTTCGACGGCTACCGCGTCCCCATGATCCGCCGGGTCCACCCCGACCCGGACGCGCACGACGTGGGCGCGCTGCAGCAGTTCGCACGGGTCGCGGGCTTCAACATCCCCGCCCGCCCGTCGCGGAAGGAGTTGCAGACGCTGCTCGACGCCGTCCGCGGCAAGCCCGCTCAGCAGGCGGTCCACCTCGCCGTGCTCCGCACGCTCAGCAAGGCGGAATATTCGCCGATGCTCGTCGGCCACTTCGCGCTCGCGAGCGAGCACTACACGCACTTCACCTCCCCCATCCGCCGCTACCCCGACCTGCTGGTCCACCGTGGCATCGACGCGGTCGTCGAGGCCGAGGCCGCCGGCGGCGGGAAGGCCGCCATCCGCAAGCGGCTCGACCGGGACAAGCGGCTGCTCTCCGAGGACGACCTGAGCCAGATCGGCAAGCACTGCTCCGCCACCGAGGTCAACAGCGAGCAGGCCGAGCGACAGCTCCGCGCCTTCCTCGTGATGCAGTTGCTTGCCGAGCAGCACCTGGGCGACGACTTCGAGGCGACCGTCACCGGCGTCACCTCCTCGGGCGTGTTCATGCAGCTCGACAAGTACCTCGTCGACGGGTTCGTCGGCCGCAACGAGCTGCCCGGGCCCCGCGACGAACGCTGGCAGTTCAACAGCAACACCGGCGCCCTCGTCGCCCAGCGCTCCGGCCGATCCATCTCCATCGGCCACCGCTTCACCGTCCGCATCGCGACCGTCGACTGCGCCCGCCGGCAGATGGAACTCGTCATCGTCGAGGAAGGCGCCGACGCCGGCGGCGGCGGCGGCAAGAAGAAGCCGAAGAAGCAGGACCCGGCCCCCGAGGCCTCGGGCGGGCAAGGCAAGCCCCGGCGAGGCAGGAAGCCGGGCCCGACATCCGCCACCCCCCGCCGCGGCAAGCGCCGCCGGTAGTTCGCCGCGCGTTCGCCGAGAGTTAGCCGCCGAGTTCGCTCCGCGCGGGGCTCCCGCGTCGTCCTGCGCCCCGCGCGGGGCAAGCCCCGCGGCTAACCCGCGCCCGGCGCACTACACTCGCCGCCCATGATCCTCACCCTCGCCGCCTGGCTCCACGACCTCGACCCGTTCGCCATCGGGCCCATCCGCTGGTACGGCCTGTCGTACCTCTTCGGGTTCTTCCTCGGATACCTGCTCGTCCTCCGCGTCACCAAGGTCGGCCTCTCCACCGTCAAGCCCGCCGAGGTCAGCGACTACATCATCACCGTCGCCATCGGCATCGTCATCGGGGGCCGCCTCGGCTACTGCCTCTTCTACAAGCCCGAACTCTTCGTCACCCTCGAGTGGGCGACGCTCCCCGTCGTCGGCATCGACGTCCCCGTCTGGGGCCCCTTCGCCCTCTGGGCCGGCGGCATGGCGAGTCACGGCGGGATCGCCGGGGGCATCGCCGCCTGCTGGTACTACGCCCGGCGACACCAGCACGACCTGCCCCACCTCCTCGACCTCTTCGCCTTCGGCGCGCCCCTCGGCCTCGTCGGCGGACGCCTCGCCAACTTCATCAACGGCGAACTCTTCGGCCGGCCCGCCCCCGACTCCCTCCCCTGGGCCGTCAAGTTCCCCCAGGAACTCTACGACGACCCCGACCTCGCCTGGCGCGCCCAGACCCTCACCGACCTGAGCGTCAACCAGATCATCCTCGCGATCCAGGACGGCGACGCCCACGTCCGCACGCTGATCGAGCCGATCCTCACCCCGCGCCACCCGTCGCAGATCTACGGCGCGTTCGCCGAGGGCCTCGTGACGTTCCTCGTGCTGCTGTGGGTCTGGCGCAAGCCGCGGCTGCCCGGCGTCGTGGGCTCGTGGTTCTGCCTGACCTACGCCTCGATGCGGATCATCGACGAGTTCTTCCGCCGCCCCGACCTGCACCTCCAGGACCAGGAGTTCGCCGCCATCGGCATCACCCGCGGCCAGTGGCTCAGCGCCATCCTCTTCGCCGTCGGCGTGTGGGGGCTGTGGTTTTCCAAGCGACGTGCCAAGCGCGGCGTGCGGCCGATGGGGAGTTGGCAGTCGCCTACGACCGATGCTACGACGGAACAGAACGCAGATGAACGCGGATGAGGACGCGGATATCGATCAGAGATGGTGGACCACGCGTTTCACCTGCAGACGCGGGTGCCCAAAGTTAAGAACGAGGCCGACGCGGTAGCCGGTTGCACGAAGCGCATTGAGGCACTGCGCGACATGGGCGGAATCGATGGCCCGTGCCACCTTCAGCTCGACGATTACCTCCCGATCAACCACAAGGTCGGGAATGTAGTCGCCCACTACAACCCCTTCATACAACACACGCACCGGCACCTGCTGTGCGAAGGGCATGTCAAGCTTCCTCAGTTCGTGGGCGAGCGCATTCTCGTACACCTTCTCCAGGAACCCCGTACCCAACGTGTTGATCACGCGGAACGCGCAACCAATGATGGTTTCCGTCACCCTCGCCAACTCATCCTCCGTTTTCATCTTTCCCCCATCCGCGTCCTCATCCGCGTCCATCTGCGTTCAGAAGTCCCTCCGCAGATGCCTTACAGTTCAATCCTCGGGTCGAGCCACGCGTACGCCACGTCCACCACGAGGTTGAACGCGATCAGGATCGTCGAATACACCAGCACCACGCCCAGGATCAGGAACTGGTCCTTGTTGATCACCGCCTTGACGAAGTGCTCGCCCAGGCCCGGGATGTTGAAGACCTCTTCGACGACGAACGACCCGGTCATCGCCGCCGCGGCCGCGGGGCCGAGGTAGGAGAGGACCGGCAGGTACGCCACCTTCATCGCGTGCTTGAACAGTGCCGCGTGCTGTGACAGCCCCTTCGCCCGGGCGGTGCGGATGAAGTCGCTGGACATCACGTCCGCCAGCCCCAGCCGCACCAGCCGCGCGATGTACGCCGCGGGCAGGACCCCCAGCGTCAGCGCCGGCAGCACGAAGTGCATCGGCGTGCCCCACCCCCCCACCGGGAACCACCGCAGCAGGCCCGCGAACACCGCCAGCAGGATCGAACCCGTCACGAACGC
>CAZKRE010000233.1:0-4684 GCA_964555075.1 uncultured Phycisphaeraceae bacterium
GTTCGTTACGCGCTCGTACGTTTTCGTTACGCGCCCGTAGAAGTTCGTTACGCGCTCGTACGTTTTCGTTACGCGCCCGTAGAAGTTCGTTACGCGCTCGTACGTTTTCGTTACGCGCCCGTAGAAGTTCGTTACGCGCCCGTACGTTTTCGTTACGCGCCCGTAGAAGTTCGTTACGCGCCCGTACGTTTTCGTTACGCGCCTGTAGAAGTTCGTTACGCGCTCGTACGTGTTCGTTACGCGCCTGTAGAAGTTCGTTACGCGCTCGTGCGTTTTCGTGACGCGGTCGTCGAAGTTCGTGAGCTCGTCGATGGATGTCGCTTTCCTCCCTTCCTGTGGCCTGCGTTGCGTGGAGATGTGGGGCGCGGGGTTCCAGAAGCGCGTGTGAGAGAGGCGCCACGGCCGGACCCGAGCCTTCGGGGGCAAGCCGTGATGGCTGGCCCATGACGCTCGGCACGGCTTGGTCTCGTTGCACGAGACGCAAGCCGTGGCGCCCCCGCACCCGCGATCGGGGCCGATTTTCTCGGACCGACGCCTCATGCGTACCTGGCCGACAGCGTCATGCCGAAGTAGTTCTTCGCGTTGTTGAAGCTGATGTCTTCCACCACGCGGCCGAGGAGGTCCATGTCGCGGGGGAGCTCGCCGGCTTCGACGTCGCGGCCGATGAGGTCGCAGAGCAGGCGGCGGAAGTACTCGTGGCGGGGGTAGCTCATGAAGGAGCGGGAGTCGGTGAGCATGCCGACGAACCGGGTGAGCAGGCCCAGGTTGGAGAGGGCGTTCATCTGCCAGGTCATGCCCTCTTTCTGGTCGAGGAACCACCAGCCCGACCCGAACTGCAGCCAGCCGGGGTGCCGGGCGTCCTGGAAGTTGCCGGCCATGGTGGCGAAGAGGTAGTTGTCGGCGGGGTTGAGGTTGTAGAGGATCGTCTTCGGGAGCTGCTCCCGCGCGGCGAGGGTGCCGAGGTAGCGGGAGAGGCCGGGGCCCTGGGGGTAGTCGCCGATGGAGTCGAACCCGGTGTCGGGGCCGAGGTGTTGGAGCGCCCAGCCGTTGTTGTTGCGCATGGCGCCGAGGTGGAGCTGCTTCACCCAGCCGGCGTCGTCATCGAGCCGACCGAAGAGGAGCATGAGCCACGCGGTGAAGCGGTCCTGGTCCGCGGGAGAGGGCTGATCGCCCTTGCGGGCGCGGTCGAAGATCGCGCGGGCCTCGGCGTCGGAGCAGGTCGCATCGGGGAGGTGGGTCAGCCCGTGGTCGCTGACGCGGGAGCCGGCTGCGTGGAAGAAGGCGTGCCGCCGGCGGAGGGCGTCGACGAAGCCCTCGAAGGTGGAGCAGTCGGGCCCGCCCGCGCCGGGGGCGGTGGCGGCGGCCTGGAGGCGGTCGACGTACCGGTTCCACGCGGTGACGTCGCCCAGGGCGTGGGCCTTGTCGGGGCGGAAGGCGGGGTAGATCGCGGTGTCGTAGGGGTTGTCGGCGCGCAACTTCTGGTGGAGCGCGAGGTCGTCGGCCGGGTCGTCGGTGGTGCCGATGAGGGCCACGTTGAACCGCGCGAGGATGGTCTTCACGTCCAGGGATGCGAGCTGCCGGTTCGCCTCGTCCCAAACCTCCCGGGCGGTGCCTTCGTTCAGGAGCGTGTCGATGCCGAAGTACCGCTTGAGCTCGAGGTGGGTCCAGTGGTAGAGGGGGTTGCGGATCGTGTGGGGCACGGTCTTCGCGAAGGCGAGGAACTTCTCGTAGGGGTCGGCATCGCCGGTGCAGTAGCGTTCGTCGACGCCGTTGGTGCGCATGGCGCGCCACTTGTAGTGGTCGCCCTCGAGCCAGATCTCGAAGAGGTTGGCGAACTTGCGATTGTCCGCCAGGTCCTTGGGCGGCAGGTGGCAGTGGTAGTCGTAGATCGGCATCTTCGCCGCGTGCTCGTGGTAGAGCGTGCGGGCGGTGTCGTTCGAGAGCAGGAACGTGTCATCGTCGAGGAAGGTGCGGGTCGTGGTCATGGGAGGATTGTAATGCGCGGGCCGCGCCGCGCGTGAGCCGCGTTGTTCATGGTGCGAGGACGCCCGGTTTGATGGGAGGTCGAACGACCTCGCGGCCCGCGCGGCGTAAACGCCGCGGCGAAGGGGGTGCGTGTGGGTCAGGCCGCGAGTTCCGCCGCTCGCTCCGCGTGCCTCTCGAGCCCCTCTGCCATGAACGCGCGGAACTCGTCGGCGCTCGTCACGTTCTGCACGTCCGCCTTCAGCCGCGGCCAGGGCTGCAGGTGGGCCGAGTACCAGCTCATGCGGTTGCGGATCGTGTTGAGTGCGATGCGTTCCCCCCGGAAGCGGAGCAGGTGCTCGAAGTGGTCGGTCACGCACTTCGCCCGCAGCTCGCGCGGGTAGGGGGCCGGCAACTCGCCCGTCGCGAGGTAGCAGGCCGTGTCGCGGAAGATCCAGGGCTGGCCCAGGGCGCCGCGGCCGATCATCACGCCCGCGCAGCCCGTCACGTCCAGCATCCGCTTCGCATCGCCCGGCGACTTCACGTCCCCGTTGCCGATCACCGGCACGCCCGGGTGGCTCTTCCCCATCGCCTCGACCACCGCCGCGATGCAGTCCAGCCCCTCCGTGCGCCACCGCGCGGTGCCGCGGAACTTCTGCTCCGTCGTCCGCCCGTGCACCGTCACCGCCTGGATGCCCACATCCCCCAGCTTCGGCGGCAGCGTCTGCGTGATGATCCGCCCATCGTCCCACCCGAGGCGGATCTTCGCGGTAACGGGCACCTTCACCGCCTCGACCGTCGCCTTCGCCACCGCGAGCGCGACGTCCGGCTCGCACAGGAGCTGCGACCCGCCGTTCTTCTTCGTCACCTTGTCGACCGGGCAGCCCATGTTGATGTCGATGGTCGTGGCCCCGTGCGCCTCGGCCCACCGCGCCGCGTCCGCCATCACCTCCGGGTGCCGGCCGTACAGTTGCATGCACACCGGCGAGTCCTCCGGGCACGTCGCCGCGAGCCAGAGCGACTTCTCGTTCTCCTTCAGGATCGCGTGCGGGCAGAGCAGGTCGGTGCACGCCAGGCCGAGCGTGCCCACCCCAGGCGCGGCCTCGGGCACGGCCCGCACCGCAAGCCGGAACGCGAGATCGCAGTAGCCCGCGATCGGGGCGAGGAGCAGGTTGGTCTTGAGCGTGACGGGGCCGATGCGCAGCATGACGTCATCCTACCCGGCGGGGCGGATCTTCACCGCGGTGGGGCTCACCGCCGGATGCCGTCGCCAAGGAGTTCGAGCATCACCGGCCAGGCCGCGTCGGCGTAGAAGCGGTGCCCCTCGGGACCGATCACCAGCCGGCAGGCGTCCGGCGCCCCGGCCGCGGCGTAGATGCGGCGGAGGTGCGCGAACTGCTGCCGCGTGCTGGGCAGGACCGGCGAGATGTCGTCGGTCTTCCCCGCCACGATCGTCACCGGCCGCGGCGCGAACGCCCCCAGCACGTCGCCCATGTCCATCCACCGCAGGATGCCGGGCACGTAGTGGCACGCGCAGTGGTAGATCGTGGCGCTCGTCACCGCGTACGAGCCGAACGCGCACGACGGCATCGCGCAGGCGATGCGGGGCAGCAGCGCCGCGGCGTACGTCGCCACCGTCCCGCCGCCGGAGTTGCCCATCACGCCCACCCGCCGCATGTCGACGTCGGGCCGCGTCGCCAGGTAGTCGAGCGCGCGGTCGACGTCGAACACCCGCTCGCCCAGCAGCGTCCGCCCGAGCAGCAGCGCCCGCTGCGCCGCGTCGTGGCATCCGTTGTGCGGGTTGATCTTCTGCTGCACCCGCTCGCGCCGCTCGCCGTGCGACCGCTGCTCGATGCACAGCGCCGCGATGCCTCGCCGCAGGCAGCCGAGCGCGAAGTCGCGGTCGCCCGCCACTTCGATGGGGGTCGTCTCGTCGTCCCGGCTCACGCCGATCGAGTTGTGCATCCCCGTGTTGTGGCCCTGCAGGCAGATGAACGTGGTGTACGGCGGCGACACATCGCGGGGGGTGCACCAGTAGGCCGGCACCACCGCCCCCGGCTCCGCCGTGAACTGAATCTTCTCGATCCGGCCCAGCGGCGTGTCGCGCGTCCAGAGCCGCCGAACCCGCAGCGGCGCGTGCGTGCGGGTCGGCACTGCGAGCAACTGCCGCAATCGGCGGCGCACCTTGCGCTGCCACGGCCCGACCGCCTCGCCACGCCAGCCCAGCGCGCGCGGCGCTTCCCGCAGCAGCCGGCGGTGCGCGGTCAGCGGGGAAAGTTCCGGCAGTGCGTCGACGTCCTCCATCCCCGCCAATCTATCGCCTGACAGACAAGCGGGCGACCGCGAGCTGCAGCCGGCCGCTTCCCAAGGGCCGGGGCTCGGGGGGCGTTAGCGGGTCTTGCGGAAGAGGTCGAGCTCGATCTCGTAGCTCGGCTCGGGGCGTTTGAAGAGGTACTCGCCGTGGCGGATCGACGCCAGCACGTCGGCCCGCTGCCGCACCGCCTCGAACGGCGAGTCGGCGTTGAGGACGAGGAAGTTGGCGGGCTTGCCCGCCTCAAGGCCGTACTGGTCTTCCAGGTGCAGCGTCTTGGCGCCGTTGTAGGTGATCAGGTCCAGGCAGCGGTCGAGCTGCTCGAACGACATGGTGTGGGCGAGGTGGATGCCGTTGTCGAGGATGTTCATCATGTTGCCGTTGCCCACCGGGTACCACGGGTCGTTGATG
>CAZKRE010000234.1:0-4623 GCA_964555075.1 uncultured Phycisphaeraceae bacterium
ACGGCGAAGCAGATCCAGTGCAAGGCCAATCTCCGCAGCCTCGGCCTCATCACCGAGGTGTACGTGCAGACCTACGACCAGACATATCCCCCCGCATACTTCAGCGGTAATTGGCCGTCGAGCGAGAACTCGGTCACCCGGCAGTGGCCATTCTTCCTCGGCTTCGTCATGGGCAAGGGTACACCGAACAACCATCAGCTCTGGCCCACCTATCCAGAGTTCTGGTGTCCGTCAGAAGAGGCCCTGCCGGCCTATAGCTACGCCCAGAACTACTACGGTAGTTTCGTTCAAGGCACTACTACACGACGGTACCTCCGGTCCGAAGAAGTGAAGATGGCGACCTCGACGGTGTTGCATGGCGACAGTAATCATGACGGCGTCGAAGCCGGATGGACCTTGGTCCTTCGGCACCCGCAGAACTACTATGCGCGAATGATTAATTTTGAACGCCACGGCGGCAACACCGCAAACCTCTCGTATATGGACGGGCACGTCGAAACCAACAAAGAGGATGAGAAGGACTGGAGCAATGCGTCTCAGCGGCTGTGGCAACCCAGGATGTAGATGGGTCGCGAGGCTCTGGACAGTCTTTTCTACTTCTCGTCTATCCAGTTGAGGATTTCTCGATGATTCGCGTTTTGTTTATGTCTCTAATTGTTGCTGGACTCGTAGGTACTGTCGCCGAAGCACAGGTGCTGGACCTCGAAGATCAGTGGCTCTCTTCTGATGTTTCCCGCAGCGGCGCCCCGGAGCGGGTCCCGGCGCGATTCGGCAAGGGGTGGGACCTCCGTGGCGCCGAAACGCCGATCGTCGTCGACCCGACGCAGACCTTCCCTCACGCGTTCTCGCTCGAGACCTGGTTCCGGCTCGAGGACACATCGGGCCGCTCGACCCTCTTCAGCGCCCCCGCCTGGCGGCGGTTCGTCGTCACGATCGCGGATGGGTCTCACGTCGAGTTAACTCTCTACGACCGCGGCCGGGAACCCACGCTTGCGCACCACGCATTCGGCTACGACTTTACCCCCGGACGCTGGTATCAGTTCGTGGTCACGGCGGACCCGGAGGGGGGTATCCGGTTCTACGTCAACGGCCGGCTCGCGCACCGGCTCGAGCCGTTCACGTCCGAGCGACGGAAGTCCGACACGGGCCTGCACGCGATCGGGGCCTACTCGATCAACGGCAGGGACGCGTACGACAACTTTTTCAAGGGGCTCATCGACCGACCGGTCTACACCGGCAAGGCGTGGACGGAGGAAGAGGTCCTGGCTCGCTTTGAAGAAGCGAACCGGACGCTGCCGATCGCGCCGATCCCGGCCCACGTCGTCTTCGTCGGCGAGGACGTGGCGAGCCAAGGCTCGGCACCGACGCTGAAGGTTGCGACCGATCTGCTGCCGAAGGAAGACCCCGGCCTCGCCCGCATGGCCGAGGCCGCGAAGGCCAGCCGCGTCGGGGGGACGATCGTGCTGTCCGACCCCGAGGCGCTCAACCTGCCGGACTACGTCCGCAGCCAGATCGAGGGCGACCTCCCGGCGGAGGGGTACGTGCTGGCGGTTCGGCCGGAGCGGATCGACGTCGTCGCGGGCGATGCTCGTGGGCTGCTCTACGGGATGGACACGCTGCGGCAGGTGCTGGCCCTGCCGACCGTCCCGCAGGTCGACATTTACGACTACCCCGAGTTCGCGTACCGCGCCGGGCTGCTGGTGACCAACAACCAGCCACCGGCGAGCCTGTCCGACGGCTTCGGCTCGGTCTCGCTGTCGGAGACGATCCGGGACTTCGCGGACCACCGCATCAACGGCGTCATGGTGCGCATCTACAACTGGTCCTGGCTCCACGACGAGGAGAACCTTGCGAAGGCGAAAGAGATCGTCGACTTCGCGAAGAAGCACCACGTCGACGTGATCCCTTACCTGCAGTGCTACGGGCACGCGAAGATGTTCACCTGGCGGGACATCCGCACCGACCACACGAAGACGATCGCGGACGAGGAGGTCGTGCTCTCGGGCGACGCGGCGGCGGAGTTGAAGACGCCCAACCTGATCATCACCGAAAACACGCCGGTCCTCGTCCGCCTCGCGGACGGCACGGAGATGACCGAGGGGCGTGACTTTGAGGTCGTGCCGGGGGAGATCAGGACGAGCTGGGTGCCGCCCGATGGCGTAAAGGTGGAGTACGCGACGTGGGGCCGGCCGTACGTCCACCCGGACAGCCCGCCGTCGAAGGTGCGCCGCCTCGCGAAGGGCCGCATCCCCGACGGGGCGACGGTGAAGGTAACGTACGACGTGGCGGCGAACAGCCGGGAGTACTGCCCGTTCTCGCCGGTGACGCACGAGCTGGTGGACGACACGATTCGCCGGGTGATCGAGTTGGCGGACCCCGAGTACCTCAACCTGGGCATGGACGAGATGTGGACGCCCATCTCGCGGGAGGGGCGCTGCTGCGCGGCCGCGACCGACATGACCCCGGCCGAGGTGACGCGGCGCGAGATCAACCGCACCCTCGCGGTGGCGCAGTCGATCAAGCCGGGCATCAAGGTGATGTACTGGAGCGACATGCTCGACCCGCACCAGACGCCCCACTGGATGCGCACCTGGGAGGGGATCGACAAGGAGGTCGCGCAGATCGACCGGCAGGCCGTGATGATGCCCTGGTACTACGGCTCGATCACGTCGCACCTCTGGCGGCCGGGGGCGAGCCTTGATCGGTTCCTCGATTACGGGTTCCGCGTGGTCGGCGCTTCGGGTCACGAGGAGTTGAATCAGTTCATCTGGGCGGACGCGGTGCGGACGCGGTACGACGCGGAGCGGGCGCCGGGGTTCACGTTCACGACCTGGAGCCGGTGGGGCGAGAAGGAGGTCTTGCTGCGGGGGTACGAGGCTTACCGGCAGGCGACCTGGTCGCCAAGCCGAACGCCCTTCGACGCGCTGCTCCAGCTCCGCGTCGAGCTGAACGAACTGGGGATCACTGCGAGCGTCGCGGAAGGCGAATGGGCGGAGGCGACCGCCAACGTGACGGACGTGCAGCGCCGGCGGCTGGCGGGACTGCTCTCCGAAGCCGAGGCGGAACTCATGAGCGTTGACGCCGACACGCTGGCGGAGGCCCGGATCCCGGGCGTGATCGAGATGCTCAAGGCCGTGCCGCAGGCGAAGCGGCTGAATGAAGATCGGTGAATCGGACCCGTGGCCACGAGCCTTTGGTTGGCGTTCTAATCTCTGAATGGAGGATCTTATGTTGCAGAAGATGAGTTCGACGGCGGTAGTGATGGGCGCCGCGGCATGCGGCGCGCTGATGGGCCCGGCGGCGGAAGCCGCGCCGGTGGTGAGCATCGCCGGGCTGGACGGCGCGGAGCACTGGGTGTGGCAGGAGGGTGAGGACGACTACGGGTCAAACAGTGCCGGGGCGGGCTCCTTCCGCGACAACAACGGCATTTCAGGTTGGATGGAGAATGGACCGGCGAACGCATATCGTCGAGCGTCGGGATCGAACCCGGTGCGCACAGCAAGTTGGACGCTTCACGCGCCTGCTGCCATGTCCAGCGACGCGAAGCTCTTTGCCCGCGCATCCATCGACAGGGCCGATGTCGGGATGACGGTCACCTTCGGAACGACGGTTGTGGCTGACAGGATGCTTGAGTCGGGCCAGACGAATCCAACCGTGTTCCTCGAACACAAGTTCAACGGTGAATCGGTCGGGCAGGGCGTGCCCGTCGGTGCTCTCGCGGCCGGGAACCACAACGTGTCGTACGCCGCTGAATCCGACACGATTCAGGGCTTTAGAAGCTTCATGGTCGACGGGCTCCTGCTCTACGACGGCACGCCCATTCTCCCCTCCGTCTCGACCGACACCCGCCGCTGGCTGCGCAACCCGACTTCCGCCGACAGCCCCGAGCTGCTTGGCCCCGTCACGCCCATCCTTGACGTGACCGGCCTCGTGAATGGCAACGTGGTGCAGTACATCCTTAACGGATCGACTTACACGCCCGGGACCGAGATCGGCGCGGGCGATCACGAGCTGGTGGTTGCGGTGTTTGCGGATTCCACCGCGACGAGCAAGCGGCTCGCGTTCGCCGGGGCGAACTTCAGCATCGTGCCTGAGCCGGCCTCCATGGCGCTGCTGGCGATCGGCGCAGCGACCCTGCTGCCGCGCCGCCGGTCAGCCGGGGCCTGAACATCGGGGCTGATTCACGAAGACGCCCGTGCCGACTGCCGGCGCGGGCGTCTTCGCGCGCAGGCGGGCGAGGGGGGGGGAGGGGGGGGGCAGCGTCATCGGCGCCGCGACAGGGATGGCTCGCCTCCGCGTCAGGCTGCTCGTGTGCCGGGCGCAGGGCGGCCGCGGCGCGGGTGGCGGGGCTTCTCCCATGGACGTGTGCGTGAAACTGTTGGGGCCGCAGGCGTCGCTCGTTGGCAGCCGGGAGGTTTGCGTCGGCGTGACGGGAGGCACGCCGACGTTTGCGCAGCTGCGGCCGGGCGCTGGCCGAGGCGGAGCCGAAGCTGGGGCCGAGCATCACGCCCTGCCGGCTCTCGGTGAATCATCAGTACGCGGCCGAGGAGCAGACGATCGGCCCGGGGTTGTGTCGGGCGCGAGCGGATGGCTTACCCGTTACCTAGAAGATCATAAAGTTTC
>CAZKRE010000235.1:0-4516 GCA_964555075.1 uncultured Phycisphaeraceae bacterium
GCTACACGATGCTGATGTTCGAGCCCAACAAGCCGCTGATGCACAACTACAGCGGGATGGGGCTCGGCGGCGGGACGGGGCTGGGCGTCGACTCGTTCATCGAGAACAAGCAGCTCGTCTTCATGGGCGACGGCACGTTCTACCACTCGGGCCAGGTCGCGATCAGCCAGTCGATCTACAACGGCCAGGACATCACCTACATCATCCTCGACAACAAGACGACCGCGATGACGGGGCACCAGGGCCACCCGGGCGTCGACCTGGACCTGTCGGGCAAGCCGATGAACCCGCTGGACATCGAGCGGATCGTGCAGGGGATGGTGCCCAAGGGGCTGCAGCGGGACGTGCGGATCGTCCGCATCAACCCGGCGGAGCGGGACCGGTACCGCAAGCTGCTCGAGCAGACGCTGCTGGCCGAGGGGACCAAGGTCGTGATCGCCGACAAGGAGTGCGGGATCACGTTCCACCGCCGGGCGAGGCGGGAGGAGCGCAAGGAGCTCAAGGCGCAGGGCTATCTCACGAAGAAGACGTTCATGAACGTCTCGACGGAGGTGTGCGAGTACTGCCTGGAGTGCACCAACGGGACGGGCTGCCCGGGGCTGAAGGTCGTCGACACCGACTACGGGCCGAAGATCCAGACCGACCTGTCGACGTGCGTGAACGACGGGGCGTGCCACCGGATCCACGCGTGCCCGAGCTTCGAAGAGGTCACGGTCGTGCGCAAGGCGGCGAAGCGGATGGGCGACGAATACGTCGACCTGCGGGACCTGCCCGATCCGCCCCGGCCGATCCACGCGGACCAGGACACCTGGCGGTGCTACCTCGCGGGCGTGGGCGGGATGGGCATCGGCACGGCGACGAGCATCCTCGTCAAGGCCGGGCACGCGATGGGCTACCACGTCGGGTACCTCGACAAGAAGGGGCTGGCGATCCGCAACGGCGGGGTGTTCTCGCAGCTCGTCTTCACCCGGCGGGAGGACGGGGCCACTGCAGCGGGCGGGCGTGCGAAGCCGCAGGCGGCGGTGACGACGCCGCTGATCCCCTACGGCAAGGCGGACCTGCTGCTGGGCATCGACATCGTCGAGGCGGCGCGGGGGATCGACCCGCGGCACCCGTACCGCGTCGCGTCGCCCGAGTGCACCGCCGCGGTCGTCAACACCGCCAAGACCGAGACGATCCTCTCGCTCATGGGCCGCGAGGGCTTCGACGTCACGAGCATCGAGAAGACGATCGAGCGGTACACGAAGCCCGGGCAGTACGTCGGGTTCAACGTGGGGGACCTCTGCGAGCGGATCCTCGACACGAAGCTGTACGCGAACATCATGATGATCGGGCTCGCGTTCCAGAAGGGCTTCCTGCCGCTCAAGCGGGAGGCGATCGAGCAGGCGATCGTGGAGATCACCGGCGGCGAGAGCGAGCGGAACATCCGGGCGTTCAACATCGGGCGGAAGATCGCGGTCCGGCCGGACCTGTTCGTCGTCGAGGCGACGCACGAGGTGGAGACGGCCCGCAAGGCGCTGCGCCGCAAGGAGAACACGATCCGGGCGTGGTGGGGCGCGGAGTGGTTCGGTCGCAAGAAGGGCGAGTCGCTGGCGCGTCAGTACCGCGTGCTGATGCGGAAGACCTTCCGCGCGACCCGCGGGATGCGGGTGGACGACGAGCTGATGCGCGACGTGATCATCCGGGCGTACGACTGCGTGATCTGGGGCGGCATCGAGTACGCGGAAGCCTACTGCAAGCGGCTGGTGGAGACGTTCCACAAGGACCACCCGGCGCAGGGGTATCGCGTGACGCGGGCGGTGGTTCACAACCTCGCGAAGGTGATGCTGATCAAGGATGAGGTGTACGTCTCGGCGCTCTTGACGAACCCGGAGAAGTACAAGCGGGACCGTCGGCGGTTCAACGTGAACCACGAGCGGGGCGACAAGATCGTCTACAAGCACCACAACCGGCCGGAGTTCGAGCTGTTCGGGCGGAAGGTCCGGTTCGAGTGGAAGAGCCGGGACTGGCAGCTGCGGCTGATGGCGAACGCGGCCCCGCTGCGGGACTGGCTGCCCGGCTGGCACAAGCAGGAGCGGGCGTACCGCGACTGGTACGGCGGGCTGGTGGATCGGCTGCCGGACGACGTCGCCAACGACCCGCGGGAGTACGCCCGCTGGATCGCGGTGCTCTCGACGCCCGAGCCGGTGACCGGCTACCGCGAGGTGCGGTACCCGAAGATGGTGGATTCCCGCGAGAAGGCCGAGCGGCTGCTGAAGATGGACGCCCAGCTCTTCGAGCCCGGCAAGCCGACGCCCACGCTCGGGGAGCCCAAGAAAGTCAGCCTCACCGTCCTCTCGTCGGGGGGGTGATCGGGGGGCGTGACGGCCCGGCGCCGCTGGTCTAGACTCGGCCGACCCACGGCACGGGGCATGCAACTACCTCGCTTCTTCCGCACATTCCGACTCCGCCGGGACAACCAGCTCCGCCTGCTGCTGCGCGGGATCGGGCTGGCGGCGCTGGTGGGCGTGGCGTCGGGCGCCGCGGCGATCCTCCTGCACGCGATGATCGTGCTGGTGATGCACGTCGCCCTCCGGATCGCCGTGGGCTACGACCCCGGGGGCCCGGTCCACGAGTCGACGCTCCCGGGCTTCATCGAGACGTCCACCAGCAGGATCCGGCTCGGGACGCCCTGGCTCCTGCTGATCATCCCGGCGCTGGGGGGGCTGGTGAGCGGGCTGCTGACGAACTGGCTCGCGCCGGACGCGGCGGGCGCGGGCATGGGCGGGGCGATCGACGCGTTCCACAACAAGCGGGGCTTCATCCCGTTGCGGGTCCCGCTCGTGAAGATGATCGCGACGGCGGCGACGCTCGGGACCGGGGGCTCCGGCGGCCGGGAAGGCCCGATCGCGCAGATCGGCGCGGGGGTCGGGTCGTTCATCGCGACGCAGTTGCGGCTGACCGAGTCGGAGCGGCGGGTCCTGATGGCGGCGGGGCTGGGCGCGGGCATCGGGGCCATCTTCCACGCACCGCTGGCGGGGGCGATCTTCGCCATCGAGGTGCTCTACCGCGACCCCGACTTCGAGGCCGAGGCGCTGATCCCCGCGTTCATGGCGACGACGCTGGCCTACTCGGTCTATTCGCTCGCGTACGGGTTCGGGTCGTTCGAGCCGCTGTTCGAAGTCACGAGCCGCCCGTCGATCTCCCACCCGCTGCTGCTGCTGATGCCCCTGGCGATGCTCGCGATCACCATGTCGGGCATGGGCCTGATCTTCGTGAAGGTGCTGGCGTGGACGCGGGGGCTGTTCGAGCGGATGCCGATCCCCGCCTGGCTCAAGCCCGGCGTCGGGGGGCTGGTCACGGGGGTCCTGGCGGTGACGGCGTACCACGCGGTGGCGGGCCTGGGGCCGGTGGCGCAGTGGGACGCGCTGAGCGTCCTCGCGACCGGGTACGGGTTCCTGCAGAAGGTGCTCGCGGGGCAGTTGCCCGCGACGCCCGCGGCGGCGCTGATCATCCTGCTGCTCATCGGGTTCGGGAAGATGGTCACCAGCTCCGCCACCATCGGCTCCGGCGGCTCGGGCGGCACGTTCGGCCCCAGCATGGTCATCGGCGCCACGTGCGGCGCGGCCTTCGGCCTCGTGCTCCACCTGCTCGCGCCCGACGTCGTCACCGAGCGGGACGTCGTCATCTTCGCCATCCTGGGCATGGCGAGCTTCTTCACCGCGACCTGCAACACCCCCGTCAGCAGCCTCATCATGGTCACCGAACTCACGAGCAGCTACGCGCTGCTCCTGCCCGCGATGTGGGTCTGCGCGCTGGCGTACCTGACCAGCCGCGGATGGGGGCTCTACGACCACGTCCAGGCCCAGAACCGCATCGAGTCGCCCGCCCACCGCGGCGACTTCATCATCGACATCCTCAAGGGCACCAGCGTCGACGCCGCCATCACCGAAGTCCACCGCCGCTTCATCACCGTCACCCGCGACACGCCCATGGGCGAGCTGTCGCGGATGATCACCGCGACGCTGCAGACGTCGTTCCCGGTGCTCGACGACGAGGGCAACTACGACGGGATCTTCAGCCTCAACGACATCCGCCAGTTCCTCTACGATCAGGAACTGGGCCCGCTCGCGACGGCGGAAGACCTGGCGGTCCGGGTCGAGCCGCTCACGCTCGACATGGACCTGTCGGACGCGATCTCCCGCTTCGCGCAGGGCCGGTTCGAGGAGTTGCCCGTCGTCGCGAACGTCGGCGCGGAGCAGGTCGTCGCGATGCTCCGCCGGCAGGACGTGATCAGCGTCTACGACCGCAAGCTGCTCGAACTGCGGGCGGGGTAGAGCCGCGGCACCCCCGGCCCCGGAGTGGACGTTGCCTCGCCCGACACCGCGTCGCCATCCCCGCCGGAGCCGCAGGTGTCCCCGCCGTCTCCGTTGGCGTACGCCACGCACCCCCTCCCCACCTACGGCCCGAAACGTGCCTAACCTCGGCTGAGGCATCGGGTTACCGCCTGGCGTCCGCGTTGGCGTAAGGACAGGGG
>CAZKRE010000236.1:0-4482 GCA_964555075.1 uncultured Phycisphaeraceae bacterium
CCTGCTTGTCCTTGTTGATGTCAAGGACCACGACCTCGACCTCTTCGCCGATCGACACCACCTCGGACGGGTGGTTGATCCGCTTGGTCCAGGACATCTCGGAGATGTGCACCAGGCCCTCGACACCGTCTTCGAGCTTGACGAAGGCGCCGTACGACATGATGTTCGTAACGATGCCGTTGACGCGGGTGTTGGCGGGGTACTTCTTCTCGATGTCTTCCCACGGGGAAGCCTCGCGCTGCTTGAGGCCCAGCGCGATCTTTTCTTTCTCGAAGTCGATGTTGAGGATCTTGACTTCGACCTTCTGATCCACCTTGACCATGTCGCTGGGGTGGTTGACCCGGCCCCACGACATGTCGGTGATGTGCAGCAGGCCGTCGATGCCGCCCAGGTCGATGAACGCGCCGAAGTCGGCGATGTTCTTGACCACGCCCGTGACGACGTCGCCTTCCTTGATCGTGGTGAGCAGCTTCTTGCGCTTCTCGGCCCGCTCTTCCTCGATCATCTTCCGGCGGCTGATGACGATGTTGCGACGCTCCTCGTCGATCTTGAGGATCACCGCCTGGATGTCCTTGCCGATGTACATCCCGATGTCGCCCGGGCGACGGATGTCCACCTGCGACGCGGGCAGGAACACCGGCACGCCGATGTCCACCAGCAGCCCGCCCTTGATCTTCCGCATCACGCGGCCCTCGACCGGGTCGCCCTCGGCCTTCTCGCTGATGATCCGCTCCCAGCCGCGGATGCGATCGGCCTTGCGCTTGGAGATCAGCAGCGTCCCGCTCGCGCTCTCGACGTCCTCGAGGAGCACCTCGACGATGTCCCCGCGCTCCACTTCCTCGGGATTGTCAAACTCGTTGCGGTCGAGCACGCCCTCGGACTTGAGGCCCAGTTCGACGAGGAAGTCGTCGCCGGCCTTGCCGATGATCTTGCCCTTGATGATCGATCCGGACTTGAAGTCCTGGATCTGCCCCTCGATGAGGCTGTCGAAGTTGCCACTCGCGACGGACTCGCCGTACGCGTCCTTGAGCATCTGCTCCGCTTCGATGTCCTCGATGCTCAGGGTGGCGATGAGATTCTGATTAACCATGTAAAACGGGTTCCAATGAAGGCGTTTACCCGGCTCCCCCACTTGGGCGAGCTGAATCGGGTCGCATAGCCCGGCGCAACAGCCGCAGCCATGCCTGGCTCACAAAAGTGCCGCCGCCCCACCACGGGACAGCCACCGCGCACAAAGGTGAATCGGCGATTATAACCGTTGCGGCTGTAATCGCAAAGAACGAATCAACCCGCTTCGCCCGCTCTCTCTCCGGCCCCCGGAACCTTGGCATGCCGCGCCAAGCCCTCAGCGACCCTACATGCCGGCCCCCACCCCCGCTCGGCTCTTCACGTGCTCCACGGCGTTCTGGAAGAACCGCAGCCCCGGCGGGGTCATCCGCAGGAAGTCGTCCCCTCGCCGGGTCCATGTCGGGTGGTTCGTCGGGTCGATGTACCGCTCCGGGTGGGGCATCAGACCCAGCACGAGCCCCGACGGATCGCACACGCCCGCGATGTCGTCGGTGCTGCCGTTGGGGTTGAACTCGCGCTGGTATCGCAGCGCGATCTGGCCTGCCGCCTTCAACCGCTCGAGCACCGCCGGGTCTTGAACGACGAACCGCCCCTCCCCGTGGGCGATCGGCAGCTCGTACCGGTCCAGCCCCTTGGTCCAGATACAGACCGACTCCGGCACCGTCTCCACCGGCACCCACCGATCAATGAACCGCCCGCAGGTGTTGTCCGCCAGCGTCGCCACCTGCACGCCGGTCGGCTCGGGCAGCAGGCCCATCTTCACGAGCACCTGGAACCCGTTGCAGGGCCCGATCATGGGCACGCCCCGGGCGATCGCCGCCTGGAATGGCTCCAGCAGGTGCTGCCGCAGCCGGTTGGCGAAGATCCGCCCCGCCGCGATGTCGTCGCCGTAGCTGAACCCACCGGGGATGCCGACCAGGTCCACCTCCTCCAGCGTCTGCGGGTGGGCGATCAGCTCGTTGACGTGCACCGTGCGCGTCTGAGCCCCCGCGAGTTCGAAGGCGTGGATGAGCTCGCGATCGCAGTTGGTGCCGGCGGTGCGGATGATGAGCGCGGTCGGTGTCATGGTGGAGATTCTAGGCGCTCTGCCTCGCCCCCGCCCCGCCGCTTGCCGGTTTGCGCGGTTGCGCTTCCCACCGCGCGGCTCTCCCTACAATCCGCCTTCATGGCCCGACTCCGCACCCCCACCGCGTTCGAACGACTCACCCAGCGGCTCTCCCGCCTCCCGGGGCTCGGTCGACGCTCCGCGGAGCGGGTCGCGTTCCACTTGCTCCGGGCGCCGGACGAGGAGGTGCTGGCCCTGGCCGACGCGCTGCGGGACTTCAAGACCGCCCTGAAAGTCTGCTCGATCACCGGCATCGTCTCCGAGTCGGACCCCTCGCCCATCGCCACCGATCCCGACCGCGACCACGGGCTGATCCTCGTGGTCGAGAACCCCACGGACGTCATCACCATCGAACAAACCGGGCACTACCACGGGAGCTATCACGTCCTCCTCGGACGCGTCTCGCCGCTGGACGGCGTCGGGCCCGGCGACCTGAACGTCGAGCGGCTGCTGGATCGGGTCCGGGCGGGCGGCATCCGTGAGGTCATCCTCGGCCTGAGCCCGACGCTCGAGGGAGACGGCACCGCGCTCTACCTGACCAGCGCGCTCGAGACGCTCGGGGTGAAGGTCACCCGCCTCGCCCGCGGTCTCCCCGCCGGCGCCAGCCTGGGCGTCGTCTCCAAGGCCGTGCTCACCGACGCCATCCAAGGGCGGCAGCAGGTCGGCTGAGGGCCGCGGCGGGCGCCGGCGGCGGATGTGCTAGAGTGGCCAGCAAAATCCGGACCGAATGAGCGCGCCGCCGACTGCCGGCCCGCCGCAGCCGAACCCCGACCCCAACGAACATCCCGCCATGCGTTTCGACACCGGCCAGCACATGCGGATGAGCCAGCAGATGAAGCTGGCGCCGCGCATGATCCAGTCGATGGAGATCCTCCAGATGCCGATGCAGGCACTGGAAGAGCGCATCGAGCAGGAGCTGGCGAGCAACCCGACGCTCGAACTCCGCGAGCCGGGCGAGGGGCGTGCCGAACTCGAAGCCGAGCGGGTCCAGAACGAGCGGGACGCTCGCGAGGGGGAGCGGGAGCTCATCATCGGGGAGAACGGCACCGACGCGGGGCGGGCCGCGGACGATTTCGAACGGTTGAGCAACTTCGCCGCGGAGTACGGCGACTCTCTCGCGGGCAACACCTTCGACACCGACTTCCGCCGATCGTCCTCCTCGATGGACGGCGAGCGGGACCGCAAGCTCGACGCCCTGGCGAACACCGCCGCCCGCTCCGCCTCGCTCTACGAGCAGTTGCTCGACCAGTGGCGGATGGTGGAAACGGACGCGCGGACACGGGAAGCGGGCGAGTTCCTCATCGGGTTCGTCGACGCCGACGGCTACATCCGCAGCGAGGAGAGCCACCTGCGGGCACAGGTCCCGCCCGGGCTGACGTGGGACGACGTGGCGCGGGCGTGGACGCTGCTGCAGGAGTGGCTCGAGCCGGCCGGGCTGGCCGCGAGGAACCTGCGGGAGTGTCTGCTGCTGCAGATCGACGCGAAGGTCCGCGCCGAGGGCGTCGACCTGTCGCGGGAGCGGACGCTGGTCGCGGATTATCTCGGCGATATCGAGGCCAACCGGTTGCCCAGGATCGCCCGGGCGACGGGGATGACCATCGATGAGGTGAAGCGGGCCCTGCTGAGCCTCCGGCAGTTCCACCCGCACCCGGGCCGCCTGCTCGCCGACGAGACGCCCCGGCACATCACCCCGGACGCCGTGATCGAGTACGACGAGGACACCGACGCCTACGTCGCCACCCTCACGAAGGACCGGCTGCCCGCGCTCGCGATCAGCATGGCCTACCGGCGGATGCTCAAACAGGGCCTCATCGACAAGCGGACCAAGGAGTTCGTCGGCACCAACCTCCGCTCCGCCCGGTGGCTGCTCGACGCCATCCGCCAGCGGAACTCGACGCTGCTCCGCGTGATCAACGTCGTCCTCGCCGCCCAGCGGGACTACTTCGACCAGGGCCCGCAGCACCTCAAGCCCCTGCCGATGACCCTCGTCGCCGACCAGCTCGGCATCCACGTCGCCACCGTCAGCCGGGCCGTCAACGAGAAGTACCTGCAAACCCCGCGCGGCATCGTGCCCCTGCGGATGTTCTTCTCGGGCGGCACGGAAACGGAGAGCGGCGAATCCATGAGCTGGGCCGCCGTCCAGGCGAAGCTCGAGGAAGTGATCCGCGCCGAGGACAAGACCGAGCCACTGAGCGACGACCAACTCGTCGACGAACTCAAGAAGCACGGCATCGAGATCGCCCGGCGGACGGTGGCGAAATACCGCAAGCAACTGAACATCCCACCGGCGCGGCAGCGGAGGGAGTACT
>CAZKRE010000237.1:0-4456 GCA_964555075.1 uncultured Phycisphaeraceae bacterium
GGTTCGCCGGACTGATGGACGCGGCCGATGCGGCAGCGCTCGCGGCTAAGCAGGCTTTCCGGGATGCGGTGGTCGCGGTCAACCAGTGGTGGAACGACTGGGAGGCGATGACGCCCGCATCCGGCGCGATCACCATCACCAACGCCACCCGGTCCTCGGTCTACGTCATCAGCACGGGGCCGCTCGTGATCAACATCACGGCCCAGGCCCTCCCGCCCGGCAAGGTGATCCGGCTGTTCATCGACAACGCGGGCGCCGGTGCGATCACGGCCGGGACAGGCGTCTACTTCGGGGCGAGCATGACCGGCCTCGCGACGGACGACTACTTCCTGTTCGTCGTGCAGCGAGACCCTCTCGGCGACGTGACGGTTTCTCTTTCTGACAGGTGGTAAGATGACACGCATTATTCTTGAAGACGGTGTGCCTCGCGTGGTGAGCGACCGCCGGCTTGCGGCCCTGGGCAACCCGCTCTCAGCGCCTTCCGAGCGCACGGCCGAGGAAGTCGCGGCGTTCCGGACCAGTACCGGCCTGCAAGCCGAGCTCGACGCCTTGACCGGCAACGGGGCGGTGTTCGCGCAGCGGTCGGCCGGGGCGCTGACTTTCGAAGCGATGATGCTGGTCGCGGCCTACCTTCGCAGCATGGGAGCGACGATCCCCGACGACGCGGCGCTGTTCGTGGCATGGGCCGAGCAGGAGCACGTCGAGCCGCCGCTGCCGCAGTGGGTGCAGCCGGGGGCGACGAACCCCTACCCCGAGGGTGCCGAGGTCCAGCACGCCGGCAAGCCGTGGCGGTCGATCGTAGCGCACAACGTCTGGGAGCCGGGCCACGCGGGCGCCCCGACGTGGATCGACCTATCGCCGCCTCCGGCAACGCCTCAGCCTTGGCGCCAGCGCACGCCCGGCGTGGACATGTACGGCGTCGGTCCCCACCCCGAGGGCGCTGCGGTCATCGGCACGCTCCGCGTCCTCGACGGCGGGCGGCGGTGGCTCCTGGTGGCCCCTGACAGCACCGGTCATGCCCCGAGCGTGGTGGGGAGCAGCACGGGCGTCTGGCAGGATGAGGGGCCGGCGTGAGCTTCGCCAACAACGCTTTGCTGGGGAGGCGGGCGGCAGGCGGCGGAGGCCCCGGCCCTGGCCTTCTCGTGCCCGAGTGGGTTGCTGGGGATGTAGACTTCTCGTCCAGCGCGACCGTTTCCGGTGTTGCCGCCGGCGATCTGATCCTTGTGCTGGCGGCCCGGATGACTGCCAGTGTTCCCGCCACGACGGCCCCTGCCGGCTGGAACATCATCAGCCAGCAGATCGTCGGGGACGCGACCACGGCATACTCGCTCTGCTGGCGCTATGCGCCGAGCGCCAGCTTCGACACCGGGACGTTCGGGGGCTCCCCCACCGCCGTTTGCTGGCTGGCGTTCAGGGACGCCGAGGTCGGGCTGTGGGCCATGGGGACCGGGCACACCGGAACGACGGTGTGGCCCAGCCTGGGGGCTCTCAGCCCCGGGTCGAAGCTGGCGGCCATCGCCCGCCTGAACTCGAACAGCAGCATCAGCGTCTGCCCCCCGGTCGTCTCGCGCTCGCCGTTCCCGAAAAGCGGCGGGACGCCCCGGATGCACGACGCCGGGGTTTCCGCTGATGCAGTGGCGTCGTTTGGCGGAGCCAGCACCGGCAACGGCGTGAGCAATCGGTGGCTCTGCTTTCCGCTTGAAATCAAAGGACGCGCGGCATGAGCCTTGAGCTTCGCTTCGTCGGCGGGATCGTCCCGCTGATCCGCTTCACCCAGGCACCGCCGCAGGTTGGCGACCCGATCCCGGACCTTGATCTCCTCATCAACCCGGAGCCGTTCAGCTTCCCGGCCCACAACCACTTTTACGGCTCGGACCTGACCTTCTCCATCGTCGGCGGGGGACAGGCCATCAGCATCGAGGGCGGCATCGTGACGATTCAGACTTCCGAGGCGATCTCCCAGATGCAGGTGACGATTCAGGCTGCCAACAGCGCCGGATCGGTCGAGCAGACGTTCCGATTTCAGGTCCGGCTCGACTCCGGCAGCGTGGGGCTTCAGCCCGAGCACTGGCATGTCCGGCAAGACCCGCGCCCCGGCGCGACTCTTGGCCGGCTCGAGCTATGGATTTCCGACCAGGCCCCCGTGCCTCAGGGCGGCCGGCTCCGCATCTATTCCGGCCCGAACCCGGACGGCATTGCCAACGACGCGAACACCCGCGCGATGGCAGTGCCCTACGGCACGCCGGAGTACACCGCGAGCTACATCCTCCCGCCAGGCACCTATACAGCCGTCATCTACAACCGAGACGAGGCGACGGGCGAGTACACCACGCTCGGAACGAAGACCTTCGTCATAGGTGAGGCCGATCCGGGCGACCCGGGCACGCCTCCGTACTTCCTGACCTCGGGCCAGTGGGGCGCGACCCTGCAAGCCGGGAATGTGATCCGGTTCACACTCGCCGCGGGTGTTGCGCTTCCGACCGACTACACCGCGCGGGTCTACGCCGGGCCGAACGCCGCGGGCGTGCCGACCGACGCGGCGACGGTGGCCATTGCCCCCGGCGGCACGGTGGACGTGCCCACCGGCATGACCGAGGGCATCGCCCACGCCCGCGTCTTCTGGCGGCACGTCAGCAACGACTACACCGGTGCAGTGCAGGAGCCGCGCCAGTTCGACCTCGGGACCGGCACAGCCCCGGTTGAGCCCTACACCTTCACGCACGCCATGTGGACGGCCGGAGAGCGACCGGGGCAGCCCTACGGCCGCACCACCGCCACGCGGAACGCTACTCCGGTCAACCCGGAAGGATGGGAGCTTCGCCTCTTCATCGGCGGGCCGACCCCGACGCTCGCGCTCGGCTCGCTCGTGCAGGTGCTCGCCCCCGGCGGCACGATCAACACCGAAGGCTCCCACGGAGCGACGGAGGGGGCGGATACCGTCAGCTACGTGCACCCCGTCTGGCACCGCCCTGCGGACGGCGATCTCCGTATCGCGGGGCCGGCGCGGTCGTTCACTTGGACGAAGGTTCAGGAACCCGATCCGCCCGCGCCCGGCGCTATCCTGATCGCCTCGCCCTCGGCCGCTGCCGTCTCGGGCGCGAACGCCAAGCCGGCGTCGCGCTATGGTCCGGCGAGCGTCACCACGACATCTCATGCGTCGATCGACGCCGTGTGGGGCGGGCCGCATGTCGTGGTCTCGGCTCTCGCCTCGGCGAACGGCAACACGAACGGCGACGCTCATCTGCTCGCCTGCTTGAGAGAGGCGATCAAGGGCCAGTACTCGATGCTCGCCGGTGCGGGCGCGGGCAGCCGGCCGGAGTGCAACTACGTCGTCGCGGCGGCAATCACCAAGCTGCTCACCCCTCGTATCTGGACGGGGATGCTGACGGCCGCCGAGCGCAGCAAGATCGATACCGTCGTCAAGTCGGTGATGTTCGGCAAGGCGTTCTGGTTCTCAGAGACCAACGCGAGCAAAAGCTACCTCGACATGCAGGGCGGGTTATACATCTCCCGCCCGAACTACAACCCCAACCACCGCATGGGCAAAGTCCTCGGCTGGACCGCGGGCATGGTCTACTTCGGCGGGCCGACCGAGGCCACCGCCATGATGCAGGCCTACACCCATTCGACCTTCCGGTCCGAACTCCAGTCACAGGGCCTGACCAACACCTACAACGTCTGGAACAACAGTTACGCGCAAAGCAATGCGTCGCATATCCAGTCGTGTATCCGAAACTTCCGATATCGCGGAATGACCCTCGCGCAGTGGTCTACAATGATCGCCGACGAGATGCTGAACGCGACCGACGAGAACTGTAGCCTGGGCTACAATAACGGTGCGGGTCTTGGCGGAACTCCCACCGCCCGGTGCGGCCGGGTTGTCAGTTCGTCGGGATACCCGACCCAGCACCTCGGTCAACTCGGTATGTTCACCGAGCTGAACAGCACGGACGGCGGCGGCCCCAGGGTCGCATGCGTCTACGCGGTGGCGAACTACGACTACTGCATCATGTGGCTGATCCTCATGATCCTGACGGGGTACTGGACGAAAAGCACGCCTTCGGTCCAGACGATGCTCACTCGTCTCATCCGAGGCTGCGACGACCTGAAGTTCAAGATGGTCGTAGGAGGCTTCCGCGACTACGAAAAGGGTTCGTGCAGCCACGTGTGGCCGGGGAATAGCACGAAACAGTCGGACTACGGGCTCTCTTACCGCTTCGCCCTCTGGGACGTAGTGCGTTCCTACTTGCAGAGCTGAGGACAACGTTTTGCCAATTCCCATCCGACCCGGCTCGATGCTCCCGGCGCGCGTCAGCGTGGCGCCCAACCGGACACCCGGCACGCCGGCGTTCACTGCGGCCTGGGCCGAAGGCACCGTCACGATAAGCGTGGTGGAGCCGATCTCGGCCGGGGCGATCCTGTACTACATGCTGACCCCTGTCGGGTTTTCCGAAGA
>CAZKRE010000238.1:0-4447 GCA_964555075.1 uncultured Phycisphaeraceae bacterium
CGAACCTGTGACCTCACCCGTGTGAAGGGTGCGCTCTAGCCAACTGAGCTAATCGCCCGGCAGGATCAGGATACCTCGCGGCTGCCGTTCGCTCAAGCCGAGCGGGGGCCTTCGGATGCCGGGGTCGCGGGGGGGGCGGCGGAGGCGGGGGTGTCGGGGCGGGTCGTGTCGACCGTGGGCGACTGCCGGTTCTCGATCTGGGGGGGCGTGCGGACCTGGGGCTCGTCGTCGTCGACCACGCCCGAGAGGCCCTTCTTGAACTCCACGATGCCCCGGCCGATGGACCGGCCGACCTCGGGCAGGCGCTTGCCGAAGATGAGGATGCCCAGGATGGCGAGGATGATGATCTCGCCGCCGTTGAGCGGGCCGATGCCCGGGATGATGGCGAGCGTGGGGGTGAGGCTGGTCATGGCGGTCTCCGGGGGAGTGGGCGCTCCGGGCGCATTATTGCACATCAGACGGGCCGGGGCGAGGCGGGGTTCGCCAATCGCGGGTAGACCCGGTCGGCGGTCCCGCTGGGGGCGGCGGGGGCGGTATGCTGCGGGCATGGCGAAGCGAACCGCGGCGGGAGCGAAAGGGGGCGGGGACGGCCCGGGCGGCGACACGCGGCTGGCGGTGCTCTGCGGCGTCGAGGAGACGATCAAGCGCCGCCGACTCGACACCCTGCGCGACGCCCTCACCGCCGCGCACGGGGAGGTCGAGACGTTCACCTTCGACGGCGCCCGGGCGTCGCTGGCGGACGTGCTGGACGAGCTGCGCAGCTTCTCGCTGATGCAGACCTACAAGCTGGTGATCGTCGACGAGGCGGACCAGTGGGTGAAGACGCACCGGGCGGCGGTGGAGCGGTACGCGGAGAACCCCGTGGACCACGCGACGCTGGTGCTCCGCAGCACCACCTGGCACAAGGGGAACCTCGACAAGCTGATCGCGAAGCACGGCGGGGTCTACAAGTGCGACGCGCTCAAGCCGGCCGAGGCGCAGGCGGAGCTGGTCCGCAAGGCGAAGGAGGCGTACGGCGTGCCGTTGCCCCCGGCGGCGGCGGGGATGCTCGTGGAACGGCTGGGGGTGGAGCTGTCGCGGCTGGAGAGCGAGCTGGCGAAGCTCTCGCTGATGGTGGCGCCGGGCCAGCCGATCACGCCCGCGCTGATCGAGCAGGTGGTGGGGCGGTCGAGCGACGAGCAGGCCTACGTGGTGCAGGAGGCGGTGCTCCACGCGATCGCGTCCGGCCGGCCGGGCGAGCCGATCGCCAAGGCCCACGACCTCGTGGAACTGGGCGGGCAGGCGGACGTGCTGGTGAACTACTTCGTGGCCGACACGATCCGGAAGCTGGCGATCGGGCTGATGGCCCGGCGGGCGAACGTGACGGAGTCGGAGATCGCGAAGCGGGCGAAGGTGTGGGGCCCGCGGCAGCGGGTGTACTTCGAAGCGCTGCGGAAGCTGGACGAGGCGCGGGTGGGGCGGTGGTTCGACGCCGCGGTGGACGCGGACGCCCGCAGCAAGTCGGGCCTGGGGACGCCGCTGCGGAATCTTGAACGCTTCTGCGTCGGGCTGGTCGATAGTCGGCGATAGCGTGGGCGGCGGGTGTCGCTCGCGCGCGGGGCCATGGAAGGCCCCGAAACCGGTGCAGGAGGCGCCATGCCGATGGGTTCCTTTCGTCAGTTCGGGCTGTCGCTGTTGATCGTGTGGTCGGTGCTGTGGGTGGGCGGTTGCGCCAGCGGCCCACAGGCGGGCGCCGAGGACGGTGCGGCCGCGGCCCACGATGATCCGGCCGAGCCCGGGAATGAGGCCGAGCGTTACGCCCAGCGGATCGCCAGCGCGATGGCGCGGGGCGGTGCGTACGCGAACGAGGCGCCCGAGGTGAAGTGGATCGAACCCGGCTCACCCGTGCCGGACACGATGATCGAGCCGGGCCGTCGTCCCGACCCCCCGGCCGTGCCGACGATCGCCGCGATCGAGCCCGAGCCCGCGCCGACGCCCCCGGACCTCACGATCGAGGCGCCCGCGGCCCCCGCGAGCCGGGGCGAGGTGTTCGCCCGCCTCCGCGACACGATCGCCCGCGAGAACGCCCCCGCGATCCGCAAGGCCTTGGACGCCGCCACGATCAGCGTGCTCGACCCGGCGGGCGGCTTCGACCGCCAGGTCCTCGACCCGCTGGGCTACGAGCAGCGGGACGTCGTCGAGCGCTACCTCCAGGCCGTGGCGATGATGTACAGCGAGGTCGCCAGGGGCGAGTCGCAGTTCGACCGGCAGGCGATCGACCTGCGGCTCGATGAGCTCTTCGGCCACCAGCCGATCCGCATCCGCGAGGTCGAGCTCTGCCGCCGCGTCTCGGGCTACGGCGTCTACGAGCCCTTCGAGAGCCACACCTTCCTCGCCGGCCGCGAGCAGAAGGCCATCGTCTACGTCGAGCTCGACCACTACCAGTCGCTGGAGAAGGAGTCGGGCTTCGAGGTGCGGCTGCGCCAGGAAGTCGCGATCTACAACGAGAGCGACGGGCTGCTCGTGTGGCGGAACGAGCCGGTGGAGATCTCCGACGACTCCCGCAACCGCCGCCGCGACTTCTTCGTCGTCCAACTCGTCACCATGCCCGCCCGGATGACCGTCGGCAAGTTCCGCCTGAAGGTGAGCATCACCGACCTGCACGGCGGGAGCGTGGACGAAACCAGCATCCCCGTCGAGTTCGTCGCCGACCAGTCGCTGGTGAAGAAGTAGCACGCCGCCGCGGCGGACGGGGCCTGTGTCCTGCGTCCTGCGTCCTGAGTCCTGCGTCCTGGGTCCTGCGTCCTGAGGGATCCGCCCGCGCGGCCCAGCCGATCCGCCGCGACCCCTCGCCCCCTCGCCCCTCGGCCCCTTCTCTTAGAGCCGTCCAAGAAAAACGGGCGCTCCACCGCACCCGGGCGTCCCCGATCCATCCACTTCCGGTGCGGCGGGCGAACGTGCATCCCCACCGGAAGCGGGCGCGCGACGACGATGGCTGATATCCGAAACATTGCCCGGTCCCCCAGCCAGCGGTATCTTCCCACCATGGTGAAGCTGGGACGAGCGGGGGACGGGGGCAACGGAAGATGGAAGATTCAGACGCCGCTGCGCCCCCGGCGACGCTGCCCCGCGCCCCCGGAAGGCCATCCGCGCTGCTCGATACACGCGTCATCTACTTCGGGACGACCTCGAACAGCTAGACACGCCTCCTTTGGGAAGCTTCGCGGATGGGGAGTGCGGA
The DNA here is from genome assembly GCA_964555075.1 of uncultured Phycisphaeraceae bacterium. Lineage (GTDB taxonomy): Bacteria > Planctomycetota > Phycisphaerae > Phycisphaerales > Phycisphaeraceae > CAZKRE01. Next base: position 3,221 of record CAZKRE010000238.1, read on the forward strand.
GTGTATCGCAAGGCGCGCAGCCATGAGTTCTTCCGACCTGACCCAGTACGACGCTGACCGCCTATTGGCGATGGAGAAAGTCTCCGCTACCACCGATTCGCACGACTTCCCCCTCCCAGGCGGCAAGGTCGAGGCAACGCTTCAGTCGCGCGACGGCCGTGAGCAGTTCGTCCTCACGCTCGACCGCGGTCGCATCAAGACGGCCAAGGTGAAGTACCAGACCCGCGCCCGTACAGTGGTCATCCTCGCCCGGCTGGAGCTTAAAGGAGCACCGCACCGCAACCCCGACGGCGCTAGAATCGAAGGGCCGCACATCCATCTGTACCGCGAAGGCTACGGCGACAAGTGGGCGTACCCGCTGCCCCCTGAGCACTTCACAGATCCCGATGATGCGTGGCAAACGTTGCGGGAGTTTTTTGCGTTCTGCGCCATCGTAGAACCGCCGACGATCGAACGTGGTGTGCTGATATGAGCAAAGCCAATGGCCAGCCCAAGCTGATCGATGCGATGCAGGAGCGGCTGCACGATTACTTCGCGTGGCTCCGCGAGAACACCGCGATTAAGGAGATCACCGGCGGGCGCGAGTACGTCGAGATCACGACGCCCCACCTCAACCGTCACAACGACTGCCTGCAGGTTTACGCCCGGGCCGACGGCGACCGCGGGTACCTCTTGAGCGACGATGGCGAGACGATCGACGACTTGGAAGCGGGCGGCTGCAAGCTCGATAGCCCGAAGCGGCAAGCGTTGCTCAAAACGACGCTCAACGGTTTCGGGGTGCAACTCGACAAGCAGGCCCTTCAGGTTCACGCGACGGAGCAGACGTTCCCACGGAAGAAGCACGATCTCCTGCAAGCGATGCTGGCGGTCGATGACATGTTCGCGCTGGCGAGCCCGACAGTGCTGAGCCTCTTCATCGAAGATGCGGCGGCCTGGCTGGAGATGAACAACATCCGAGCAGTACAGAACATCAAGTTGCCGGGACGCACGGGCTACGACCACACGTTTGACTTCGTTATCGCCGGCTTTCGGGACGCGCCGGAGCGGATCGTGCAGACAATCAACCGACCGGGCAAGGACACGGCCGAGGCGCTCATCTTGAAATGGGTGGACACCCGTGAGGCACGCGAGGAGAACAGCCAGGCGTTCGCGCTGCTTAACGATCAGGAGCAGACTGTGCCAGGGCAGGTCTTCGACGCATTGCGGAGCTACGACATCGAGCCGGTG
>CAZKRE010000239.1:0-4439 GCA_964555075.1 uncultured Phycisphaeraceae bacterium
TACGCCATCCACGCCCACTGCACCGACGGCATGCTCGAACTCGACTTCCGCCGCGGCCAGATCGCCTTCCACCGCTTCAAGGGCGAGCTCGGCGACGCCGGCTCCGTCGAGCCCCACATCGAGGACGCGACCGAAGTCCGCGAGACCCAGTTCGGCAAGGAAGTCGTCATCGCCGAGACCCCCGGCAAGCGGACCGGCAAGCACGCGGACAAGGAGATGGCCCACTTCCTCGACTGCATCGAGAACGGCGGGCAGCCCGAGACCGACGGCGTGAGCAGCCTGCGGGGGCTCCGCGTGATCTGGCGGCTCTACGAGGCGGAGCAGAAGGGTGTCGTCGCCGACCTTCGCGACCTGAGCCTCGACGCCGCCCCCTCCGGCCCGGTGCTCGTCACCCGCTGAGGACCGCCGCCCCCGACACCACACCGGCCCCCGGACCGGCCCGGAGTCCCGTATGAACGCGTCCATCGCCCTGCTCGCCGCTGTCGCCCTCCTGGCGGGCTCCGCCGCCGCCGCGGAACCCGGCACCGGCGCGGAACCGGGCACCGGCGGCGAAGGCCGGGCCTCCCTCCAAGGCGGCCTGCTCATCGTCGAGACCGGGGACTACGTCGTCCGATTCCGCCAGTCCGCCGCGTGGACGATCCACTCCGCCGACTTCCAGGGCCACGCGCTGCTCACCCCCACCGGCGCTTACCAGAGCGTCATGAGGCTCCGCAACGCCGACGGCAGGGGCGGCGAGTTCATCGGCACCGGCCACGGCGGCGAGGCCGTCGAGTCGATCACCCTCGAAGCCGATGGGACCAGCCACCCCCTCTCGCCCGACCTCGCCGTCACCGCCGAGCGGTTCACGCTCGTCAAGGCGTCGCGGCTCGGGCCGTTCGCCCACGAGGCGCGGATCACCGTCGGCCCCGACGGCCTCACCGAAGACCTGCGCTTCGAGATGGTCGGCGAGCCGGTCGACGTCCACACCATGTACGCCTTCATGCACTGCTTCAACAACCAGACCCTGCCCTGGATCGTCGGCCTCGGCGACGGGGAGGAGCTGCGGGGCGAGTTCACCGACGACAACAGCTTCACCCTGCGGAAGGACATCCGCTGGGCGATCGTCTACGCCCCGCCCATGGGCGCCGGGATGGTCTACGCCTACCCCGAAGCCTACGCGACGGGCACCGGGCTGAAGAACACCTTCTGGAACCGCCCTCGCGACAACAAGCTCTATCTGACCGTGAAGCCCGACCAGGAGCCGGGCGCGACCTTCGGGTACTCGGTGCGGCTGCGGGGGTTCACGGCGCCGGAGGCGGAATGGGAAGCGGTCGCCCGGCGGACGCTCGAGCCGCTCCTCGCCGAGTCGGCGCCCTGACCGCAGACACCGAAGGCTTCAAGGAGTTGAACGATGGCGGAGTTTCGTGCGGGTGCGGCCGAGTTGGACATCACCCCGTGGCTGGGGATCGCCATGGCGGGGTTCTTCATCCCCCGCCAGGCCCAGGACATCCACGACCCGCTCCACGCCAAGGCCCTGGTGCTCGACGACGGCACGACGCGGCTGGCGATGGTGGTGCTCGACCTGCTCGGGCTGTCGCTGGCGGACGTGCAGACCATCCGCGACCGGGTGGCGGAGACGACCGAGATCCCCGCCGAGAACGTGATGGTCGCCTGCACCCACACGCACACCGGCCCGTCGGTCCGTGCGCCGGGGCACGAGCTCCGCGAGGATAGCTACGTCCGATGGATGCTCGGCCGCGCCGCCGACGCGGTGCGGATGGCCGAACGCCGCCTCCAACCGGCCCGGCTGACGACCGGATCGGGCGAGCTGCACGGCGTGTGCTTCTGCCGGCGGTGGCGCATGCGCGACGGCACGGTCCGCATGAACCCCGAGCCCGGCGACCCCGACATCGTGGAGGTGACCAGCCCCATCGACCCGACGGTGGGCGTCCTCGCCGTCGAGGACCACGCCGGGCAGCCGATCGCGGTGCTGGCGCAGTACGGGCTGCACTACGTCGGCACCGACAACGGCCGGCACATCTCCGCGGACTACTTCGGCCACTTCGCCCAGGCCATGCGCCGCTTCCTCGGGCCCGGGTGCGTCCCGATCCTGATGAACGGGACGTCGGGCCAGGTCAACAACCTGAACCCGCTCAACCCCAACCGCCTCCGAGGCCACGCGCAAGGCCGACGCGTCGCCACCGCGCTGGCTTCCGAGGTCATGCGCGTCATCACGATGGCCGAGCCCGAGGTGGACCCCGCGCTCGGCACGGCCACCGAAGCCGTCTCCCTGCCCCGCAAGACGGTGACGCTCGGCGACGTCGAGGAGGCGGAGCGGATCCTGGCCCGGGGCGATGCCCCGCCCGTCGAGGGGCGCTTCAGCTTCACCGAGGGCAAGCAGCCGATCCCCGCGAACCTCTGCGACGCGTACGCCCGCGACATGCGGAAGATGTACGAGCTGCGTGACCAGACGCTCCAGACCCAGGTCCAGGCCTTCCGCGTCGGCCGCACCGGCTGGGTCGCCATGCCGGGCGAGATCTTTGTGGAGATCGGGATGGCGATCAAGGAGCGGTCGCCGCTGCCCAAGGCGTTCGTGATGGGGATGGGGACCGACTACCTCGGCTACATCCCCACCGACCACGCCCTGCGGCACGAGGGCGGCTACGAGACGTGGGCCCGCGCGGGGAATGCCGTCGGCGTGGGCGCTGAGGGTATCCTGCGGGAAGCCGCGGCGCGGGCCCTGAAACGTGCCGCGGGCGCCGCCGAACCGGCCCCGGCCTCCGCACTCTCCTGAGCCCCCATGGACGACCTGCGCAAACGCTTCAAGTCCTGCGGCACCGACGTGAGCATCGCGCCGGACGTCACCATCGAGCACCCCGAGTGCATCGAGGTCGGCGACCGCGTGCGGCTGATGCACAACGTCCACTGGATCGGCCGGCCGAAGGTTTGCCGCATCGGGTCGGACGTGACGTTCTACCCCGGCGCCTTCATCCAGGGCGACGCGGAGCGGTTCATCGTCGGGGACCGCGTGACCTTCTACCCGGGCGTCTACATCTCGCTGGGCGAGGGGCCGGCGAGCTGCGTGGAGATCGGGCACCACAGCCACTTCGCCCCCCGGGCGGTGCTCTACGGCTGGGGCGGGTTGCGGCTGGGGGCTTACTGCAACATCGCCGCCCACACCGTCTTCGCCACCGTGGGGCACGACCCGCGGATGCAGGACCGGCCGATGGCGCTCGTGCCGGGCAAGATCGGGCCCATCACGCTCGAAGAGGACATCTGGGTCGCCGCCAACTGCACGATCGCGGCGAACACGCGGATCGCGCGCGGGTGCGTGATCGGCGCGAACTCCGTCGTCACCCGCGACACCGAGCCCTACGGCATCTACATGGGCGCCCCCGCCCGCCGCAAGCGGGACCGCCCGCGCGACTGACACGCCCCGTTTCGCGCCGCCACTTGGCGTGACTCAACCGCGACAGTCGCGGCGCGAAACGGGTGCGCGCGAAACGGGGCACGGGTCAGGCGACGCTCAGGACGGGTCCGCGGGCGTGAAGGTGTAGGCGACGTTGGAGACGCGGACCTCGTCGTAGACGCCGCGGCCCTCGCCGCCGCCGTTGGTGCCGGTCTCCCGGTCGCCGATGGTGAACGGGCGGGTGTTGGGCTCGAGGTCGCCGAAGCCTTCGAGGGTCCTGGTGCCGAGCTGCTCGCCGTTGCGGTAGAGGCTGATGGTCGCGTCGCCGGTGTCGGGGTCGCCGGTGTTCTCGAAGGTGATGGCGAGGTGGTACCAGGCGTTGGGCGTCCAGGTGAGGCCCTCGGTCTGGAGGGTTTCGGACTTTTCGCCGTTGCCGACCTGGAACTTGAGCTGGTTGTCGCGGTCGCGGGTCAGGTAGAAGCCCCAGTGCATGGAGTCGGCCTGCTTCTTGTCGATGATCCAGCCGAAGCCGTTGTTGGTGCTCTTGTACCAGAGCTCGACGGTGAGGGCGCCGGTGGCGGAGTGCAGGGCGCGGGTGTCGGCGAGGTAGACGCCGGTCCGCTCGCCGGTGCCCGCGAGGACGCGGAGCCCCTGGCCGAACTTGCCCTCGACACCGAGGCGGTCCTCGCTCTCGCCGCGGAGGGTGGCGTTGCGGCCGTGGGGCGAGGCGTCGCGGAGCTGCTCGTCCGACGTCTCGCCGTCAAACTTCCAGAGCAGCAGGGTATTGGGCTCCTCGCCGGTGTACCCCTCCTGCCAGCCGGTGTTCGGTTCGGCGGCGTAGGCGGGGAGCGCGACGGCGGCCACGGCGAGGGCGGCGGTGAAGGTGCGGCAGAAGCGGGTGGTGTTCAGGGGCATGGGTCCAATCCAGCTTGGTGTGAAACGAAAACCGGCTCCCCGCGCGGGCGGGGAGCCGGATCATAGGCAAGTCATGCGGCGATCAGTTCGACCGCTGACGCCGGGCGAGCATCAGCGCCCCACCCAGGGCGAGCAG
>CAZKRE010000240.1:0-4401 GCA_964555075.1 uncultured Phycisphaeraceae bacterium
GCCCCGACGTACTTGCCGTAAATCGAGCGGGCCACGTTGGCCTCCTTGGTCCCCTTCACGATCGCCCGGCCGTCGGTGAAGAGGGTCAGCTCGTACTCGCTCCCGTTGTCGACGAGGTCGGCCCGGAGCATGAACTTGTTCGCGACCACCTTCCCGTGCGACCCGAGCCGCTTCGCGATCTCCGCGAAGTCGAGCTTGCTCCCGTTCTGCTTGTGCGTGAGCTGCACGGCGTTGCGGCCGCAGAGCGTGCTCGTCGAGCTGCCGAACTTCCCGTCGATGAACTCGAAGTTCCGCTTCTTGCAGCACTCGCACTCGCCGACGTCGTACGCCTTCTGCACCTTGAGCTGCCGGAACGTGTTGTCCCACAGGTCGAGGTTGATCATCGCGGGGTTCACCTTGTCGAGGTTGCCCGTGAGGATCTTGAGCGTCTCGTTGACCTCGAAGTTGGCGATGATCGACACCGCCGTCGCGATCACGCCCGCGGTGTCGCAGGTCGGGTTCAGCCCCGGCGGCGGGGCCTGCTCGAAGATGCACCGCAGGCACGGCGTCGCGCGACCCTGCCGCTCCCACTCCGTGTCGTTTCCGGGGGTGTGCGGGAGGATCGCGTAGCTCGCGCCCACGGTCCCGACCGCCCCGCCGTACACATACGGGATGCCGTGCTTCACCGCGCAGTCGTTCGCGAGGTACCGCGTCTCGAAGTTGTCCACGCCGTCGACGAGGATGTCGACCTTGCCGTAGTCGGGGTTGCCGATGCCCGCGAGCCGCTCGATGTTCGCGTGGTTCACGTCATCGACGACGGCGGTGACCTTCACCTGCGAGTTGATCTTCGCGATCTTCCGCTTGGCCGCCTCGGCCTTGGGGACCGCGTCGCGGACATCGTCCTCGTCGAAGAGCACCTGCCGCTGCAGGTTCGTCATCTCGATGAAGTCGCGGTCCACGATGACCAGGTGCCCCACGCCCGCGCGGGCGAGGAGGTTCGCGATGACGGTCCCGAGCGCGCCGCAGCCGACGACCAGCGCGGTGCTGTTGAGGAGCTTCTTCTGCGCGGCTTCACCGAAGCCGGGGAGGAGCATCTGACGGTGGTATCGGGCGAGGTCGTGCGGCACGGTTATTCTCAGTTCGTATGTTGTGATTCGGCGGCTTGTCGTTCTTTCTTCAACGCAACGCGGCGCTTCTTGCTGGCCTCGCGTTTGCGCTTTTGGCGAGCTGGCGACGACAGTTTGTTGAGGAGGCTGTCGCCCCACACGGCCAAACGGCTTGGGCTCAGTCTGCCCCGTTGCATCCACTTACCCCCTTCGCTCACCCCGCCACGAGCGAGCCGCCCTCGACCGGGTCGACCCGAACCCCCAGCTCGATCAGGTACTTGATCGCAGCGTCGATGTCCTCGGCGTCGCCGGTGAAGAGCACCGCCATGATGCCGATGTCCTTCTGCACGCTCGCCTGGCGGATGTCGAACATCACCTCCGGGAACTTGTGCGACATCTTCCAGAGGCAAGGTTCGCTCTGGCGGCCGCCTTCGAAGGTGAGCCAGCATTTGCGTTCGGTCTGGGCCATGGTGTTACCCCTTTGCCCCGATTCCGCCGGGGTGATTGAGGACCGGTCATCCCCCCGCGATGGCGGGCACGATCGCGACGTCGTCCCCCGCCTTCACGGGCGTGTCGAGGTTCTCGAGGAACCGGATGTCCTCGTCGTTCACGTACACGTTCACGAACCGGTTGAGCGTCTTGTCGTCCTTGTAAAGCTTCTGGCCGAACTCCGGGTACTGCGTGCGGAGCTGCCCGAGCAGCTCGCCCACGGTCGAGCCGGCAACGGCAACGGACGATTGATCCTTCACCTGGGGCCGCAGCGCGGTGGGGATCTGGACGGTGACGGTGTTGGACATCTTCGACTCCGAAACGGGGGGCCGCGGCGCGGCTCCGGCTAAACGGCGAGCGGGGTGGGCTTCGTCGCCTTCTCCTCGACCTGCGCCACGAGCGCGTCGAACTCCGCCATCTTCGCCGGGATCACCGGCGCTTGCTCGAACTGCCCCTGCATCACCTCGACGGTCTTGAGCCCGTTCCCGGTGATGCTGACGCAGATGCTCTCGTCCCGCGGGATCCGGCCGGCCTGGATCAGCTTGATCGCGCACGCCAGCGTCGTCCCGCCCGCGGGCTCCGTGAAGATGCCCTCCGTGCGGGCCAGCAGCTTGATCGCGTCGAGGATCTCCGGGTCCGTTGCACTGGCCCCGTGGCCGCCGGAGTCCCGGCAGTCCTTGATCACGTAGTACCCGTCCGCCGGGTTCCCGATCGCGATGCTCTTGGCGATCGTCTTCGGCTTCTGCGGGGCGAAGAGGTCCTCGCCCTCCTCGATCGCCTTCACGACCGGGTTGCAGCCCGCGGCCTGGGCGCCGTACATCGCCGGCCGGTTGTCCTCCACGAGCCCGAGCTCGATGAACTCCTTGTACGCCTTGTAGATCTTCGGCAGGATCGTCCCGCCCGCGACCGGCACCACCGTGTGCCGCGGGAGCTTCCAGCCCATCTGCTCGGCGATCTCGTGCCCGTGCGTCTTCGCGCCCTCGGTGTAGAACGGGCGGAGGTTCACGTTGACGATCGCCCAGCCGTACTTGTCCGCGATCTGCGAGCAGAGGCGGTTGACGTCGTCGTAGTTGCCCTCGATGCGGACGACCCGCGGCCCGAAGACGGTCATGCCCACCATCTTCCCCTCCTCGAGGTCGTGGGGGACCATCACGAACGCCCGGAGGCCGGAGGCGGCGGCGTGGGCGGCGACGCTGTGCGCGAGGTTGCCGGTCGACGCGCAGCCGACGGTGTCAAAGCCGAACTCCATCGCCTTCGTCAGCGCCACCGAGACGACGCGGTCCTTGTAGGAAAACGTCGGGTAGTTCGCCGAGTCGTCCTTGAGGTAGAGCTCCCGGACGCCGAGTTCCGCCGCGAGGCGGTCGGCCTTCACGAGCGGCGTGAACCCCGAGCGGAACCCGACGCGCGGCTCGCCCGCGATCGGGAGCAGGTCCTTGTACCGCCACAGCGACCGGGGCCCCGCCTCGATGGACGCCCGCGTCACCTTCCCCTTCATCGCCTCGTAGTCGTAGACCACTTCGACCGGGCCGAAGTCGTGGTCGCAGACGGTGCGCGGCTCCACCGGATACTCGGCGCCGCACTCCTTACATCGCAAGGCCTTCACGTACGACATCGTCGTCCTGCTCCTCAATTTTAGCGGGAGCACCGCAGGCGCCCTCACCGGGTCGGCTGCGCCGCGCCCGCTAAACGTTCCGAGGCGCCTGTCCATAAACGACAAGCCCCTCCTGGTTGGGACAAGGAGGGGCGTCTGCATCCGGATCGGGCTTTGCACCCGTCGGTGCCTTCGCCGCCTCTTATCCACCCACGGCCACCATCCGGCGGCACGCGGCGGGGGTTCGCACCGGCTCCGACTCCCCACGTTCGGGAGGTCTCGGCGGTTGCGGTGGCTTCGAAGGGCCCGTCCCTCAGCCACTCTTGATAAGACGCGTGGAAGCGTTCTTCAGTTGTGCGAACAAGAGTCTAGGCGACCTGGAGCCTCACGTCCATCCCAACGCGGGGGGATGGCCATCCCTCCGTTTGCGACTCGACCGCGACTCACCACGCGAAGTGCGCGAACGCCTTGTTGGCGTCGGCCATGCGGTGGGTCTGGTCGCGGGTGTTCATCGCCTTGCCCTCGCCGCGGGAAGCTTCCATCAGCTCCTTGCCCAGGCGGTGGGACATCGGCTTGCCGCGCTCGCTCCGGGCCGCGTCGATGATCCAGCGGAACGCCAGCGACTGCTGCCGCCGACGGTTCACCTGCATCGGGACCTGGTAGTTCGCCCCGCCGACCCGCTTGGAGCGGACCTCGACGCTGGGCTTCACGTTCTCGATCGCCTTGCGGAAGACCTCGATCGCCGACGGGTCGCCCTCGGTCCGCTTCTCGATCTCGTCGAGCGCCTCGTACACCACCCGCTGCGCGACGGACTTCTTGCCGTCATACATGATGCAGTTGATGAACCGCGCGAGCGTCTTGTCGCCGTAGCGGGGGTCGGGCTTGAGCTGGGACTCGGACTTGGTGTATCGCTGGGCCATGGTTCTCTTTCGTGGCTCGTCCATCCACCCCACCGGGGGCGGATCGTACGTTCACCCGCGGGCGACTCGCCGGCGGATTACTTGCCGTGGGTTCATTCAGTTCGTTCGACTTCGCGGAGCCGCGGGCGGCTTCCCCGAGCAGGGGCTCAGCCCTTGGCGCGCTTCACGCCGTACTTCGACCGGCCCTTCTTGCGGCCGTCGACCCCGAGGCAGTCCAGCGTCCCGCGGACGACGTGGTACCGCACACCCGGCAGGTCGCGGACGCGGCCGCCGCGCACGAGCACGATCGAGTGCTCCTGCAGGTTGTGCCCCTCGC
>CAZKRE010000241.1:0-4394 GCA_964555075.1 uncultured Phycisphaeraceae bacterium
ATCGGCCGGCCGCCGTCGCGCGGAGACCCCGCTGGAAGCCCTCTTCCTCGCCGCCACGAGCCCGTCGCGAACGCGCTGAAGCGCGCCGCCGAAGCCGCGTCGGACCTCGTCACGCACACGTCACTTCAGGGATGCGGGGTCGATCCAGCGGCGGCGGATCTTTGCTTCGTGCAGGTGGTCGAAATCCTTGTCCGTTGTCACCAGTTCGCAACCTAGAACGAGCGCTGTCGCTGCAATCCAAACATCATTCTGTCCCATCGGACGTGCCGGCTTGACCACCTTCTCAGAGAAATGGTCGATCTCGGCGTACGCCTTGATGATCTCCGGGCGATGGATGTCGATGGGCACAAGCTTCGATTGAATCAGGTCAATGATGCGATCGCGGCGCTTGCTGCCCCAGTTCAACTTCAGCGCGAAGGCGTGAGTCTCGCCCACCGAGATGACCGAGATCAGCCCCTGAATGCGTCCGGCCTGCAACCCCAATCGCCGCTCAAGAATCCTGGAAGACTCGCCTTCGCGAGCGTAGATCAGCAGGATATTGGTATCCAGAAGCAGGACGTTCTCTGGCGGTGGGTTCGGAGGAGCGGCCACCATCGGATTCAGCCGTTCCCCGCGATAGCCGCCAGAAACTCGGCATCGGTTTCTTCCGCGGGCACCTGACCCCAGATCGCCGCCATGCCGCCGCGCTTCCGCTGCTCCCGCATGAGTGTCTTCACGTCCAGCCGTGGCGATGCGGCCACCGGCAGGGTGGCAAAAAAGCGGTCGGCGGTTGCCTGCGGTGAGAGTGAATCGGCGTCGACCCTCAGCAACGCGCCCGATGGGCGATACACCGCCATGCCCGTTACGACCACGTCCGTGTTGGCCAGTCGCCTCAGCGTTTCGAAGTCGTCGCCCCTCCAGATGCCGCGAACCTTCTCGCCGCCGGGCAACACAAGCGCGAATGCCAACGTGCTCGCTTCGATCATGTCCAGCCGGCCAGCGATGCGGACCCGCGACGGCGACGGCGTCTTGAGGTACAGCTCCTTCGCCCGGTCGGGGAGTTGGTGCGAGACGCGGCAAAGGCTCTCATCCTTCGCAGACCGTCCCGAGATCACCAGCTCATCGACCTTCTTGTCGAATACGGTCGACTCATACCTGTGGAACCGCTTGAGCAGGCCCACGTCGAACCGGTCGCTGTCCGATCTGCCCGCCATCACGTCGCGGAAGGCGTCTGCCAGCGCTTCGAACGCTGTATCGTCGGCGTTGGGTCCGTCGTCGAACAGTCGTTCCTGTGCGAAATATTCCGTTGCCACGGAGCCGAACCGCGGAGATTCGAAGTAGATTGCCAGCTCGTCCTTGCCGACTTTCTCCGCGTGCTGAAAGCGAGCTTGGCCGGCCTGCCTGAGCCAGGGCTTCCGCCGCCCCGCGCCCGATGAGCGGCGAAATGCCACGTCCACCGCGCCATGGAGTGAGCTGTCGAGGCGCAGCAGGACCGCCCCCGCCGCCGACGGGTCAGCCCCGTTGCCACGTACGGCTGGGCCGCGCACCAGCACCTTGTGTTCGATCATCACGACGATGGCCTCCGGCTGCCATTTACGATAGGCGGTATCGGCTATGCGGGCCGGTTTGCTGTCCTCTCTCGAATCGACGCCTACCCCGGGCCGGCCGCTTGATTCGCGGGAGAAGAAAAAGAGTTACGAATCGTGATCCTGCGTGCTGCGGGCGGTAGATCGGATGCTCCGTTGCCCCTGCGCCTGCCTCCGCATACCTGCTCCTGGTGGGTCACCCGTTGGGCAGACGCCGGGAAAGCACGAGGGTGGTGAACGCGAGCAAGATGGCGGTGGCGGGTTCGGGGACGTAGAGGACCGCGCCGCCGCTGGTGGGCCCGGCGGAGACGAACTCGCCGAGGAGGGCGCCGGTCCCGCCGTCGAGGCGGAGAACCTTGCCGTGGTCGGGGTTTGCAGGGTTGTAGATGCTGGCGAGCAGGTCGCCGTTCGGGAGGAAGTCGAGGCCGATCACATCTGCAACGCTGGTCCAGGTGGCGAGGCTCGCGCCGGTGATGCCATCGGTCTTCTCGATCAGGTCGTCAACATGCATCGGCGTGTAGAGGTTGCCGTCGGGTCCGAAACTCGCGAACCAGCCCTGTGAGGGGAGCGTGGCGAACTGGCCTTCTAAAGTGCCCGAGCCGCCGTCAATGCGAAAGACTCCATACCCCAGGGGCACGGCCGCGTTGACGTACAGGTCGCCGTCGGGGCCTGTCGTGATGGCGAGTGGCAGGTCGACTTGCGCGACGGTGGTGGACGTTCCGAGCAGGTCTCCGGTCTGGCCGTCGTAGCGGAGCACACGGCGGCTGCTGAAGTCGGTGACGTAGAGGTTTCCATCTCGGCCGAAGGCGACGCCGTTGGGGTCCGTGAGACCCCCATTGATGGGCTCGATGAACGAGTCGACGAACTCGCCCGTCGTCGGGTTGTGTCGGGTGATATGCCCGGAGCCGGCATTGGCGACGTAGAGCAGACCATCGGGGCCGAGCGTCATGCCGAAGGGATTGTCGATGTTGTTGCCGGTGAGCGTACCCTTGAGTGTCCCGCTATCGGAATACCAGCGAATGGCGTCACCGATGATGTCGCCGACGAACACGTCCGCGGCGAGTGGAGACGCAGTGGGGATCAGGAGCAGCGAGGCAGCGGCGAGCGTCCGAAAGGTCGACATGGAGGCGTTCCAATCAGTCGAGGTGCCGCCGGAACCTCGCCCGGCGGTGGGTGGAATATACCACCTTGGGGATGTCCGGCCGAGTCAATCCGGTAGAACATGGACGTGATGACAAGGAAAGGGGGCCGGGGAGTTTGCGTGGGTTGGGGTGGCGCTCCCTGACGGTCGCGGCTCTTCGGGCGGCTTGGCGGTGGTGTTTCCTTGAGCGGGGTACGCTGCCGTGCGAGCGCCCGGCGGGACGTTTCGGGTGGTTTCTTGCTTACTTGTTCTGCGGGGACCAGCCGAGGAGGGCGTGGGCGGCGCGGTTGGGGAGGCAGCGGTCTTCGAGGTCGCCGCTCGCCTGCACGGCGTGGAAGCCGGGCCGATCCAGGGCGAGGGCCGCGAGGAACAGGCGGCGGGTGTCCTGCGGGCCGAGGGCGAGGGTGTTTTTTTCCTTTGCCGGGTCGTAGGCCGCGGCCGGCCACTCCGCCTCGGTTTGAGGGCGGATGAGTCGCAGCGCGACGAGGGTCGCGTCGGGGCACTCCTGCGCCGCCGCGGCGCAGATCGCCTCGCCGAGCCGCTTGCTCAGGCCGTAGGGCTGCCAGTTGTCGGGCGGCATGGATTCGTCGACGCAGCCCGGGCGGTACACGCTCAGCGAGCTGGCGTAGACGATCCGCCGCACCCCGGCCCGCAGCGCCTCGGAGACCGCGGTGTAGAGGCCCTGCACGTTGATCGTGAACGCCGGGCCGATGGTGTTGACCGTCCCCGCCGTCCGGTCCCGGGGCGGCGCGGACGTCTGCGGCCGCGCCGGTCCCCCGGGGCCCCAGAGGCCGAGTCCGCGCGAAGCCTTGACTCCGCCCAGCGCCAGGAACACCAGGGCCTCCTGGTCCCGCACCGCCTCCGCGACCGCCGCCGGGTCGTTCACGTCTCCGACGGTTGTCCGGTCCTCGGCGCCGGGGACGGGTTTGAGGTCGAGGTAGCGGCAGCGGTGGTCGGCCTCGAGCGCCGGCCGAAGGATCGTCCCGACATGTCCGGCGCCGCCCACGATCAGCACGTTCATCTTGGTTTCCCGGGAGAAAGGCGCAGTATAGGTTGTCGGGCCGTCGGCCCCGCGGCGTGGTAGAACGGGGGGATGGAGCAGGGCAGCGTGGTGGTGGCGGTGGGATGGGAGCCGGCGGGGGACGCGGCGGCGCGCGCGGCGGCGGAGCGGGTGGCGGGTGAGGGGGGCGCGGGGGGGCAGGGGGGGCTGCCGTTGGCGGCCGTGGCGGGTGGGCGATGGCGGATGGCGGATGGGCGGGAGCCGGAGCTGTTGGTGGTGGTGACGGGGGAGCGGGTGGAGTTGCGGGTGCTGCGCGGGGAGGAGGGCGTGCGAGGGGGGCTGCCTGTTGCGGTGGACCTGCTGAAGGTGGACGCGACGACGGGGCAGGGGCGGAGCTTGCGGCAGCCGTTGGCGCGGGCGGTGGGGTTGCGGAAGGGGGAGGCGTGGCGACCGCGGGTGGTGGACGCGACGGCGGGTTTTGGGGAGGACGCGTGGCTGCTGGCGTCGCTGGGGTGCGAGGTGTTGGCGGTGGAGCGGAGCCCGGTGATGGCGGCGCTGCTGGCGGATGGGCTGCGGCGGGCGGGGCAGGTGCGGCCGGAGGTGGCGGGGCGGGTGCGGGTGGTGTGCGGGGAGGGGGTGGCGGTGTTGCGGGGGATGGGGGGGGAAGGGGGGGGGACCCGGGCCCTCG
>CAZKRE010000242.1:0-4373 GCA_964555075.1 uncultured Phycisphaeraceae bacterium
GGCGACTCAGTCAAAGGGGAGCCTCGACGCGGTGCTTAGACAGAATAAGCCTGTCCATTTGTTTTGTCAACGATACAAAACATAGTGTTGGCACCCCCCCCCGAGGGGCGGCAGGCGGCCCTTGGTTGGGGCGTCTTGGCCGGTACCCTTCGTCCTGGCTTTCGCGGTGCCGGGCGGCTACGGCCGAGCCAGTCGGCCGAGCCATCCGGAAGACCTCGCCGGATACCGCGCCTCCACGGCTGGCCGATTTCGGGCGGCTGATGATTTTTCAGCGGGGCCGTGTGCGTGGCAACGGCGCCGCAAACCGATCGCCTTGAACCCGTCCCGGGAGGGGGCGGCTTGGATCCAACGCAGCGACGTTCAAAGGCAGGCGCTCGCCGCCGACCTTCCTGCCGCTCATCTGCCGGCGGCGGCCAACTCTTCGCGGACCCGGCGCGCCGCCTCCACCATGTGCCGCAGCGCGGGCTCCACCTCTTCCCACTTCCGCGTCTTGAGCCCGCAGTCGGGGTTCACCCACAGCCGCTCGGGGGGCACGACCTCCGCGGCCTTGCCGATCAGCGCGGCCATCTCCTCCGTGGGGGGCACGCGCGGCGAGTGGATGTCCCACACGCCCGGGCCGACCTCGGTGGGGTACCCGCGCTCCCGGAACACCCCCAGCAGTTCCATCCCGCTCCGCGACGCCTCCAGCGAGATCACGTCCGCGTCCAGCTCTGCGATCGCGCCGAGGATGTCGTCGAAGTCGGCGTAGCACATGTGCGTGTGGATCTGCGTCCGGTCCCGCACCCCGCTCGCCGCCAGTTGGAAGCACGCCACCGCCCACGCCAGGTACGCCGGCCGCTCCGCCTTCCTCAGCGGCAGCCCCTCGCGCAGCGCCGGCTCGTCGATCTGGATCACGTCGATGCCGGCGGCCTCGAGATCGCGCACCTCGTCCCGGATCGCGAGCGCGATCTGCTTGCACGTCTCGGACCGCGGCTGGTCGTCGCGGACGAACGACCACTCCAGGATCGTCACCGGGGCCGTCAGCATGCCCTTCATCGGCCGGTCGGTGAGCGACTGCGCGTACCTCGCCCAGCCGACCGTCATCGGCCGCTTGCGTTGCAGGTCGCCGAAGATGATCGGCGGCTTGACGCACCGCGAGCCGTAACTCTGCACCCAGCCGTGGCGCGTCGCCGTGAACCCGTCCATCTGCTCGCCGAAGTACTCGACCATGTCGGTCCGCTCGAACTCGCCGTGCACGAGGACGTCCAGCCCGATCTCCTCCTGAAACCGGACGCACCGCTCCGTCTCCTCCCGGAGAAACACGTCGTAGTCGTCGCGGTCCAGGTCCCCCTTCCGGAACGCGGCCCGCTGCCGACGGACCTCGGCCGTCTGCGGGAACGAGCCGATGGTCGTGGTGGGCAGGAGCGGCAGGCCCAGGTGCTCCTCTTGCGCGACCCGGCGCTCGGGGTACGGGCTCTTCCGGCGGAGCATCGCCTCGCTCACCTGCCGGACCCGCTCCTTCACCGCCGGGCGGTGGATCACCCGCGACGTCCGGCGGCTCTCCATGGCGCGGCGGTTCTCCTCGAGCGCGGCGGCGACCCGCGCCCGACCGCCGCCCGCGGCCAGCGCGATCGTCGCCAGTTCGCCGAGTTTCTGCTTCGCGAACGCGAGCCACGGCCTGAGCTCGTCGAGCCCCGGTTCCGCGTCCAGGTCCACCGGCACGTGCAGCAGCGAGCACGAGGGCGCAACGATCACCCGCCCCTCTCCAAGCGCCCCGGCCGCGCGTTCGACGAGCGCGGCCGCCCGCTCCAGGTCGGCCTTCCACACGTTCCGCCCGTCGACGACGCCCAGCGACAGCGCCATCGCCCCCGGCAGCTTGTCGAGCACCCGCCCCAGTTCGTCCGGGTCGCGGACCAGGTCGATGTGCAGCGCCTGCACCGGCAGCCCCGCCGCCAGGTCGAGGTTGTCGCCCAGCCCGGCGAAGTAGCTCGCGACGAGCAGCTTCAGGGAGGGCGCGGCCCGGCTCAGGTGGCCGTACGCCGAGCGGAAGGCCCCGCGCTGCGCCCCGTCCAGGTCCATCGCCAGGAACGGCTCGTCGACCTGCACCCAGTCGGCCCCCGCGGCAGCCAGCCGCTGGAGCAGCGCCGCGTAGACCGGCAGGAGCCGATCGAGCAGGCCCAACCGGTCGAACGGCTCGCCTTGGGTCTTACTCAGCAGCAGGAACGAGACCGGGCCGAGCAGGACGGGCCGGGTGTGGATGCCCCCTTCCCTGGCTTCGATGAACTCGTCCACCGGTTTCGTGCCCGCCAGGCGGAAGCCCTGGTCGGCCGCCAGTTCCGGGACCAGGTAGTGGTAGTTGGTGTCGAACCACTTGGTCATCTCCAGGGCCGGGGCGCCGCGGTCGCCGGTGACGCCGCGGGCCATGGCGAAGTAGGTGTCCAGATCGACCGGCCCCCCGGCGCCCCGCGGGGCGAAGCGCTCCGGCACCGCACCGACGAGGCAGGCGGTGTCGAGCACGTGGTCGTAGAGCGAAAAGTCGTTCGAGGGGATGTGCTCGATGCCGGCCTGCTTCTGGAGCCGCCAGTGGTTGCGGCGGAGTTCCGCGGCGGCGTCGAGTAGCGCCTGCCGCGGGGTGTCGCCCGACCAGTACGCCTCGAGCGCGGCCTTGAGCTGCCGGCGATCCCCGATCCGGGGGAAGCCGAGGTTGGACACAGTCGTCATGCGGTCCTCCAAAGGTCAACTGCCGCCGTCGAACGCCCGGCCTTGCCCCGCCCCCTCCCGCCGCTCGCGCTGGAGGTCCTCCTCGACCGCCTGCCATCGCGGCTCCGCCTCGCACGAACAGCAGTCGCACCAGAGCGGCACGTCCTCGTGCATGCTCAGCGGCCGGCGCGGCGGGGCATCCGCCGGTCCTTGATCGGCGGCTGGCTTCTTCTCGGCGACGTCTTGCGGCATGGGGCGGACTCCGTGGGGGGCGGCGGCGTCTTATCGTAGCGCCGTCGCCCGGGGCACGCCCCCCCGCCGGGTCGGGCGGCGTGCCATCCGGACGCTTCAAGGGCGCACCCCCGACCGCCGGCCGGTCGGCAGAACCGGGACAACGGGGTTATCCTGCGGCCGCGGAGCCGCGGGGCCGCGGGGCCGCGGGACCGCGAGGCAAGCCACTTTTTTCGGATACGCGAGCATGAGTCAGACCCTCCGTGTGGGCATCGTCGGCTGCGGCAAGATCGCGCAGGTTGCGCACGTGCCGGGGTATCAGAACGTCGAGGGCGTGGAGGTCGCCGCGCTGGTCGACGCCGACGCGGCCGCGGCCGAGCGGCTGCGGGAGACGGCGGGGATCGACGCCGCGACCTTCACCGACTTTGGCGCCTTCCTCGACAGCGGCCTGGACGCCGTCTCCATCTGCACGCCGAACCACCTGCACGCGCCGATGGCGCTGGCGGCGCTGAAGCGGGGGCTGCACGTCCTGTGCGAGAAGCCGATCGCGGGCACGCTGGAGGACGCCGACGCGATGGTCGCCGCCGCGGCCGACGCCGGGCGGGTGCTGCAGATCAACCAGTCGCTGCGCTACCACGCGCTCTACGCGACCATGGCGCAGCTGGTGCGGTCCGGGGCGATCGGCCAGCCGCAGCACGCCCGCTGCCTCCGGGCCGGCGGCACGTCCCCCAACCGCGGCTGGTCCCCCGGGGCCGACTGGTTCGTCTCCCGCGCCGCGCACGGCGGGCTGCTCCTGGATATCGGCATCCACATGGCGGACTGCCTCCGCTGGATGGTCGGCGACGTCGAGCGGGTCAGCGGCGACGTGCAGAGCCGGACCGAGGGCGTCGACGTGCCCGACAACGTCCGAGCCCTGATGCGCCACGCCGGCGGCTGCACGAGCGTGCTCGAACTGAGCTGGACCTTCCCCGTCGGCGGCAGCGCCCTGGAGATCTACGGCACCGAGGGCGCCCTGACCGCCGGCGCCGGCGACCGCCCCCTCACGCTCACCACCCTGAAGGGCGGCGAGCGGGTCGTCTCGCACCCCGAACTCCTCCCCCCGCCCCCCGACAGCTACGCCTGCTTCGCCCGCGCGATCCGCGGCGAAGCGGCCTCGCCCACGCCGGGCGAACTCGGCCGCGACGCCCTGGCCATCTGCCTCGCCATCGCCGAGAGCGCCGAGACGGGCCAGGCGACCCGCGTCCCCCGCCCGACGTTCTCGCACGAACCGGCGGCGGCGTGACGAGCGGCCGCGGGCCGCGGGGTCAGAGACGCGGCACGGTAAGGGCCCAGGCGGTCCCCGAGCGTTGAGCCGGGCGAGAGTCGTGCCGCTGCTGGGACAGCGGCCGTCCGCGGGCGGCCGATGGGCACCTCTGAAGGTTGCCAGGCCCTCGGCGGCTGATAGGTAAAACAAAAGCAGGTTC
>CAZKRE010000243.1:0-4365 GCA_964555075.1 uncultured Phycisphaeraceae bacterium
CGCTCGCGGCACCGCCTCGCGCAATAACGATGCGCCACATCCGTAGAAGAGGGTAGGGGTTGCCGCAGGCCGCGGCGAGACAGGCTGGGGGGTCTGGGTAAGGCGAAGCGGACGCCGCAGCGGCGGGCGCGGCTGTCCCCGGGGTGTCTGGAGGGTTCGGGGGACCGGGGGTTCGTGGGGATCCGGGGGAGTCCGGGGGGATCCGGGGGGATCCGGGGTATCCGGGGCTTGGGGTGGGGCTGAGAATGCGGGTGACACAACGGTGTCAGAGCGGCGAGGTATGAAGGCAAGATGTGGGATCGCGGGTGTTCCCCAGCCGGGGGCGAGACGGAAAGATCTCGCCTCAACCGACTGGCGGCATGACGGCAGGAACGACGAGACGGGGACGCCTTTCGGGGGGCCTCGTCGGGCGGGGCGGGCCGGCTTCGAGCGCCGGCCCCTCACCACAGAGGTAGGGACGTTGTGAGGGTGCTGCTGGTTGAAGGACAGACCATTTGCCGGAGCGGGCTCGCGGCTCTCATCGAGGCGCAGACCGACTGGACGGTTGTCGCCTCCGCGCCGAGCGGGCGCGAGGGCCTGCGACTCGCCAAGGAGCTCCGGCCGGACCTCTGCATCACGAGCCTGATGCTCGACGAACTCAACGGCATCGACCTGGCCCAGTGCGTCCGCGCCGCGTCGCCGGAGACGAAGGTCGTCCTCCTCACCCGGTACGCGGATCAGCTTTATTACGAGCGAGCCGCCGCCGCGGGCGTGGACGCGTTCGTCTCGAAGCGCGACGGCTTCAGCCACCTGATCGAAGCCGTCCGCACGATCGCCCGGGGGCGGACGTACCTCAGCCCCACGGTCGCCAACCTCGCGGGCAGGAGCGCGAACGGCAAGAAGCCCGACGCCGCCGGCGGCCGCGACCTGACCCTGCGGGAGCGGGAGATCGTCCAACTGCTGGCCGAGGGGCGCCTGGCCAAAGACATCGCCCAGGAGACCGGCCTCAACGTCAAGACCGTGGAGAGCCACCGCCGCCGGGTGATGGAGAAGCTCCAGCTCGGCAGCGTGAGCGACCTGACCCGCTTCGCCGTCCGCAACGGCCTGGTCCGCCTCGACGGCGTGACGCGCGACCGCCCGGGCGCCGAAGCACCGGGGGGGGATGCTCTATGAATCCGCTGACACCCCACGATCGACACGCGCTGGATCTGCTTGCCAAGGGGTACTCGCCGAACATCGGCCAGCTCGCAGATCAGCCGCTCAGTGGCTGCATCATCCGTCACATCGCATGGCACGATTGCCGCCTTACCCGCGCGGCCGGTGAACAGCGTGCGCACTACGAGGAAAATGCTTCGCTACTGCCTCACGAACCGCGAAGGAGTCAATCTGGCGAAGCGCTGCTCCTTTTTCTGAGGCAATTTAGGTGCGGCTTCAGTTGCGTGTGGGGGAATCACGGGGCATCATGTTCAGCATGTCACCCGAGAAGAAATGGGCGACTACCTAGGGCTTTCCAGCAGGAGAGGCGGGCGGGGGAGCCAGAGACTGGTTCCTGCGACCGATCGAGAAGCCCCGCAACGGGGCGTCGGCCTCCTGCGAGTGAGTGGGGGATGTACCCTTCCAGGGGGCATCGTCCAATGCCGTGTTCCTGACCCGACATCCGCACCCGATGCGGCTGGTAGGGGATCGCTCGGCCGTGTGTCGACCGAGCGAACGCGGACGGATAGATGGTGAGTCGAGGCCATGGCGATTCGGATCCTTCTTGTCGATGACCATGTGATCGTTCGCGAGGGGATCCGTTGCCTGCTTGAGATGGAAATGGGGATGCGAGTGGTGGGGGAAGCAAGTAATGGACGGGCCGCGGTCGCCGCGATCGACGAAATGCCGATCGATGTGGTCCTGATGGATGTGGCGATGCCCGTGCTCAACGGGATCGACGCCACGCGGCAGATCAAGGACCTCAAGCCCGCCCTTCCGGTTCTCGGGCTGTCGCTGCACTCCGATCGCCACATGGTCGGCCAGATGCTCCGAGCCGGGGCGTCGGGGTACGTGCTAAAGGAGGCGGACGTCCAGGAGCTTGGCCACGCGATCCGCACGGTGGAAGCCGGCGGGACGTATCTCAGTGCCGCGGTCGCCGGGGTCGTCGTCTCGCACTTCGTGCGCGGGGACGGGGAAGAGAGCGGGTCGGCGTTTGACTCGCTCACGCCCCGCGAGCGCGAGGTCCTGCAACTGCTCGCCGAGGGGCACGCGACGCGGCAGATCGCGGACAAGCTGTGCATCAGCATCAAGACCATCGACACGCACCGGTACCAGATCATGCGGAAACTGAAGTTCCGCGGCCTCGCGGACCTCACGCGCTACGCGCTACGAGAAGGACTAAGCACGCTCGACGTTTGAGCGTGGTCGGGAGCTCGGGACACGCCGGCGGCATCCACGCAGGGGCCGCACCAGGGAGGATCGTCTCATGAAGTATGCGTTTTGTGCCCTCGCCGCCGCTCCGATCCTGGCCCTCGGGGCCAGTGCCGGCGCTTCCGTCGTGACCTTCGAACTCGAAGTCAACGGGAGTTCGAGCGGCAGCAGCATGGAGGTTGGCGACACCGTCGCCGTGAGCCTCTACGCCACCGTGACGGACAACACGCACACCGGGGTCGATCTGGGCCTGGCGTCCTACGGCTTGAGCGTGCTCTCCGACAGCAGCCGGATGGAAGCGGTCCAGGGCGTCGACATGTTCAACGCCCCGGATGGTGAGTGGGCGGTGACGTACTACGTCCCCATGTCGACGAAGGCGCGCGGCAACGTCGTCGGCGGCGCGGTGAATGGTCATGGCGCCGTCGCATTGAACTCCGACCCGTGGACCACCGCGACGACGCGCACCCTACTCGCGACCGGCTCGTTCACCGCGATCGCCGAAGGGTACGTCAACATCCGCATCGGCGGTGAGATGGCGTCCCGTGTCTTCACCTACGACGGCGGGATCGGCACCGCCGCCGCCGACAGCATCGTCTTCAGCCCCACCGGCGTGCCGGTGACCGTCGTGCCCGAGCCCGCGGCCGCGGCGATGCTCGGCCTTGCGGGCCTGCTGACGCTTCGGACGCGGCGGAACCGGCCCGACCTGGGCTGAGCCCGAGACCCTGATGCGCAAGATGGAATGAACTGGAGGAGTGGGATGCGGTTCGGAACGTTACTATTGCAACTACCGGTCGTTACGGTGCTGGCCGTATCGTCGGCACCGGCGGCGATCTGGCAGGTGCCGTTCGTCAGCCAGCAGCCGGGCGGGGTGGATCACATCCAGATCCACTTCGGGGACCAGCCCCACGCCGCCGGCACCGCGTTCACCAACTTCTTCGCGGTCACGCCCGGCCTCCCGCCGCAGGAAGACCCGCGGTGGCAGGACTGGTCGCAGATCTTCATCAACGACGCCCGCACCTTCGCCGCCGCCAGCGGCCCGGCGATCGAGGCCGGCCCGCTCGCGTTCAACATCCTCGTCGAGGGGGACCGGCAGGTGGATCGGCCGGCGTTCCACTACCAGACCTACCGCGAGGGCGTGCTGATTGAGAACTACGACATCTACTGCATCGGGCAGGAAGACAGCGACTGGGTCGCCTACGCCGGCACGTGGAACCAGAACGCCCCGGTCCCGCCGTTCCTTCCGGGTGACGGCAACCGCGACGCCGACGTCGACGTCTTCGACCTGATCAACCACTGGCAGCCCCACTACACCGGCCCGATTGAGGGCGGCTCCTCCTCCTGGGAAGAGGGGGACTGGGACGGGGACGGGGACACCGACGTCTTCGACCTGATCAACGGCTGGCAGGCGAATTACACCGGCCCGGTGACCGGCCCGCCGCCGCTCGCCGCGGTCGCCGCGGCGCCGGCGCTCTTCAGCGGGTCCACGATCCCCGAGCCGGGCACCGCGCTCGTCCTGCTGGGCTCGGCCCTGGGCGCGCTGGTTCAACGGTCACGGAGGTGCCGCTGATGACACACCCATTGCGAACCATCCTCGGCTGCGGAGCAGCGCTGGCCCTCGGGCTCGCCGCGGCGTCGCCGGCGGCGGGCCAGATCGGCGGCCCCGTGGGGGGGCCGGTCGGCGGGCCGGCGGGTGGCCCCGTCCAGCCGTTCATCTTCGTTGAAGCGCCGCCGGTCGTGGACCTGGGCAGCATCATCCCGCTGCTCCCGTCCCAGGATTCGCCGGCGACGATGACAATCAAGCTCTACTCCAACCTGACGCACGGCGGGATCGTCGCAACGCTCTCCCCGCTGCAGCTCGGCGAAAGCGGGCCCGTCATCGCGGCCGAGCGGGTGCTCGTTCGGCGGAGTGACATGAGCGAGTACGTCCCGCTGAACAACCCGACCAACCTGACCGGGCCGCTACCCCCGGGCCTGTTCGAG
>CAZKRE010000244.1:0-4354 GCA_964555075.1 uncultured Phycisphaeraceae bacterium
GTCGAAAAGGATCATGGAGATGTTCCTCGTCCGGGAGGGGCGGACCCTGCCGGTGTCGAGCGCGCGGTTCGCGAACGTCGCGTTCTCGGATGGCAGCCTGCCCCACGCCTGGACGCGGCGGATGCAGAAGGGCCAGCCGCTGGCGGCGCCCAATGATGTCCGCCGGTACTTCGTGACCGAGCAGGAGGGGGCGCTCCTCTGCCTCTTCTCGACCTTCATGGGCGAGAACCGGGACATCTTCTTCCCCAAGCTCAGCGCCAAGCTGCACCTGGTGACCTTCGCCGACATCGCGGTGCGGTACCTCGATTCGCTGGGGTACGAGCCGGTGGAGTGTGCCACGGAGGAGGAGGCGCGGGCAAAGGTTTCGGAGCTGCCGGCCCAGCGGAAGTGGCCCGTCTACTTCTTCAAGAGCGACACGACCGGCGAGAAGGATTTCGAGGAGTTCTACACCGACGCGGAGGATGTGGACTGGGACCGGTTCCACGACATCGGCGTCGTGAAGAACGAGCTCGCCTTCGACGAGGCGAAGCTCGACCACTTCGCCGCGACCATCGCCCGGCTGCGGCAGGCCGGCGGGGCGGGGGGGTGGCGGAAGGAGGACCTCGTCGAGCTTTTCGACGAGACCCTCAGCGAGTTCGCCCACCAGGAGAAGCATCGTTACCTCGACGATCGGATGTGATGATCAAGCGCACCCTCGACATCCTGGTCTCCGGCCTCTGCCTGCTCGTGCTGGCGATCCCGCTGCTCCTGATCATGCTCATCCTCCGCCTGACGGGCGAGGGCAAGGTCTGGTACCCGCAGGAGCGGGTGGGGCTGAACGGCCGGCTGTTCAAGGTCTACAAGTTCGCGACCATGCGGGAGGACAGTGAGCGGATCGGCACGGGCGACATCACCGTGCGGAACGACCCGCGCGTGCTCCCCGTCGGTCGCGTCCTGCGGAAGGCGAAGATCAACGAGGTCCCGCAGATCATCAACATCTTCAAGGGGGACATGAGCCTCGTCGGCTGGCGCCCCCTGATGCCCAAGAGCTTCGGCTACTACCCGCCGCACGTGCGGGAGAAGATCATCAATCTCAAGCCGGGGCTGACGGGCGTCGGCTCGATCGTGTTCCGCGACGAGGAGCACATCGTCGAGCAGGCCGGCAAGGAGCCGCGGCTGGTCTATATGGAAGACATCGCGCCCTACAAGGGGGCGCTGGAACTCTGGTATCAGGACCGTCAGAGCCTGTGGCTGGACCTGAAGGTCCTGTTCGTCACCGCCTGGGTGGTGCTCTTCCCGCAGAGCGACATCGTTCGGAAAGCCTTCCCCGACCTTCCGCCGCCGGCGCCCGAGAGCGTGCTGGCGAGGATCTGGGCGGGGCCGCCGGGCGCCCCCGCCGTCTCGGCCTGATCAGGCCGCATCGCCGAGCACCGCGAGGAACGGCGCGGGGTCGGCGAAGTCGGGCAGCACCAGGTCCGCCCCCGCGGCCGATAACGCCTCCTGGCTGAAGTGACCCGTGGCGACGGCGACGGAGACGCAGCGGTGCGCTTTGGCGCATTCAACATCCCGGGGCGTGTCGCCGATCACGAAGGTATGGGCGGGGGATATCGGGTGGCCGGCGCGTGCCGCGGCGTCCTTCATCGCGACGGCGAGGAGCGCGGGGCGATCGGAGGCCCCCTCGCCGCACGCGAGGATCGCGAAGGCCTGCGGTTCGACGCCAGCGGCCTTCAGCTTCGCCTCTGCCACGGCCCGGAGGTTGCCAGTGAGGACGCCGCACAGCACCTCCCCGCGTGCCTGCCGGGCGAGGAGGCGGTCGAGGAGTTCGCGGATGCCGGGAAGCAGGTGGACATCGCCGCGGGCGAGGGCGAGCTGCTCTTCGAACGCGTGGACGTAACAGCCTCGAAAGCGCCGCCGCTCCTCGGCGGTGGGGGCGCACCCGTTGGCGTCGACGAGTTCGTCGAGCAGTTGCGGGTCGAGCCGGCCGATGGTGACCGGCCGCCAGTCGAACGCGTCGCCGAAGCACTGCCGGCCGGCGGCGACCATCGCCCGCCGCGTGGCGCCGCCGGTGAGGAGGAGCGTGCCATCGATGTCGAAGAGGACGAGCTTCATGTTTGGACCCCTGGTCGAAGCCGCGATGTTAGGCTAGAGGCCGTGGTGGATGTGGAGGTGAAGGGCGACGGTTTGCGCTGCCCGGGCACGGGCTCCGGTGAGGCATCGCGCCGCCTGCGCGCCGTGATGTGGGGGCTGGTGGCGATCGCCGCCGTCTACTTTCTGGCCCGGGGGCCGGGTCGGGCGGCGACGGGCGGCTACCAGGACTTCCGCGTGTTCTACACCGGCGCCGCCGCCTGGGTGATGGGGCAGGACCCTTACGAGCCCGAGGGCCTCGCCGACCTCGCGGTCGAGCGGGGGTATCCGACCCGGCCGGACACGGCCACCATGCCTCAGATCACGACGCCGCTGCTGTTCCCGCTGGTCGCGCCGTGGGGCGCTCTCCCTTGGAGTTCTGCCAAGACGGCGTGGATCCTCACGAACCTCCTGATGTGCGGCATCCTGTTTGAGGCGCTGCGGCGATACGCCCGGTTCTCATGGTCGGCCTGGCAAGCCCCCGCACTCCTGGCCGCCACGCTCGGCCTGGGCGCCAGTCACACCGGCTTGGCGAACGGGCAGGTGAACGTCATCGTCACCTCGCTGCTCGCGCTGAAGCTCGCGAAGATGGGAAGCGGGGCGTCCGTTGCCGCGGGCGCCTTCTTCGCGCTCGGGGTCGCGCTCAAGCCGACGATGGCCGCGCCTTATGTGCTGTTCCCGCTCCGCCGCTGGGACTGGCGTTTGCTGCTGACGGCGAGCGGGGCCGGGCTGGGGATCCTCTTCGCAGCGGTGGGGTGGCTGGAGCTGCAGGGCGTGCCTTGGGTCGAGTCGTGGCGGCAGAGCATCGGCCGCTTCGCCGGCGGGGGAGACGGGGACCTGACGCTCGCGAGCAGCACGGCCGTGACGATGATCCACCTCGACGCGCTGCTCGTCCCACTCGGCTGGTCCCCAAGCGCGGCCCGATTCACCACGCTCGCCTTGACGGCAGTCGCCGTGGCCGTCTGGTGGACGGGGGACCGCCGCGCAGCCTCAGACCGCGTGGGGCCTGCGCTCGCGTCCTGGGGCGTGCTGTCGCTGATCACGCTGCTCTGCGTCTACCACCGCTACTACGACGCGACCCTCCTGCTGTTCCCGATCGCCTGGGCGATCTTCTCGATCGCCCGTTTCCCGAAGTTGGCGGCGCTGCAACTCGGGCTGACAGCTCCGATGCTTGCACCTATCCCCGCCACGCTCTACGCGCTGCACGAGCGCGGCTGGATCGACGCTGGTGTCCACGAGTCGGCGGCGTGGCAGATCCTGGTGCTCCGGCATCAGGTGTGGCTGCTCGCGGCGATGCTCGTCGTGATGTTCGCCGCCCACCTGACGCACGCGCCCGCGGCCGAGGAGACTGCCATCCGCGAGCAAGCCCAATGACCCCCGAGCTGTCCATCATCATCCCCGCGTTCAACGAGGCGTCCCGCCTCCCGCCCACGCTGGACGCGATCCGCCAGTACGTCCTGCGGGCAGGCGGCTCGGCCGAGGTGGTCGTGGTCGATGACGGGAGCACCGACGGCACCGCCTCGGTCGCGGTGGGGATGACCTCCGACGCGGTGCCGGTGCGGGTGCTGGTGAACGACACCAATCGCGGGAAGGGGCACAGCGTGCGTCGCGGCGTCATGGAAACGCGCGGGGCGTGGGTGCTGATGGTCGATGCGGACCTGTCGACACCGATGGAGGAGTTGTCGAAACTATGGGCGGCGGCGGATCGGGGGGCTCACATCTGCATCGGCTCCCGTGACCAAGCCGATTCGGTGCTGGACCCGCCCCAGACGTGGCTCCGCCGCGTCACGAGCCGAGCGTTCCGGGAGCTGCGGCGGCGGGTCGTGCTCCCCGAGCTGTACGACACCCAGTGCGGCTTCAAACTCTTCCGGGGCGAGGTGGCGCGAGAGGTCTTCCCCGCGGTGACGACACCCGGATTCGCGTTCGACGTCGAGGTGCTCTACCGGGCCCGGCGCCTCGGGTACGCAATCGCGGAGGTCGGCGTCCTCTGGCGAGACAACCGCGACAGCCGGGTGCGGACCGTCCGCGACGGCGTCCGCATGCTGCGGGACGTCCTCGCCCTCCGCCAACGCGTCGGGTGAATCGGCGGCGCCCAGCGCCGAATCCAGCTATCCCAAGTGCAACGCGAGCCAGGGAACACCGAACCGAGGGCGAGCAGCCACGTGTCACACCTTCACCCGCGGCCAGACCCTGCCTTCAGGACGAGCGGTTCATCGAACGCTACAACCCACGGACGTTCTTGGCCGGCTCG
>CAZKRE010000245.1:0-4317 GCA_964555075.1 uncultured Phycisphaeraceae bacterium
CCGTGGGCTTCGGGGGGTGAGGCTGGTTGGGCGGGATCAGCCGCCGGTCTCGAGGACCTGCTTCTCGATGTTCGAGGGCACGGGGCGGTAGGTCAGCGGCTCCATGGAGTAGCTGGCGCGGCCCTGACTCATGCCGCGGAGCGTCGTGGCGTAGCCGAACATCTCCGACAGCGGCGCCTCGGCGGTGATGACGCGGGTGTTGGACCGCTGCTCGCTGTCGACGATGAGGGCGCGGCGGCGGTTGAGGTCGCCCGACACGTTCCCGAAGAACTCCTCGGGGGTAGTGACGATCACCTTCATGATCGGCTCAAGGAGCTGGAGCTTCGCCTTGCGGGTCGCTTCCTTGTAGGCCAGCATGCCGGCCTGCTCGAAGGCGATCTGCGAGGAGTCGACGTCGTGGTAGGACCCGTCGATGAGGGTGACCTTCACGCCGACCATCGGGTAGCCCGCCAGGACGCCGCCCTTGGCGGTCTCGCGGCAGCCGTACTCGATGGAGGGGATGTACTCCTTGGGGATCGAGCCGCCGATGATCTTGTTCTCGAACGCCACGCCGTCGACGTACTTGAGCTCCTGCTCGGCCGCCTCCTCGGCGGTGATGGGCTCGACGGTGATGACGCAGTCGCCGAACTGGCCTCGGCCGCCGGTCTGCTTCTTGTGCGTGCCGCGGGCCTCGGCCTTGTTGACGATGGCCTCGCGGTAGGCGACGCGGGGCTTGCCCACGTTGACGCCGATCTTCATGTCACGACGCAGCTTGGTCGTGATGATGTCCAGGTGCAGCTCGCCCATGCCGGCGATGATGGTCTGCCCGGTTTCCTCGTCGAAGTGGGAGCGGAAGCTCGGGTCTTCGCGGCGGATGGTGCCCAGCGCGTTGGAGAGCTTCTCCTTGTCGGCCTGGGTCGCGGGCTCGATGGACATCGAGATGACCGGCTCGGGGAAGGTCATCCGCTCGAGCACGATCGGGTCATCCGGGTCGCAGAGCGTGTCGCCGGTGATCGAGTTCTTCAGGCCCACGACCGCGACGATCGAGCCGGCGGCCGCGAAGTCCTTGGAGATCCGGTCCTTGGCGTGCATCTCGAACAGGCGGGAGACGATCTCCTTCTTGCCGTTGTTCGAGTTGAGGACGCGGGTGCCCTTCTCGAGCTTGCCGGAGTAGATGCGGGCGTAGGTCAGGTCGCCGTGCTGGTCGCTGACGATCTTGAAGACCAGCGCCGACAGCGGCGCGTTCTCGTCGTGGGGGCGGGTGATCTTCTTCTCGGCGTCGTTGACGTCCTGGCCCTGGACCTCGGGCACCTCCGTCGGGTTCGGGAGGTAGTCCACCACCCCGTCGATCAGCCGCTGCACGCCGATGTACTTCAGCGCCGAGCCGGTGAAGACCGGGCAGATCAGGTGGCCGAGCGTCCCCTTCCGCAGGGCCGCGCGGATCTCCTCGTTGGTGATCGAGGTCTCGTCCTCGAGGTACTTCTCGAGCAGCGTGTCGTCACACTCGGCGGCCTTCTCGACCAGCTCGTGGCGCCACTTGGCGGCCTCGTCCGCCAGCTCCGCGGGGATGTCCCGCTCCTCGACCTTGGCGCCCATCTCCTCGGCGGAGAAGTAATACGCCCGCATCCCGACCAGGTCGATGATGCCCTGGAAGTCGTTGCCGCTGCCGATGGGGATCTGCACCGCCACCGCGTTGGCGCCCAGCCGCTCGCGGATGGTGCCGAAGCTGAACACGAAGTCGGCCCCGAGCTTGTCCATCTTGTTGATGAAGCAGATCCGGGGGACGTGGTACCGCTCGGCCTGGCGCCAAACGGTCTCGGACTGGGCCTCGACGCCCTCCTTGCCGTCGAACACGACGACCGCGCCGTCGAGGACGCGCATGGAGCGCTCGACCTCGATCGTGAAGTCGACGTGGCCGGGGGTGTCGATGAGGTTCAGCCGGTAGGGGATGCCGTTGCGTTCCCACGGGCAGGTGGTGGCGGCGGACTGGATGGTGATGCCGCGCTCCTGCTCGTCCTGCAGGAAGTCCATGGTCGCGGTGCCCTCGTGGGTCTCGCCCATCTTGTACACCTTGCCGGTGTAGAAGAGGATGCGCTCGGAGCAGGTGGTCTTCCCCGCGTCGATGTGGGCGCAGATCCCGAAGTTGCGGGTCCGCTGGAGTTCGGGCGAGGCGGCGGTCACGGCGGCACGGGCCGGGGTCGAGGAGGTCGCGGCTGTCATGGTTCTAAATCTCCACCTCTGGGGGCGGTTCGCCCCCGAGGACGCTCAAGAAAACGGCTCGGGTCGTTGTTTGCGGCTGCCGGCACCAGCCCGGGGGACCACCGGCTCCACCTATCGCATCGGGCGAGAGGTTCTCGGGTCTTCCAAATCGAAGGGTCTATCGGCGGGATGCCGACAGGCCGACCGCCCCTACGGGTCGCGGGAGGGAAAGAATACCGGTCGCGGGGGCGCGGTTCAAGGCCCCTGACGGCATTTACGCGGCGGCGCGGCCGCCGGTTCTGCCGCGGGATCAGAAATCACGGAAAAACCCGCCGTCGCCGCGGGCCCCGCCCGGCCCGACCGGGATCGCCATCGAGGGCCCGGCGCGGGTCCTCGGCCGCTGACCCTCGCGGGTCAGGACCGCCCGAACTGCCGCTCGAGGTCACGCAGCGACAGCCGCAGCGTCGTCGGCCGGCCGTGGGGGCAGTTGCTCGATCGCTCGACCTCCCCCCGCTTGGCGAGCAGCGCCGCGAGCTCCGCCTGGGTCAGCTTGTCCCCCGCCTTCACCGCCGCCTTGCACGCCATCATGTCCAGCACCTCGTGCAGCACCGCCTCCTCGTTCGTCGACTGGCCCGGCCGGATCTCGCCCGCCTCGGCCTTCTCCAGCAGCTCGCGGAGGAACTCCTGCGGCTCGACGTGCCGGTCGAAGAGGAACGTCGGAAACGCCTGCACCCCCACCGCCCCCGGGCCGATCGGCTCGGCCTCGATCCCGATCCGCAGCAGCAGCGGCCTCAGCTCCTCCAGGAGCGACTGCGCCCGCGCGTCGGCCTCCACCACCACCGGCATCAGCAGCCTCTGACTCTCCAGCGGCTTGCCCGCCGCCCCCGGCTCCCCCAGGACCCGCCTCCGGAGCTCCTCGAACATCACCCGCTCGTGCAGCGCGTGCTGATCGACGATCACGAGCCCCTCGTCGTCCTGCGTGACGACGTAGCTCTCGTGGACCTGGAGGATCGGGGTGGACGTGAAGGGCGATGCCGGCGGGACGGCGGGCGGCTCGGCATGGCCGTTCCCGAGCCCGGCATCGAGCAGCGAGTCCTCCGCCATCGCCTTGCGGACCTCGTCATACGCGAAGGTCTTCTGCGTCGGCTCCATCCTGCGGAAGTAGTCCACGAAGTCGGTGAGCGTCGGCCTCGGGCCGCCGGCCTGGGAGCCCGCGTCGGCGGACCCGCCGAACACCGGCCGGCCCTGATCCCGCAACGGCGCCGCCGCGAACGACGCCGCGGGGGTCAGGTCCGCCCCGAGCAGCCGCTGCCGCAGCGCGGAGAGCACCAGGCCGTGGACGGCGGGCGGGTTGCGGAAGCGGACCTCCGCTTTCGTCGGGTGGACGTTCACATCCACCGCCCGCGGATCGAGCTCCAGGAAGAGCACCACCATCGGCTGGCGGTCCGGGGCGACCAGGCCCCGGTAGGCCTCGCGGATCGCGTGGGAGAGGTTGCGGTCGCGGATCGGCCGGCCGTTGACGTAGACGTACTGGAACTTCGCCGTCGCCCGCGCCAGCTCGGGCACCCCCGCCATGCCCCACACCCGCAGCCCCCCGGAACCCCCGGAACCCCCGCCCCCGGAACCTCCGGAACCGCCGGCCCCCCCCGATCCCCCCTCGCCGCCGGGCAGGGCCTCGTGCTCGAACGCCAGCAGCCCCTCCTCCAGGTCCTTGCCGAGCACCGCGATCACCCGCCGGTCCCGGGCCGGGTCGGGCGGGAGGTCGATCACCGCCCGGCCGTTGTGCGTCAGGCGGAAGCCCACCCGGTGGTGGACCAGCGCGAGGCGGGAGATCAGCTCGCTGATGTGGCCGAACTCCGTGCTCGCGGAGCGGAGGAACTTGCGGCGGGCGGGGGTGTTGAAGAAGAGGTCCCGGACCTCGATCACGGTCCCGCCGGCGCAGCCGTCCGGTCGGACGTCGCCCACGGCGTCGCCGCTGGACTCCAGCGACGCCCCCGCCTCCGCCCGCCGACCCGGCGCGACCAGCGGCCGGCTGCCGATCCGCAGCCGGCTCACCGAGGCGATCGACGCCAGCGCCTCGCCGCGGAACCCCAGCGTGCGGACCGCCGCCAGCCCCTCGACGCTCTGCAGCTTGCTCGT
>CAZKRE010000246.1:0-4284 GCA_964555075.1 uncultured Phycisphaeraceae bacterium
TGCCGTTGCTCGGGGCAAACACGTTGTTGGTGCTCATCATCAGCGTGTGGGCTTCCACCTGCGCCTCGATCGACAGCGGCAGGTGGACCGCCATCTGGTCGCCGTCGAAGTCGGCGTTGAAGCCGGTGCAGACGAGCGGGTGGATGCGGATCGCGTTGCCTTCGACGAGGATCGGCTCGAAGGCCTGGATGCCCATGCGGTGGAGCGTCGGGGCGCGGTTGAGCAGCACCGGGTGCTGGTAGATCACCTCTTCGAGGATGTCCCACACCTCGGGGTCGCGGCGCTCGAGCATCTTCTTCGCCGACTTGATCGTGTCGACGAGCCCGTGCTCCTTGAGCTTGCGGATGATGAACGGCTGGTAGAGCTCGAGCGCGATCTTCTTCGGCAGGCCGCACTGGTGCAGCTTGAGCTCCGGCCCGACCACGATCACCGACCGCGCCGAATAGTCCACGCGCTTGCCGAGCAGGTTCTCGCGGAACCGGCCCTGCTTGCCCTTGATCATGTCGGTCAGCGACTTGAGCGGGCGGTTCGACGACCCCAGCACGGGGCGGCGGCACCGGCCGTTGTCGAACAGCGCATCCACCGACTCCTGCAGCATCCGCTTCTCGTTGCGGATGATGACCTCGGGGGCGTTGAGGTCCATCAGCTTCTTGAGGCGGTTGTTGCGGTTGATGATCCGCCGGTACAGGTCGTTCAGGTCGCTGGTCGCGAAGTTGCCCGACTCCAGCAGCACCAGCGGGCGCAGGTCCGGCGGGATCACCGGCACCACGTCCATCACCATCCACTCGGGCTTGTTCTCGCTCTTGCGGATCGCCTCGACGATCTTCAGGCGCTTCGACAGGTCCTTGATCTTCTGCTTGCTCTTGGTCTCGCGCAGCCCCTGACGCAGCTCCTGCTGGATCTCGTCGAGGTCCAGCGTCGAGAGCAGCTCCTTGATCGCCTCGGCGCCCATCATCGCGGTGAACGAGTGGCCGTACTCGTCGGCGGCCTTGCGGTACTCGTCCTCGGTCAGGAGCTGGCGCACCTTCAGCGGCGTGTCGCCGGGGCTGGTGACCACGTAATCCTGGAAGTAGACGACCTTCTCGATGTCGCTGGTCTTCATCCCGAGCAGGTTGCCCAGGTGCGACGGGATCGCCTTGAAGAACCAGATGTGCACGATCGGCGCGGCGAGGTTGATGTGCCCCATCCGCTTGCGGCGGACGCGGCTGTGCGTGACCTTCACGCCGCAGCGGTCGCAGATGATGCCCTTGAACTTCGTGCCCTTGTACTTCCCGCAGGCGCACTCGTAGTCGCGCTCGGGGCCGAAGATGCGCTCGCAGAACAGGCCGTCCTTCTCGGGCCGGTAGGTGCGGTAGTTGATCGTCTCGGGCTTCTTCACCTCGCCGAAGGACCACGAACGGATGTCGTTCGGGCTCGCGAGCGTGATCTTCACCGAGGCGTAGTCGTTGACGCGATCGTAAAGCTGTTCGGCCATATTCGTGAACGCTCCGTGTTACGAGCGTGAGCAAAGTTCAAAACGACGGTTAGCCGCCGGCCTTGGCCGGCGCGGGCGCGTCACCTGCGTGGTGCGCCCGCGCCGCCTGAACACGGCGGCCAACACGGGTCACAGGATCGATCCGCCGTCGAGCTCCGCCTTCTCCAGCGTGATGTTCAGGCCCAGGCCCTTGATCTCGTTGCAGAGCACGTCGAACGCGACCGGCATGCCGGCCTCGAGGGTGTTGGTGCCCTTGACCATGCTCTCGTAGATCTTGGTCCGGCCCTCCACGTCGTCGCTCTTGACGGTGAGGAGCTCTTGCAGGATGTACGCCGCGCCGTAGGCCTCCAGCGCCCACACTTCCATCTCCCCGAACCGCTGACCGCCGGTCCTCGCCTTGCCGCCCAGCGGCTGCTGGGTGATGAGCGAGTAGGGCCCGGTCGCACGGGCGTGGATCTTGTCGTCCACCAGGTGGTGCAGCTTCAGGAGGTACATGTAGCCCACGGTCGTCTTCTGGTCGAACGGCTCGCCCGTCCGGCCGTCGTGGAGCTGGACCTTGAAGCCCGGGGGCATCTTGACCAGCAGCTCCTTGTCGTTGGGCGCCTCGCCCGCGGCGGCGAGGTCCGTCATCCGCTTGTCGACGTACTCGTTGGCCTCTTCGATGGCGAGCCGGATCTCTTCCTCGAGCGCGCCGTCGAAGACGGGCGTCACCGCCTGGAAACCCAGGACCGCACAGGCCCAGCCCAGGTGGGTCTCGAGGATCTGGCCCAGGTTCATCCGCTTACCGACGCCCAGCGGGTTGAGCAGGACGTCCACCGGCGTGCCGTCCTCGAGGAACGGCATGTCCGCCTCCGGGACGATGCGGCTGATGACGCCCTTGTTCCCGTGCCGACCGGCCATCTTGTCGCCGACGGACAGCGCCCGCTTGGTGGCGATGTAGACCTTGACCATCTCGAGCACGCCGCTCGGCAGTTCGTCGCCCCGCTTCATGTGGGCGAGCTTCCGCTGCTTCTCCTTCTCGATGGCCTCGATGCGGGGCCAGAAGGCGTTGTAGACGGTCATCGCCTGCTCGCGGGTCTCCTTCGAGCCCTTGATCCACTTGGGATCGAAGGTCTCGATCTGCTCGAGCACGACCTCGGTGATGTCCGACGCGCCGACCTTCTGACGCGTCGACGGGTCGACCATCGCCGTGCCGGTCACTTCGTTGACCTGCTCGACCATCTGGCGGAACAGGTCCGCGGCACGGGTGTCCATCGACGCCTCGTACTCGCGCATCTCCCGCTTGAGCTGCTTCTTCTGGTCCTCGCTCAGGTGCATCCGCCGGCTGAACCGCTTGGCGCCGATCACGATGCCCTCGGTCCCCGCGGGCACTTCGAGCGAATCGTTCTTCACGTCCTCGCCGGCCCGGCCGAAGATCGCGTGCAGCAGCTTCTCTTCCGGCGTCAGCTCGCTCTTGCTCTTGGGGCTGACCTTGCCCACGAGGATGTCGCCCGGCTTCACGTACGCACCGGTGCGGATGATGCCGAACTCGTCGAGCATCGACAGCATCTTCTCGGAGACGTTGGGGATGTCCGCCGTGAACTCCTCGCGGCCGAGCTTCGTCTCGCGGATCTCCACGTCGAACTCCTCGATGTGGATCGAGGTGAAGACGTCGTCCTTGACCAGCCGCTCCGAGATGACGATCGCGTCCTCGAAGTTGTACCCGTCGAAGGTGTTGAACGCGACGAGCACGTTCTTGCCCAGGGCGAGCTCGCCCCGGTTCGTCGCGGCGCCGTCGGCGATGATCTCACCCGCCTTGACCTTCTGGCCGAGGTTGATGATCGGCTTCTGGTTCTGGCACGTCCGCTCGTTGAGCCCGACGAACTTCCGCAGCACGTACTCGTCGGCGTTGTCGATGATGATCCGCTCGGCATCGACGTAGGTCACCACCCCGCCGCGGGTCGCACGGACGACCATGCCCGAGTACTTCGGGATGTCCTTCTCCATGCCCGTCCCGACCGCCGGGGGCTCGGTCTTGATCAGCGGCACGGCCTGCCGCTGCATGTTGGAACCCATCAGCGCGCGGTTCGCGTCGTCGTGCTCGAGGAACGGGATCAGCGCCGCGGACACGCCCACGATCTGCTTGGGCGACACGTCGACGTAATCCAGCTCGTCGCTGCCGACCTGCGCGAGGTCGCCGTCGACGCGGGCGAGGACGGCGCCCTTCTTGAGCTTGCCCTTCTCGTCGATCGTGTCCGTCGGGCCGAGGGTGAGCTTCATCTCCTCATCGGCGCGGAGGTACTCGATGTCGCCGATCTGCCCGTTGGCGACCTTGCGGTACGGGGTCTGGAGGAACCCGTACTCGTCGATGCGGCTGAACAGGCCCAGCGACGCGATCAGGCCGATGTTCGTGCCTTCGGGCGTCTCGATCGGGCAGATCCGGCCGTAGTGGGAGATGTGGACGTCGCGGACCTCGAAGCCCGCACGCTTGCGGTTCAGGCCGCCCGGCCCGAGGGCCGAGAGACGCCGCTCGTGCGTGAGCATCGACAGCGGGTTGGTCTGGTCGACCACCTGGCTCAGCTCGCCGCGACCGAAGAAGTGGTCGATGGCGGAGCTGATGCTCTTCGAGTTGATGAGGTCGGCGATCTTCGCCAGCTCATCCGGGTCCTTGACGCTCATCCGCTCCTGGACCGTCCGCTTGAGCTTCAGGAAGCCCTTGCGCATGTCCTCGACCGCGAGCTCGTCGAGCGTCCGCAGCCGGCGGTTGCCCAGGTGATCGATGTCGTCAATGTGGGCCTTGTTGCGGTTGTTCCGCAGGTCGAGGATGTAGC
>CAZKRE010000247.1:0-451 GCA_964555075.1 uncultured Phycisphaeraceae bacterium
GATCCCCACCCGCCGCCCCGGCCGCAACGCCGACACCGCCACCGTCAGCGGCGACCGCCCAACCTCCTCCACCACCACCAACTGCCCGTCCACCGCCACCGGCTGAATCGCCCCCCCACCCACCGCGTAGCCCTCCCGCCGCCAACCCTCGCCCCCCCACCCGTACACCACCAGCCCCTCACCCACCCGCGCCACCAGCTCCGGCCACACCGCACCCTTCCCCGACATCACCAGCCACGACTCCCCCGGCTCCCCCGGCCGCGACCAGTCGCCCGGCAGCGGCTCCACCCGCCACCGTGCCCCCACCAGCCGCAGCAGGTAGTCCCGCTCCGTCTCATCCGCCTCCACCTCGACCGCTTCAACCCCCTCGCCCCCCGGCGCGCCCCGCGGCCCCCCCCGGTGCGGCGGCAGCGCGGGCGCCGGGGGCGCCCCCCCCCCCCCGGTCCGCCGC
>CAZKRE010000247.1:461-2965 GCA_964555075.1 uncultured Phycisphaeraceae bacterium
CATCCGCCTCCCCCTCGACCGCCTCCACCCCCTCCCCCCCCTCCGCCCCCCCCTCCTCCCCCGGCTCGTCCCGCTCCCCCGCCGCCCCCGCCCGTTCCGACGGCAGCTCGAACGACGGCGGCAACCCCACCGCCACGTTCCGCAGCGCCCGCCGCCGCCGCTCCCCCGCATCCCCCCCCGGATCCGCCCCCGGACGCCCTCCCGAAGCCTCGCCATCCCCCGCCACCACCGCCGACGCCTCCGCGTCCGTCATCCGCACCAGCGCCCACGGCCCGTTCGCCCCCACCGCGAAACCCCGCAACTCCGCACCCCCCGGCAGCGGCGCCGCCACCCCCGCCTCAAAACCCCACGCCCGCTCCGCCTGATGAAACGTCGCCCGGATCGACTGCAACGACCCGTCCCCATACACCACCCACAACTCCGCACCCCGGGCCGCCACCCCACCCGGGCGGAACCGCCCCGTCACCGTCTCCACCGCCTCGACCTCCCCCGTCGCCGCCCCCGGCGGCCGGTGCAGGATCCGCGTCTGCCCCGGCTCCGCCCCCGGCCGCACCACCCACAGGTGCCCCTCATCCCCCCCCGCCGCCACCTCCTGACCACGGGCCCACCCCGCCCCCATCAGCAGGACCAGCAGGAAGATCGGCACGGCAAGGGGCGTTCGGCTCACCGCCGGAGTGTAGCGGCTGCCGCCCAACACCATCCCCACCCCCCCGAACATCCACAACCCAGCCACCCCCACGCCCCCCGGGCGCGGGAGGCTCTAAGGAAGGCAGGAAGGCAGGAAGGGGGAGGATGAAGGGGGAAGGGGGAAGGGGCTCGGCGTCCTCCGTGTCCTCTCCTCGGTTCCTGGGTTCCTGCTTTCCTTAGAGACTTTCTTGTTGGCCGCGGGGCCCGGGGGCCCGGGGCCCGGGGCCGGGGGGCCGGGGGGTTGCTACGATTCCGCCCCATGCTCAAGTACCGGATGGTCTTCGGCCCGCTGATGATCCTCGCCCTCGTCGGGCTGATCTACCTCGACGACCGCCTCGACCAGCTCTCGCTCGTCGGCACCGTCTGGCAGGACCTGTTCCTCGGCCGGACCTACCTCCCCGCCGGCCTCCTGATGCTCTTCGGCCTCGCCATCCTGATCGTCCTCGCCAGCCGCGAGCTCTGCCACATCTTCCACGCCGAGAACGTCCCCGCCTCGCCCCTCATGCTCGCCCTCTCCGGCACCCTCGGCGCCATCCTCGTCTACATCCTCCCCTACCAGCTCGACTCCCAGGCCACCGTCGCCATCTACGCCTCCTTCATGGTCGGCCTCTTCATCCTCTCCATCATCCGACACTCCTTCTTCTCCCAGCGCGCCGACGGCGCCGTCACCGTCGCCGCCGCCACCATGATGGCCCTCATCTACCTCGGCGCCCTCCCCGGCTTCTACCTCGCCATCCGACGATGGCACTCCGCCTGGCTCGTCGCCGCCATCCTCCTCATCATCAAGGCCTCCGACATCGGCGCCTACTTCACCGGCCGAGCCATCGGCCGCCACAAGCTCATCCCCTGGCTCTCGCCCGGCAAGACCTGGGAAGGCTTCTTCGGCGGACTCGCCCTCTCCTCCCTCCTCGCCGTCGCCTTCGTCCTCATCGCACGCCACTACGACGTCCTGGGCTACTACCACCGCGACCTCGTCGACCTCCAGCGCCAGTTCGTCCCCTACGCCATGCCCCTCTGGTTCGCCGCCCTCGCCGGCGTCGTCCTCGGCTCCATGTCCGTCGTCGGAGACCTCACCGCCTCCCTCTTCAAACGCGACGCCGGCATCAAGGACTCCGGCAAAAGCATCCCCGGCTTCGGCGGCGTCATCGACGTCGTCGACTCCCCCATCCTCGTCGCCCCCTTCGCCTACTGGCTCCTCATCCTCGCCCAACTCCTCTTCAGCGACCCCTCCACCGACTGACCCAACCCCCCTCCCTTGAAGGAGGGGCCGGGGGAGGGTGAGGGCCGCGACATCATTCGGAAACCCCTCCGCCCAGCGTCGCCTACGCGCCACCGCGCCAGCCGCTGACAGACGCCGAAGAACCCTTCTCGGACCCTGTCAAACCCATCCCGCGCCGTGCAACACCCATGCGAGGCCGTGCAGAAGCGCTTTGCCCCGGCGCATAAGCGCTTCGGACTGACCTCGAAGCGCTTTGAAGCGACGTCGAAGCGCTTTGAAGTGACGTCGAAGCGCTTTGAAGTGACGTCGAAGCGCTTTGGAGTGACGTCGAAGCGCTTTGGAGTGACGTCGAAGCGCTTTGAAGTGACGTCGAAGCGCTTTGAAGTGACGTCGAAGCGCTTTGGAGTGACGTCGAAGCGCTTTGGAGTGACGTCGAAGCGCTTTGAAGTGACGTCGAAGCGCTTTGGAGTGACGCCGAAGCGCTTCCGCGCCGCGCAGAATGGCTTCGGCGCGGCGGGAATCCGCTCCCCCGCCCCGCCTCAGCGCCCCCCGAACTTGTGCGCCTCGGGCGGCCTTCCCGGCGGCTGCACCTCCCCGG
>CAZKRE010000247.1:3065-4279 GCA_964555075.1 uncultured Phycisphaeraceae bacterium
CGCCCCCCGAACTTGTGCGCCTCGGGCGGCCTTCCCGGCGGCTGCACCTCCCCGGGCCCGCGATGCACGACGCCCTTCCCGAACTTCTCCGCGATCCTGTCCAACGCCGCATCCAGCTCCCGCTTGCGGCTGCGCGAAGCGTCCGGGAACAGCTCCATCTGCCCCCCGGAAGCTTCGGACAAACGGTCCGCGTGGACCCCGATGAGCCGCACCGGCTGGAACGCCTCGCGCGCCCACTTGTCGTAGGTCGCGCTCGCCGCCGCCCACAGGTCGTCCGTCAGGTCCGTCGCCCGCTCCAGCGTCGCGCTCCGCGAGATCGTGATGAAGTCGCCGAACCGGATCTTCAGCCCGATCCCACGCGCCACCAGCCCGTGCTTCCGCAACCGCCGCCCCACCGCCTCGGTCTGTCCGAGCAGCACGTCCCGCACCGCCTGCGGGTCTTCCAGGTCCTGCCCGAACGTCTGCTCGTGCCCGATCGACTTCGCCTGCCGGTCCGGCACGACCGGCCGATCGTCGATCCCCCGGCACAAACGGTGGAGGTGGTCCCCGAACTCCTCGCCGAACCGCGCGACCAGCGACGCCCGCTCGAACTGCCGCACGTCGGCGAACGTCCGGATCGCCGACCGCCGCAGCTTCTCCGCCGTCTTCGGCCCCACGCCCCACATCCGGCCGATCGGCAGCGGCAGCAGGATCGCGTCCGCGTTCTCCGGCGAGATCACGGTCAGCCCATCCGGCTTCTCCATGTCGCTCGCGAGCTTCGCGAGGAACTTGTTGAACGAGACGCCCACGCTGGCCGTGAGCCCCCCCGTCGCCTCCCGGATCCCCGCCTTCATCCGCCGCGCGACGTTCACCGGGTCGCCCAGCAGCCGCTCCGTCCCCGTCAGGTCAAGAAACGCCTCGTCCACGCTCACCGGCTGCACCACCGGCGAGAACGCCTCCAGCACCGCGAACATCTGCGCGGAGGCCTCCCGGATCCGCGCCCCCGTCACCTTCACCACGATCGCCTGCGGGCACAGCCGCTTCGCCACCGCCATCGGCATCGCGCTGCGGCACCCGAACGGCCGGGCCTCGTAGCTCGCCGTCGACACCACCCCCCGCGGCCCATCGCCCCCCGTCAGCACCGGCCTCCCGCGCAGCTCCGGATGATCCAACTGCGCAATGGACGCAAAAAACGCGTCCATATCCACATGCAGAATCGTCCGCGGCAGGTTCAC
>CAZKRE010000248.1:0-4250 GCA_964555075.1 uncultured Phycisphaeraceae bacterium
GACTACGTCACCGTCGGCACGTCGCCGCGCAAGCATTGATCCCTGCGATTCCCGCCGACGCCGCGCGGCCCCGCCCCCGCCGCGCCGCGCGGTCCGCGCCGCCGCGGCCGCCACGCCGTCGCCCGGCAGCGCGGTTGACAATCCGCCCCCCCGCCCCCACCATCCCCTCCCCCATGAAGATCCAGCCCCCCAAAGGCACCCGAGACTTCTACCCCGCCGAGATGGCGTGGCGGAACCACCTCATCGACGCCTGGCGACGGGTGTCGATCCGGCACGGGTTCGAGCAGGTCGACGGGCCGATCTTCGAGACCCTCGACCTGTACAAGGTGAAGTCGGGCGAGGGGATCGTGTCGGAGCTGTTCAGCTTCCGGCGGCACGGGGGCGAGACGGACTTCGCGATCCGGCCGGAGTTCACGCCGACGCTGGCGCGGATGGTCGCGGCACGGGCGAACGCGCTGCCGAAGCCGATCAAATGGTTCGCGACGCCGAACTTCTGCCGGGCGGAGCGGCCGCAGCGGGGTCGGCTGCGCGAGTTCTGGCAGTGGAACGTCGACCTGCTCGGGCTCGAAGGCCCGGCCGCGGACGCGGAGCTGCTGCTCGTCGCGATCGACTTCCTCGCGGAGATGGGGCTGCGGCCGGAGCACGTGAAGGTCAAGATCAGCCACCGCGACACCGTGCGGCACATCCTCACGAAGATGGGCGTCCCGGAGGATCGGGTGGTGGACGCCTTCAATCTCCTCGACCGGCGGGACAAGGTTACGGCCGAAGAGTTCGGGCAACAGGCGCTGTCGCTCGGGCTCGACGCCGCGAAGGTCGAACGGTTCGAGCAGACCTGCCGGCTCAAGTACCGCTCGGGTGAACTGCAGCGGATGCGTGACCAGCTTGGCGCCGACGAGGAGCTGCGCGACCTCGAAGCGCTCGACGCGCAGCTCCGCGCCTTCGGTATCGACGAATGGTGCGAGTACGACCTGGGCATCGTCCGCGGCCTGGCGTACTACACGGGTACGGTGTTCGAGATCCATGAGACCTCCGGCGTGGAGCGGGCGATCGCGGGCGGCGGCCGGTACGACCGGCTCATCGAGCTCTTCGACGGCCCCCCCACCCCCGCCGTCGGCTTCGGCATGGGAGACGTCGTGCTGACGAACGTCCTCGCGGATAAGGGGCTGGCGCCCCGGGACGTGACTCCCCGGCCGGACGCGTACGTGATCGCGGTGTCCGACGCCGGCGCCCCGCTGGTGCCGGGCGTCGTCTCCGCCCTTCGGCGGGCGGGCCTTCACACCCGGATGAGCTACAAGGCGACGCGCAACGCGGGCAGGCTGCTCAAGGACGCCTCCGCCACCCGGGCGGCGTACGCCGTCCTGCTGGACGACAAGGCGGCGGACGGGGTCGCTCACGTGAAGCACCTCGAGACGGGCGACCAGCGGGAAGTGCCGATCGCTGGACTGGCGGACGTTTTGCGGGGTTGACGGCAG
The DNA here is from genome assembly GCA_964555075.1 of uncultured Phycisphaeraceae bacterium. Lineage (GTDB taxonomy): Bacteria > Planctomycetota > Phycisphaerae > Phycisphaerales > Phycisphaeraceae > CAZKRE01. Next base: position 1,473 of record CAZKRE010000248.1, read on the forward strand.
GCATGGCTCGGCGGCAGCCCGTGGAAGGGGCTTTACGCGCGACGGCGGAGGCTTTACGCTCTTCGCGTGGCGCAGCGACGCTTCCACTACGAGTGCGCGTTCGAACACTACCTCCGCGCCAACGCGATCCCCTACGTTGCAGTGGACGAGGCGAAGCGGGCGCTGCGGAACAAGCAGCGAGGGGGGCTCGAGGGGGCCAGCAAGCTCAAGAGCTTCGACTTCGTCGTCTACAGCGAGACCGGCCGCAACCTGCTGATCGACGTGAAGGGCCGCAAACACGCCGGGCGGACCGGCCGGGGGTTCCAGAACTGGGTCACCAGCGACGACGTCACGTGCCTCGAGCAGTGGGCCGGGATCTTCGGCGAGGGCTTCGAGCCGGCGTTCGCGTTCCTCTTCTGGTGCGACGTCCAGCCGCCGGACGCGCTGTTCCACGAGATCTTCCCCTTCGGCACCCGCTGGTACGCCGTCCTCGCCTGCCGGCTGGGCGATTATCAGCAGCACATGCGGAAGCGGAGCGAGAAGTGGGACACCGTGAGCATCCCGGCACGGGCGTTCGACGCGATCACGTTGCCGCTCAAGCGGCTGCTGTGACGAGCGACGGCCGGCGACGCCGCGGGATCGCCCGGACCTTCCGCGCGGCGGGAGCCCCATCCGCACCGCCTCGGGAGGGACGGTTACAATCCCCCTCCCATGACTGAACCGACTCCCAAGCGGTCCTACAAGGACACCCTCAACCTGCCTAAGACCGCGTTCCCGATGAAGGCGAACCTGGTGCAGAACGAGCCTGCGACGCTCAAGCGGTGGGGGCAGGCGAAGCTATATCAGAAGCTCCGCGAGGCGCGGAAGGGCCGGGAGCCGTTCACGTTCCACGACGGCCCGCCTTACGCGAACGGGTCGATCCACCTCGGGCACCTGCTCAACAAGGTGCTCAAGGACGTGGTGGTTCGGTACAAGACGATGCGCGGTTACGACGTGCCATACGTTCCCGGGTGGGACTGCCACGGGCTGCCGATCGAGCACAAGGTGGTGCAGGAGCTGGGCGCGAAGGCGCGGGAGATGGAGCCGATCGCCATCCGCCGCAAGTGCAAGTCCTACGCGGAGAAGTTCGTGAAGCTCCAGTCGCAGCAGATGCAGCGGCTGCTGACGCTCGCGGACTACGACGAGCCGTACCTGACGATGGCGCCCGACTACGAGGCGGGGACGCTGGAGGTCTTCGCCGACCTGGTCGAGCGGGGGATCGTCTACCGCGGGCTCAAGCCGGTGCACTGGTCGATCGAGAACCAGACCGCCCTCGCGGAGGCGGAACTGGAGTACTACGACCGGGAAGACACGTCGATCTATGTCGCGTTCCGGGTGGACCCGGGTTCGTGGCGGGAGAAGAACCTGCCCGTCCCGACGCGGGCGACGATCAGCAGCGACGTCCGGCTCGTCATCTGGACGACCACGCCGTGGACGCTGCCCGCCAACCTGGCGGTGGCGGTGAGCCCGCGGGCGGAGTATGGCCTGTACAACGTGCGGTGGCGCGGCGCGGTGGTTTCCCTGCTGCTTGCGGATGAGCTGGCGTCGAAGGTGCTGACGTTCGGCGACCTCGAAGCGCCGCTCCCCGATGAGCCGATCGCCCGGTTCACCGGCGAGCAACTCCTGGGGCTGCGGTACGACCACCCGTTCCTCGACGACGGCAGCAACCGCCGCGTCGTCGGGGCGGACTACGTCACGCTCGAGGACGGCACCGGCCTCGTCCACACCGCCCCGGGGCACGGGACGGAGGACTATCAGACCGGGCTCCGCGAGGGTCTTGCGATCTACTGCCCCGTCCGCGGCGACGGCACGTTCGACGACACCGCGCCCGACTGGCTCCGCGGCAGGAGCGTGTGGGACGCGAACGACCTCGTCGTGGACCGGCTCCGCGAGAGCGGGCACCTGTTCCACGCGCACCGGTTCATGCACAGCTATCCGCACGACTGGCGGGGCAAGACGCCGACGATCTTCCGCGCGACCGAGCAGTGGTTCATCGACGTCGACAAGGCATACGGATTAGCGGGCGACGCGCAGCGTCCCGCGTCGCTGCGCGAGCGAGCGCTCGCGGAGACGGCGAAAGACATCGCGTTCTTCCCCGAGTGGGGCCGCAACCGCATGCGGGGCATGCTCGAGTCTCGGCCGGACTGGTGCGTGTCGCGGCAGCGGTCGTGGGGCCTGCCGATCCCGGCGTTCTACGGCGATAACGAGGGCGAGGTGCTGCTCACGCCGGCGAGCATCCGGGCGGTGGCGAAGCTCGTGAAGGAGAAGGGAAGCGACGTCTGGTTCCTCGCCTCGCCGGACGACCTGCTGGTTCACTACGACGCGGCGACGGACCCGCAGGCGCCTCAGTGGGCAAGGGACCCGCGAAGCCGTGAGCGGCTGAAGAAGTCGACGGACATCTTTGACGTCTGGTTCGACTCGGGAACGAGCTGGAACAGCGTCATCCGCCAACGGTTCGGCCCGGGCTCGTTCCCGACCGACCTTTACCTCGAAGGCTCCGACCAGCACCGCGGCTGGTTCCAGGCGTCGCTCCTGCCCTCGCTCGGCGCGACCGGCCTGCCCCCCTTCCGCGCGCTGCTCACGCACGGGTTCATGGTTGACAAGGACGGCAAGAAGATGAGCAAGAGCCTCGGCAACACCCTTGAGGTCGAGGAGCTCATGAAAAACTACGGCGCCGACGTCTGCCGGTGGTGGGTCTCGTCCCTCGGTTACGAGAACGACATCAAGGTGGACGAGTCGTTCTTCCAGCTCGCGGGCGAG
>CAZKRE010000249.1:0-4240 GCA_964555075.1 uncultured Phycisphaeraceae bacterium
TCGTCGGGCCTGCTGCAACGCTGGCCGTTCCGCCGCGACGTCGCGGCGTAGGAAGGCCTTGCGCTGTCGCCTCAGCCGTGATGTCAGACGGCCGCGGCGGGATGGCGTGATCGCCGCGAGATGACGCACTGGCCGCCCTCACCCGGCCCTCCGGGGGCGGGCCACCTTCTCCCGGACGACGGGCCACGCATCCGTGCGACCGCGGCGGGCGGTCAGCCCGCGGCTGGGGCGGGAGCGCCACATTCGGGGCAGGTGGTCCGACCCGCGGCGAGCGTGCCGCGTAGGTCGTACCCGCATTCGCGGCACCGGCTCGGCGGCGTGGCTCGGGTGACGCTTCGGGCGAGCAGGCGACGCATCGGCGGCGGCGGCCAGATCAGCAGCAGGCCGAGCACAACGGCGCACCAGAACGCGGTCAGCAGCACCAGGACGCCGCTGCTGTGGGCCCCGGTGAAGGCGGGCGCCAGGCGCGATCGCCCACCCGGCATGTCGAGCCCGACGCGGAGCAGGAGGAGTAGGCCGGGCGTCGGGATGAGGCTGAAGGCGGCGACGCGGTAAAGCCGGCGGCAGCCGGAGCGGCGGCGGAGCGCGATCAGGTGGAGGCCGGTCGCGGCGACGGCCCAGCAGCCCAGCAGCAACAGCCACGGCCGAACGCCCCGCGCGGCGTCCAGGCGATGGCCGTAGTGGATGAGGGCGGTCTCGCGTACGAAGTAGGGGGACCAGAGGCCGGTCCAGTGCAGCGCGGCTGCGCTCGCGGCTGTCAGGAGCAGGGCGAGGGGCGTGGACCAGGCGATGGCGCGGAGCGCGGGCGGGCGGCGGCGGAGGTGGGCGAGGGCGACCGCCACGATGGCCACAGCGATCAGGGCGAGCAGGACGCCGACGAGGAGCGAGGGGCTGGTTCCCAGACGCGGCACGGAACGGACACCGGCGTCCCAGAGGGCGTTGCGGCCGCCGTCCCACCCCATGAACCCGATGAGGGGCGGCACCCACCTGCCGTAACGCGGCGGTGAGAAACCGGTGGCATGCACCACGAACGCGGTGAGCAGCAGCAGCCACAGGCCGAGGACCATCGATTGCGTCAACCGCCAACGAGCTTCGATCGACCATCGGGTGCGGTTGCGCTTCACATTGACACGGTAACACCGGGGCCCGGCTGATCACCAGCGGCGGATGACGGCGCCGGCGACGTGGGAGCCGAAGCCGGCGGCGAAGACGGCGTGAGTGCCGGTGCGGGAGCAGGGGCGTGCCGGAGCGGAACCCTCGGCCCCGGGCAGCGGTTGTTCGAGCCAGGGCATCGGCGGGCGCTTGCCGGTGGTGAGGCAGAGGCAGGCGAGGACGAGGGAGACCAGGCCCGCGGCGCCGAGGCCGTGGCCGAGGGCGCCTTTGCAGGCATAGAGGTCGGGGGCGGGGCGGGGCGGGGCTTGGGGCTCGCGGCTTGAGGCTTGCGAGCCGCGAGTTCGAGTCGCCTCGGCGAGGACCTGAAGTTCGGTTCGGTCGTGGTCGGGGGTGCCGGGGGCGTGGGGGTGGAGGACGTCGATGGGCGGAGTCTGAGCGAAGAGGGTCCGCGCGACGTGGGCCAGGCTGGGCATGGTTGGCGAGGGGCGGATCAGGTCGTCCGCCTCCATCGCGGTGGCGGTGGCGAGCAGTTCGAGCTCCCCGGGACGGGGGGCCTCGCCCGGCTCGAGCCGACGGAGGAGCAGGGCGGCCCCAAACTCGCTGAGCATGAACCCCTGGCGGCGCTCGTCGAGGGGCCGCTGGCGATAGCCCTCGGCGGTCGTCTCCGCGAGGACGCCGAGGCGGCGGTAGCTGTGGATGAAGAGGGGGTGGAGCGCGGATTCGGCGGTCAGCACGAGGGCGTGGGAGGGGCCGTTCACCCGGGCCTTCGTCGCTGCGCTTCTCAGGCCCGGCGTGGTGGGGAGGGTGAGCAGGTGCTGGCGGGCGTGGTGGAGGGCGGTCAGGCTCGAGGCGCACGCGGCGATGTAGTGGCGGGTTGAACTTAAGCGCAGGCGGGTCCGTAGGTGATGGCTGAGGTAGCCCGCCGGGCCGAGGGCGATCGCTTCCGCAACCCTCTGAGACGGCGGGAGATAGGAAGGTGCCCGCGGGTCGGGCATGAGGGCGCCGATGGCCCCTTTGCTGGTGCCGACGAAGGCGGGGAGCCCGTCGGTGGGGACGCCCGCCATGGCGGCGGCTTCCCGGGCGGCGCGCTCGGCGAGTTCGACCGTGGGGTCGATCGCGGCGTGCTGGGCGAGCTTGACGGTGCCGATGAGGCGGACGACGTCGACGGGCGTCAGGTCGCCGACGAGGTGGGCGCAGCGGTCGGCGATGGACCGGCCCGCGAGCAGTGCGGCAAAGGTTTCCCAGGCGGACTGGCCCAGGGGCGACAGCAGGCCGAAGCCGGCGATGACGATGCGTGGCGCGTCGGGTGGGGCGGGGGGCATGGACGGGTACTACGGCGTTTGGGGGCGGGTGACTGATTGTAACGGGCGGGGTCAGCCGATGGTTATCGGGCGGGGGGCCGCCGTGGAGGGGGGAGCGGAGGGGATGGAAGATGGACCCTATGCCCGGACGCATGAACGATCTATAATGTCGCGAGCCTCTCCGCCCTTCGGGGGCGGCAACCCAAGAGGCCGCGGCCGCAGAAGGAAGATGTACCGCTGCCGCGACGCCCCGAATCAGAAAGGGGGCCGCCGCCGGGACAACCTCACCTACCTTGCCTCAGTGGTGGTCGATCGGAGCCGCCGCCTGAGGCTTTTGGAACGCAACTCGCGATGAGCAAGGTCGATCCACGATTCACCCAGGAAGCGGGTCCGGCTGTCTACACGGGCAACGAGTTGCTCGTGAAGGGGGCGCTGGAAGTGGAGGGGGGCGTCCACCTCTACACGGGGTATCCCGGCTCGCCGATCGCGGGGTACTTCGATGCCCTGGAGTTGCTGGCGCCGCTGCTGGACGAGCACGGGGTTGTCGCGAAGATCGCGAACAACGAGGCGCTGTCGATGGCGATGGTGAACGGCGCCCAGATGGCGGGCTGCCGGGCGATCACCGCGTTCAAGAGCGTCGGGCTGCACGTCGCGTCGGACGCGTTGGCGCTGGGGGTGCTGGCGGGCAACAACTCGTCCGGCGTCGGGTCGGGCGGGCTGGTCATCATGGGCGACGACCCGTGGAGCGACTCGACCCAGGTCCCCGCCGATTCGCGGTTCCTCTGCGAGCACGTCCGCCTGCCGGTCCTCGAACCCTGCTGCCCGCAGGAGGTGAAGGACTGGGTGGACCTGGCGTTCAAGATCGGCCACGCGGGGTCGATCTACATGGGCTACCTGATGACGGTCTCGACCGCGGACGGCGGCGGGACGGTCGAGGTGCGTCCGAACCACTTCCCGGCGACGAACGAGCGGCAGAAGCGGACGCTGTCGTACGTCGAGGACATCGAGCCGAACCTCGAGAACACGGTCCTGCTCCCGCCCCGGACGTGGCGTCGGGAGCTGGGCCTGGACGAGCGGCTCAGCGCGGTCAAGGCGGAGGCGCGACGGCTGGGGGTCAACAAGATCCTCCACAAGCCGGGCAAGGACGAGGTCGTCCCGATGGGCTTCATCGCCGCGGGCAACGCGTACGCCTACCTGTCGCACGCGCTGGCGGAGCTGAAGCTCACCGGCAAGATCCCGATCCTCAAGCTCGGCATGCCCTACCCGGTGGACGACCAGCTCGTGCTGGAGATGGCGCAGCACTGCCGGCAGCTCTTCGTCATCGAGGAGCGGCGGAGCTTCGTCGAGCGGCAGGTGCTGGAGATCCTCGACCCGCACCGGCAGGTGGCGGGGATGGCGGGGCTGCAGGTGGCGGTCTACGGGAAGAAGTTCCCGGTCGTGGCCGGCGAGCAGCTCGAGGGGATCCCCGCGACCCGCGGGCTGAACCCGTCGGTGCTCATGCAGCGGCTGGTCCCGCTGTTCCGCGGCCACCCGACGCTTCCGATCGAGCTGACCAACGGGAACCTCACCCAGGCGCTGGAACGGATCGATGCGACGGGCCGGTACGACGTGGTGATCCCCGAGCGGACGCCGACGTTCTGCCCCGGGTGCCCGCACCGGGACTCGTCGAGCGCGCTGCTGGAGCTGCGTCAGGACCTGATGGACCCGGACTACATGCTCCGCGTCCACAAGCGCAAGCCGGTGGACCTCGTGGCGCACGGCGACACGGGCTGCTACACGATGCTGATGTTCGAGCCCAACAAGCCGCTGATGCACAACTACAGCGG
>CAZKRE010000250.1:0-4215 GCA_964555075.1 uncultured Phycisphaeraceae bacterium
CACACGAAGCGTGATCAGTTGCTGCCAAAGCACCTCGTTGTCGCCCACCTGCCGGGCGGCGGACGTAAGGATCGCCACGGCCTCCTCGGGCTCCCCGTGCCTCAGCTCGAAGCTGGCGCGGACGAGGTCGGCGGTGCCCTCCCGCAGCGGGAGCGTCTCCAGGAGTGCGAGCGTCTCGCTGGCCCGGGCCATCTTGCCTTCCGAGGCGAAGAAGTCCGCCGCGAGCTCGACGCTGGATGCCGAAGGCTGCCGCAGCAGTTCCTCGTACACCGCCTCGGCCTGACCGATCCGGCCACGGCGGCGGTAAAGGTTCGCCAGGAGCGAGGCGGCCCCCTCGTGGTTCCCGCGATCCAACTTCTCGAGCAGCGCAATCGCCTCCTCCACACGCCCCTGTCGGGCGAGGAGCGCGGCGGCTCGGGCGCCTGTCGCGACGTCGGCGGGCTCCAGCCGCCCGACCACCTCGAAGAGCAGCCGGCCGGCGCGGTCGGTCTCGCCGAGGTCCTGGAGGTGCTGGGCCAGTTCGAGGGGGATGTCCTGCCGGCGGCTCGCGTCGGAGCGGGCTCGCTCCAACTCCGTGATGGCGGCGGTGGTGTTGCCCATCCGGGCGTGGACCCTGGAGAGCAGCAACCGGGCATCGACGCGGCGCGGCGCCACCACGAGCAGCCGCTGCAGCTCGCTGACCGCGCTCGCCAGGTCGCTGCTGCCTTCGCCGTACCGCGACAGCCACTGCGCGTGCGACAGCCGGTACTGGACCGCCTCCTCACCGAGGATGCTCTTCATGCGAGCGATCGCGTCGGCGCTGACCGCCCGGCTGTTCCAGACGACGGGGCTCCCCAGCATCGCCCGCAACACCTGGAGGTTGGCCGGGTGCGTCTCCGCGAGTTGCTGCCAGGTATCGAGGGCAGAGGGGTCCTCCGCGGCCGTCATCAGCTGCGCCCGGCGGACCCCCAGCGCCACGCGGCCGTCCCCGCTCGCGTCCCGCAGTTGCGCGTTCACCCGTGCCAGCTCTGCGGCGATCTGCTCCGGGGTCAGGTTGTCGAGCGTGATCGCGCCGGGTTCCGCGCGGGAGGCGAGGCCGAGGGCCTCGAGCTCCATGACGAGGCCCGGATCGGTCGCCTCCAGCACGTGAGCCAGTTGCTCGTAAGTTTCGGGCGACCAGGTGTCGCGATGGGTCGCGGCGTCCGTCAGGAGCCCGCTCAGGTCGTTCCGCTGATCCAGTCGCACGAGCAGGCGCGCGTGGGCCACCACGAGGTGTTCGTAGACAGCGGGCTGCCCCTTCTGGCCACTCACGACTTGCAACGCCTGGGCAAGCTGATCGTCCGGTGGGGCCGGCTCGACGGTCGCCATGGCGTTCGCAAGCACCGCGACCGACTCGGGGACGGTGGGTTCCCGCAGATACGCCTCCTGGGCCGCCTGGAGAGCGGCCGCGGCGTCGCCGCGCCCGAGCCGAACCTCCGCCAGTGCGACCGCGGGCAGGGCCCACCCCGGCGACGCGATCACCGCCTGTTCGAGCGCGGCGTCCGCCAGCTCGGCCTCCCCCAGCACGCGGTAGCCCATCCCGAGCCAGAAGTTGAAGAAGGGGTTGCCGGCATCCTGGCTCAGCGCGTAGCGGCTGGCCTGGACCAGATCCCCCGGCCGCGCGTCCTCGGCGAACACCGCCGCCAGCGCGGAGGACCACGCCAGCGCGGTGCCGTCTTCGGGCCGCCGACGGAGCAGGTCGAGCACCGCGGCGGCTTCCGGCTTCTGAGCCTTTTCGTGGAGGGCGACCGCGAGCAGCCCGAGGACGACGCTGTCGGTCTGCTCCGACGGGACGCTGCCGGCATGGCCGAAGTCGATCGCGTCCTGAAGCCGACCCCGGAGCACGAGCCTGAGCATGAGCTGACGCCGATGCTCGGTCCGGGGAATCAGCGACGCGAGCCGCCTCAACGCCTCGATCGAGGCGTCGTAGTCGCGGGTTTCCGCGAACTCCCGGCTCATCACCAGCAGCACCGGTTCCTCGTTGATCTGGTCCAGCGGGACGGCTCGCAGCGTCTCGAGCGCGCCATCGCGGTCCCCCGTGATGCGGAGCGCGGCGGCGAGCGCGATCATCGGCTCCAGCGCTTCGGGGGTCGCTTCGGCGCGCGAGCGGGCGATGGCGGCGACGTCGCCCCCCGTCTGTCGCACGAGGTCAAGGAGGAACAGGAGCCCCTCGAGGTCACGGGGGCGGGCGTCGGCGTAGGCCTCCGCCTCGCCGCGGGCCGCGGCGAGTTGGCCCTTGCCCACCATCCAATGCACCCGGCCGCGCAGCGCCTCGGCGTGTGCATCTACCGAAAGCTCGGCGTCACCGGTCAGCTGCGGCTCGACCCACTCGCGGATGGCGTCGAAGTTGCGGAGCCGGGCAAGAGCATCGACTTTCGCCCGCATCGCGGAGCTGTTGCCCTTGTCCGTATCGAGGCGCTGCTCCGCCAGGGCGAGCAGTTCGGTCGCGAAGCCGATCCGCCGATACAGCTCGCTCAACTCCGCTTCGGCCTCGACGTGGCCGGGATCGAGCGAGAGCACGCGGCGCAACATGGCCGCGGCCTCAACGAGGTGTCGGCCGTTGGGCTTCTCGACCAGTTGACGCGCGCGGGCGAACGCGAGGCACGCCTCCGCGTCGTTGGGGTACCGCTGCAGGTACTGCCCGAGGTGGTGAAGCGATTCCGGGTACTGCTGCTCCGCCGCGGCCGACATCCCGAGCCCGCGCGCCTCCTGGGCGTTCTGCTGGACCTGGTGCATGCGGTAGCCGTAGGCCACTCCGCCGAACAGGAGCAGCAAGGCAAAGCCGCCCGCGACGAGCGCGAGCCGCACGATCACCCTGCGATGACGCATACTCATCTTTGAAACAACTCCTGCATCTCAGGTGAGCGAAGCCAACGGACCGGTCAGTCGCCGGTGCTGAGCGCCTCCATCAGGACCTCGCGCTCGGAGCGCGGGCCTGAGCCGCCAGCCCGACTCCGCGAGCGGCTGATGCTCCACGAGAGGTTCGAGACGGAGCTGCCGTAGCCCCTCAGGTCGGCGCGGTTGAACACGTAACCCGCGACGTGGACCCCGAAGCCGGCGAGGAAGTTCAGGGCGTACGTTACGTGAGAGCGGCGGTCGCCGCGGGAAACCACGAACACCACCTGATCGGCGGCAACGGCGGCCGCGGCGGTTTCTACCGTGCCCGGGACCGGCCCCGTGTCCACGATGACCACGTCGTAGGACGAGCGCGCCCGTTCGAAGAGCTGGGACAGGCGGTCCGACGTGAGCGTGCTGGCGTCGGCGGCCGAGGCGCCGTGGCAGTCGAGTACCTCGAGCTCCGGCCACCGCGTGCGGCCGACGAACGGATGGAGGGTGCGGTTGAGTAGCGCCGCCACCAGTTTGCAACCGCTCTTGTTCGGCAGGGACACGCCTTCCTCTTGATCGTCGCTGCCGTTGCGCCCGGGTATCGGGGCGCGTTCGGCACAGACGGCGCTGAGCCTCGCGCCGCGGAGGTCGCAGTCGATGAGGAGCGTCTTCTTTCCGGCGGCGGCAAACGACTGCCCCAGCGCCAGGGTCAAGCTCGTCTTGCCGCTGCCCGCGGCCGACGAGGTGATCGCGAGGACTGGCGCCGATCCTTGCCCGGCGCCGATCAGGAGGTTCCGGATGTTGTGGACCGTGGCGGCGGCCACCTCGCGGGCCATCTCCGTTTCGTCCGGTCCCCGCTTGGCGTAGAGGTCCGGGATCATCCCGAGCATGCGGGGCGCTCCCACCGCGTGGTCCACCTCGATTGCCGACCGTACCCGCTGATCCAGGAAGCCGACGAGGATGACGAGCCCGAGCCCGGCCGCGCCGCCGCCCAGGACACTTGCCATCATCATCTTCTTTTTCTTGGCCGCATTCACCGCCTCGATCGGGACGTCGGCGTTGCTGATGACTTCGATCCGTCCACTGCCCGCCGATTCGACGTTCAGCTGCTCGATGCGGAGCTTCGTTTCGTCCAGGCGCTCCCGGATCTGACCGGACTCGTCGCGCAGCGCGCCGAGTTGGAGACGCTTGCGGCCCATGTCGAGCGTCTCGGCCAGCACCACCGAATGCAGCCGCTCGAGCTGATCTTGCTGCCGCGTAAGCTCCTGGTACCGCTGGTGCACCGTGGATGCGGTCGACAGGAAGGTGTCACCGGCCCCGACCCCCGACGCGACCTCGGCACGCATGGCCTCGACCGCCGACGCGACCGCC
>CAZKRE010000251.1:0-4164 GCA_964555075.1 uncultured Phycisphaeraceae bacterium
GCGGAGGGGGTGGCGTGGGAGGTGGAGGGTGAAGGTGGTGCCGTCGGCGGCGGTGGAGGCGACGTCGACGCGGCCGGCGTGGGAGTGGGCGATCTCGCGGGCGATGTAGAGGCCCAGGCCGATGCTGCCGGGGCGGTTGGACCGGGGCTGATCGGCGTTGGAGCCGCGGACGAGGGGGTCGAAGACGCGGGCGAGTTCGCCGGGCGGAATGGGCGGCCCGCCGTTCTGGATGGCGATGGAGACGTGGGCCGCGTCGCCGCGGAGCGTGAGGCGGACGGGGGCGTCGGCGGCGCCGTGCTGGAGGGCGTTGCCCAGGAGGTTGGAGAGGGCTTGGCGAAGGCGGTCGGTGTCCCACTCGCCGGCGAGGTCGCCCTCGGCGGAGAGCTGGATCTCGCGGTCGGGGTGGGCGGAGCGGAACTCGTCGTAGAGGGCGCGGGCGAGGGGGGCAAGGTCCATGGGCGAAGGGTTGACGGGCATGCCGGCGCCCAGGCGGGTGCGGGTGTAGTCGAGGAGGTCGGAGATCATGCGGGCCATGACGCCGGCGTTGGTGGCGATCTGGGCCACGATGCGCGAGGCTTCAGGAACGGGTTGGAAGAGGCGCGGGAGCATCGCAGCGGACATGGCGATGGAGTTGAGCGGACTGCGGAGGTCGTGGCCGAGGATCGCGAGGAAGAGGTCGCGGGACTGATCGACGCGGGCGGTGTAGCTGCTGACGGCCTCGGCGAGGGACTGGTCGATGGACTCGTTGAAGCGGGTGACGTCGTCGACGTCGTGGTCGTGGTGCGCGGGCTTGCTGTCGTGCCAGAGGCGGAGGACGCTGGCGCGGAGGGCGCGGTACTCGGAGACGAGTTCGAGGAGGTCGAACCCGGAGCCGAGGCGGTCGACGGCGTGGCTCTCGGAGACGCCGTTGAGTGCGGCGGCCTCGTCGCCGGCCTGCCGGCCCTTGGACTTGGCGGCGCGCTCGCCGGGGCTCTGGTCGGAGCCCATGTCGCGGACGGTGGCGAGGAGGATGTCGCCGGCGTGGTCGCGGAGGGCGAGGGCATCCATCTTCGCGCCGGGCTCCATGCCGCGGGCGAAGGCTTCCCACTCGGCGAGGATGGGCTCGAGGTTGGATTCGATGAAGTCGGCGAGTCGCATGCGGGGCTCCGGGCACTTTACCCTCTCCCCCGTGCTCTTTCGAGGCTGGCGGGGCGCGGATCTTGCCGTTGTGACGTGCGGGAGCACGCTTCGGTTGCTCGGACCCTGTCGTGCGGCGAGGTGAGGGCGAGACAAAGCTTGCCGCAGCGAAGAGTGTACCGGGGAAAGGGATCAACCGCGCTGGGGAAAGGGCTGGAATCGCCCGATCGCGGCGGATTGGCTGGATGGTGAGAAGGGGTGGGTTTGGGGCCGCGTAGAGTGAGGGACGCGGGAAGGCATGATCCCCACCGCATTTGTGAGAACCCCCATGACCTCCTCTTCAAGCACAACCGGCCTGCACGCGGCGCTGGTGATCGTCCCGAGCACCCTTCTGGTGGGAGCACTCGGGATGGCGGCGCTGGTGTTCGACGGGTTCTTCCGCGGGGACATGGGAGGGGTCGGCGCGGCCGCCTTCCTGGGGGCGGGCGGCGTGGCGGTGCTGGTGGTGGCGGTGTCGGCGCTGGCGATGTTCCTGTGGATCGGGCAGTGGTGGACCGAGGAGGCGGACACGCCCTTGGCACCCCAACCCGCGCCCGGGGACGAGTCCCCGCGGGCACGAGCCGGCGAAAACGCCCGGTCGCGGCAGATCAGCAAGGCCCGCGCGCTCGACCGGTGGCTCAACGAAGGCGGCGGCGATCGACGCGGCAGCGAGTGAGGATGGCTGGGATCCGGGAGGGGGTCCGGAGGGTCCGGGGGGGGCCGGGGGGCCGGGGGACGAGGGTTCGAGGAGCCTGCGCGCGTGCCCGCGAGGGCGGCGCTCAGGAGAAGGTGGTTCGTTCCACTTTCCACCCTCGGACGCTACCCATCCGACGTCCCCCGCCGCCACCTGAAAATCCGGCAAGGAACGGGGCCCGCGCGGCGCGCCCGGTTGAAAAATCATCCACCCGGCCTCGAAGGAGGCCCAAGAGCAACCCATGGCACAGCGTCACACTCCGAGTACGCCCAACGTCCGCCAAGCGGCGGCACGACACCACGACCTGGTCTCCGAAGCGCCCACCGCCGCCGGACGGGAGGACGCGCGACACCACAAGTCGGATCCCGCTTCGCCCACGTGGGCCGAGACGGCGGCACGCGCCTACGCGATCTACGCCCAGAACGGCTACAGGGATGGCAAGGACGAGCAGAACTGGAGCGAGGCGGAGCGGCAACTCCGCGAAGGCCGGTGACACCAACGGGCGGGCTCGCGAGGCGCACGCGCGAGTTCTCCGGTCGCGGCGGGTGGCACGGACCTCCTATTTGGCTGCCACTGCCGCGTGCGGCAGTGAGAGATGGAACCTGGACGTTCCCCGCGCGCTCGCAGGCCCGACCGCCGGGGGCGCGGGCGCGGCACCCGGCGCGGTGTCGAGTACGAGTATGCGTACGAGTACGCGTACGAGCAGGAGCCCCCCCGGCCCCTCGCCCCACCCCTCAAGCCCCAAGCCTCCCCCCTTCGCCCCTTCCCCGGCCCTGCCCGCGGTTATGCTCCGGCCATGAGCTGGGTCTACTTCGCTGTCGCGGCGGTGGCGGAGATCGCCGGGTGTTTCGCCTTCTGGGCGTGGCTGCGGATGGGGAAGTCGGCGGGGTGGCTGCTGCCGGGGGTGGCGAGCCTCTGCCTGTTCGCCCTGGCGCTCACGCGGGTCGACGCGGCGCACGCCGGCCGCGCCTACGCGGCCTACGGCGGCGTCTACATCGCCGCCGCGATCGCCTGGCTCTGGCTCGTCGAGGGCCGCCGCCCCGACGCGTGGGACCTCGCCGGCACGGCCCTCTGCCTCCTTGGAACCGTCATCATCCTCCTCGGCCCGCGGCCCGCCTGAATGCGACCCGCTCCGCACCCGCAACACGTACGCCCCTCCGCCCTTCCCCCCCTCCGCCCCTTCTGCCCCTCGACCCCTCGGCCCCTTCCCCCTCTTCCCTCCCCTTCCCGCCGCTTGAACCCGCGGGGTCCGCGCGGTACGGTAGGCTATGCCCCCCAAAGAGACCTCTCAGGCGACGCAGGACCTGCTCCAGGCCGCCGGCCACGCCTCCCAGGAGTCGGAGTTTTTCAACCCCATCCCCGCTGGCTACCAGCGCGGGCGGCACAAGTATGTCGCCGTGTTCGGCACCGTCATGAGCGGGCTGGGCAAGGGCATCTTCGCCTCCTCCCTCGCCAAGCTGCTCAAGGACAAGGGGCTGAAGATCGCCCCGATCAAGCTCGAGGGGTACCTCAACATCGACTCGGGGACGCTCAACCCCTACCGCCACGGGGAGGTGTTCGTCCTCGACGACGGCCTCGAGTGTGACATGGACCTGGGCACCTACGAGCGGCTGCTCGACCAGGACCTCACCCGCGGCAACTACGCGACGAGCGGGCAGATCTTCCGCCGCGTCCTCGACAAGGAGCGGCACGGCGGGTACCTCGGCCGGGACGTGCAGATGATCCCCCACGTCACCGGGGAGGTGAAACACATGCTCCGCACGCTCGCGCTGGAGCAGGACGCGGACGTCGTCTTCGTCGAGGTGGGCGGGACGGTGGGCGACTACGAGAACGGCTTCTACATCGAGGCGCTCCGCCAGCTCGCGTTCGAGGAAGGGGAGGACGCGGTCTGCTTCGTGGCGCTGACCTACGTCATCGAGCCGCCGGCGCTGGGGGAGCAGAAGAGCAAGGCCGCGCAGCTGGGGCTGAAGAAGCTGCTGGAGGCGGGGGTGCAGCCGCACATCGTCGCGGTCCGTGGGCAGAACCCGGTGGGCGACGGGGTGCGGCAGAAGATCGCGATGTTCTCCAACGTCGCGATGAAGCGGGTCTTCTCGATGCACGACCGCCCGAGCATCTACACCATCCCCGAGGATCTGCGGTTCGCCGGCCTCGACCGGGAGGTGCTCACGAAGCTCGACCTGCACGGCCGGGTGGACGTCCGGCACGAGGACGAGGCCCGCACCCGGTGGCAGGGGTTCGTGGGCAAGCTGCTCGCCCCCCGCAGGTACAAGGTGCAGATCGGCATCACCGGCAAGTACGCCGCCCTCCGCGACGCC
>CAZKRE010000252.1:0-4091 GCA_964555075.1 uncultured Phycisphaeraceae bacterium
ACGCGGCCGCCGCGCACGAGCACGATCGAGTGCTCCTGCAGGTTGTGCCCCTCGCCGCCGATGTACGCCGTGACTTCCTTGCCATTCGACAGGCGGACACGGGCCACCTTCCGCAGCGCGGAGTTCGGCTTCTTCGGGGTCACGGTCTTGACCTGCAGACAGACGCCCCGCCGCTGCGGCGACGCGTCGAGGTCCTTGACCTTGGACTTGGCCTTGGGGGACACCCGGGGCCGCTTCACTAGCTGGTTAATCGTGGGCATGAGGCTTCTCTGCCGGTCCTTGTCCCAGGGGCTCCTGGGGCGGTGGGGTCAATCGAGCCGAGCAGTATAACGTCCCCGCCCCGCAACGCAATCCGCAACCCCGCCTCGGTCCCCGGCCCAGCCATTCCACCGCCGGGCCCGCGCCCCCACGACTCCCCCGCTCACTCACCGCCACGCACCGGCTCCGCCGCGACCTGCGAGAGCACCCGCTCCAGTTGATCCACGTGCCGGGCCATCGAGAGCCCGTCCCCCAGCCCCGCGCACGCCTCCGCGCACCGCCGCCGATACGCCCCGTCCGCCAGCTTCGCCATCGCGTCCGCCAGCCCCGCCACGTCGTCCGGCTCCGGCACGACCACGCCCCGCGGGTGCCCGCCCCCCGACTCGGGCTCGATAAAGTCGCTCGCCCCGTTGTACCCCGTGCTGATCGCCGGCGTCCCCATCATCAGCGACTCGATCACCACCTTGCTCGCCGGGTCGTAAAACGTCGGCAGCACCGTCGCGTCCGCCGCGGCGTACAGCGGCGGCATCGTCCGCGTCTGCCGCACGAACCGCACCCGGTCCCGCACCCCCAGCCGCACCGCCTCCGCGTGGTTCGCGTACCACAGCTCCCCCGCCAGCAGCCCCACCGCCTCCACCCCCCGCTCCTCCAGCCGCGCCAGCGCTTTCAGGAACGGCGTGTACCCCTTCAGCCGCGGGTTCTGCGCCGCGAACAGGTACACCACCGCGCCCTCCCCGATCCCCAGCCCCGACCGGACCGCCTCCCGCCAGCCCGCCCGCTCCTCCGCCGTCGCCTTGGGCATCACCGCCGCGTTGGGAATGATCTCGATCCGCTCCGGGGCCACCTGGTAATGCCCCGTCAGCTGATCCGACACGTACTCGCTCACCGCCACGATCCGCCGCACCCGCGGGTCCGCCAGCGTCTGCCGCTCGAGCTTGAGCTGCGCCCAGTACTTCGGCGTCACCGCGATCGCGGCCTGCTTGAGGGACCGGCCCAGCGGCGTCGGACGCGCCGCCGCCGTGCGGATCAGCGTCTCCCGGATCGTCCCCCCCCGCGGCTGGATCACCGACGCCCGCACCGCCGTGTTCACCGACAGGCTCACGTCGAACCGCCCCTCCTCCAGCGCCTTCTCCGCCGCCCGCGCAAACGCCAGGAACCCCAGCCCCGTCCCCAGCCGCAGGTGCGCCAGCGGCCGCAGCTCCACCCCCGGCAGCTCCTCCACACTCGTCCGCCCGCACAAGAGCGTCACCTCGTGACCCCGCTTCACCAGCTCCGCCACGATCTGCGCAGTCGACCGCTCCGCGCCGCCGGCGTGGGGGTTGAACCGCTCAATCACCACCGCTATCCGCATAAGGAGGATCTAACCCGCAAGAGCCCGAGGTCCCGGGCTTCACGCCCCATCCAGCAACGCCCCCGCCGCCGCCACGACCGACTCCACCCCGATCGCCCCCATCGTCGCCCGGTCCGACGCGACCACCTGCCGCTCCCGCGCAAACCCGATCTCCGTCCACTCCGGGCCCGTCGGACCAAACAGCGTCACCACCGGCGTCCCCAGCGCCGCCGCGATGTGTCGCGGCCCCGTGTCGTTCGTGATCAGCAGGCTCGACCGCTTCACCACGCTCTTGAGCAGCGTCAGGTCCAGCCCGTGCTTCGACAGGTCCAGCACCGGCGTCTTCGCCGCCCGCACCACCCCCTCCAGCACCTCCCGCTCCTTCGGCGAGCCCGTCACCGCCACCGCCGCCCCGTGCCCCCCCGGAAGCGCCGCCAGCGCGTCCGCCACCGCCGCGAACCGCTCCGCCGGCCACCGCTTCTCCAGCTTGTTCGCCCCCGGGTTCAGCAGCACCAGCGGCCGCCCCGCCGCCGCGTCGTACCCCGCCCGCACGAGCAGCGCCTCCGCCGCCGCGTCGTCCGCCGGCCGCGTGAACAGTTCCATCGCCGGGTCCGGCCGGTGCGCCCCCAGGTACCGCGCGATCCCGAGGTAATAGTCCCGCGTCGGCACGGGCACGTACCCGCCCGGCCCTTTCCGCGGGATCAGCTTGTCCGTCAGCATGAACCCCCGCCCGTCCCGCTCGTACCCGATCCGCCGCGGCACCCCCGCCAGCGACACCACCATCGCCGACCGGAAGCTGTTGGGCAGCAGGATCGCCGTGTCGAACTTCCCCCGCGCCAGCCGCCGCGCCAGCCCCACCTGCCCCCGCCGCCCACCGTCCGGCAGCCCCCGCCGACGCCCCCGCTCCACCACCAGCCGATCCACCCACGGGCACGCGTCCAGGATCGGCCGCACGTTCTTCTTCAGCACCGCCGTGATCCGCGCCTCGGGCAGCAACCCCCGCACCGCACGCAGCGTCGGCGTCGCCATCACGCAATCGCCCAGCCACGTGGGCATCACGATCAGCAGGCGGTCAATCGGCTTACGCTGGGGGAACTCAACCATCGTGGCGGGCACTATATCCCGACCGCCGCCCGCCGGGCGGAACCACGAAGCCCCGCCCGGCGGCGAGCCGGGCGGGTTCATGCGGCCGCCGATTCAACCCCGCCACGTAGCCTTCCCGCCACCGATCTCGAACTCGGTCGAAAACTCCCGGCTCAACCGCTGCATCGCTTCCAGCACGGCCGTGTCATCGGTCAGGCGAGGCCAACCCCGCCGGTACGCCGGTTCCTCCAAACCCAGGCTGATCGGATGCAGCTCGAGCGTTTCCAGCTCCCCGTCGCGCATCCGCCAGTCCGCGACGACGGAAGACCAGACCATCGGATTGTTCCCAAGCCCCTTCTGACCGCCGCCAGACCTGGCGCTCAGCGCATCAGCCGTGGTGTGCTCGGCTTTCAGGCCGTACTTCTCGTAAAAGTCGGACGGCAGCCGATCCACCGTTTCATTCTGAAAAATGAAGTTGCCCAGGCTGTAGAAAATCGGGCGCTTCTTGTAGACCTCCACCCCCCGGATGATGTGCGGGCCGTGCCCGACGACCGCGTGCGCACCGCGATCGATACAGGCACGAGCGAAGTCAACCAGAAACCCCGCCGGCCGATCCTTTTGACCGTCTCTCATTTCATGAGCGTGGATGCTCACCACCACCATGTCCGCTCGCGCCTTCGCTTCATCGACGGCCCGGAGGATGCGAGCCAGATCGCGCGGATCGGGGCGCGTGAGCTGGCCCTGCTCATCTTCGGCATCGACGGCCTCGAACAAGTGCTGGCCGAACCGGAACAGACCCTGGGCGTCAGGCGTGGCAAACCCCTCCTTCACGCTGAGGTCCCGCGCGGCGTTGACGCCGCAGGTCGCCGCAACTTGCCGCAGTTGCTCCAACTGCGCGTGGCCCACGCGAAACACCGTCTGATGGCGAAGCGGATTGACGCCCGGACGCCCCGGCATGTCCGACCGCTGGTCGCCAGCCACCCATGATGCCGGGCAGGTCGATGTGGCCGCGATGCAGCCCACGCGGCCGTTGCGACACTCGAGATACTTCACCGCGTTGGCATCAGCCAGGTGTTCCCCTGCGCCCGCATGCGCGAAGTGGTACTCATCCAGGTATCGCTTCGTGGCGGACAGCCCGCCATAGGAATAGTCCAGGGTGTGGTTCGTCGCCCACGCCAGCAGGTTGAAGCCGTACGCTTTCAGATCATTCAGCACTTCCGGCGGGGCGGACGCCCACGTCCCCCCGCTTTCGGCAAACGGGAAGCCCTCCGAGCGCCGAATGACGACTTCCAGATTCGTGAAACGCACGTCAGCGGCACGGATCAACCGCGCGATCGGTTCGACGTCCTGCGTCCCTTCCGGCAAACGGCGGGTAATGAAACTGTCACCCGTGGCGGCGAACCTGATCGTGCCCATCATC
>CAZKRE010000253.1:0-4064 GCA_964555075.1 uncultured Phycisphaeraceae bacterium
CGCAGCGCATGAACGAAGTCGTGCTGGAAGGCGACGTTTCGAACATGCTGCCGCTGGGCGTGCGGGACTTCGCCGGGGTGATGGACTTCGCCAGCGTGGAGGACGGGGTCTACCTGCTGCGGGTGGAGTTCCAATATGCCGCGGCCGGCGGGGTGGCGCACGCGATGCCGATCCGCGTGGTGACGGAGGAGGGGCAGAAGGTGGTGACGATCGTCGAGACGGCGGCGCAGGGCGAAACGGGGGCGGAAGCGGAAGCCCCGGCCGCGGGGACCGAGGCCGGGGGCGGGGCGGAGTCGGAAGCACCCGCCGAAACGATCGAAGCCGGGGCGGAATGAGTGGGGAGAGCACCAACGTGAACCCGGGTGGAGCGATGAATAAGAAGCGGTCGGCCGCGGCCTGGCTGTGCACGGCCCTCCTGGCGCTTTCGCCGGCGGCGGGGCAACCCGCGCCCGACGACGCCCGCGCGGAAGGGGGGGTGCCGGCGTCGGCGAACGGGATCGAGGACAACGGCAATCGGATCAGCAACGTCTTCATCGACACCGACCTCCGCGAGGTGCTCCAGGACATCGCGGCGCAGGCGCAGGTGATCATCATCCCCGACCCCACGGTCGAGGGGCTGGTGACGGCGGAACTCAACGAGGTCACGCTCGAGCAGGCGCTGGACATCGTCCTCGCGGGGACGGGCCTGTCGGTGATGAAGGCGAAGAAGTATTACCTCGTCTACTCACCCGACCCGCGGGGTTCCGCGTTCAACGAGATCAGCCAGACGCGGCTGGTGCGGCTGCAGTACGCCTTGGCGCAGGATGCGCAGCGGCTGCTGTCGCCCAACCTGCAGCCGTACGGGCGGGCGGACGAGAGGAGTCACACGCTGCTGGTGACGGCGCCGGAGTCGCTGCTGGAGCGGATCCTCGCGGACATCGCGGTCATCGACCAGACGCCGCGGCACGTGATGCTGGACGTGCGGGTGGTGGTGATGGAGCGGACGGACCTGCTGAACCTCGGGGTGACGTGGGACTTCCCGGCCGTCCGGGCGGGGGCGTTCACGAACTCGACCGAGGGGACAAACTGGCCCTGGGGGTTGCAGATCGGGTACACGCCGGCGCGGGAGTTCACGGCGTCGCTGAACCTGGCGCTGAACCTGCTGGAGCAGAACCTCGAGGCGTCGATCGTGGCCTCGCCGCAGGTGATGGCTCAGGATGGCAAGCCGGCGCAGGTCGCGGTGACGACGGAGGAGTACTTCCAGATCGCGACGACGGGGGTGTTCACGACCGCGCAGCTGCAGCAGATCGAGTCGGGGACGTCGCTGCAGATCACGCCCCGGATCGGGACGGACGACAAGGTGACGCTGCAGATCCAGGTGGAAGTGAGCGACGTGGTGTCGCGCGGCGAGAACAACCTGCCGATCGTCACCCGGCGGCAGGCGACGAACACGGTGACGATCCAGAGCGGGGGGACGGCGGTGCTGGCGGGTCTGATGGACAGCCGGACCGACACGACGTGGCGGAGCGTGCCGGGGGCATCGCGGGCGCCGCTCGTGGGCCGGCTGTTCGAGAACGAGGGGGCGCGGGCGTCGTCGAGGCAGATCGCGGTGCTGGTGACGGCGTCGCTGCTGGACGACACCGCGGGGCCGCAGAACTGGCGGTCGGAACGGGTCGTCATCCCGCCGGTGGATACGGAGTTGTTCCGTGCGGCGCTTCGAGAAAGTCTGAAGCGGATCCCATGAGAAGTATCGTCGACGTGCTCGTGAAACCGCTGGTCGCGCTGGTGCTGGTGTCGTGCCTGGCGATCCCGCTGGGTTCCGGGGGGGTGGGATGTGCCGCGCGTCCGCAGGCGCGGGAGGGGGCGCTGCGGGTGACCGCGTTCTCGAACCGGGAACAGACCGAGCTGTCGCCCGACGACGTGGTGCGGGTGCTGCGGCGGGTCGGGCTGGTGGACGAGGAGATCCTGGAAGTCGGGCCGGAGATGCGCAACGCGCTGGCGTCGAGCGGGGGCGCGCGGCTGCAGAAGGGGGTGACGGTGGAGGCGATGCTGGCGGTGGACGCGGACCGTCTGCACGTGAGCAGCCGGCGGACGGGGAGCTTCATCTACCCGCTCCAGAAGTCGCCGCCGGTGCGGATCGCACCGATCCCCGGCGACAGGCCGGCGCCGGATGACCTGCCGATCAAGATCGAATGAGGCGGGCCGGGACGCCGGCGGCCGATCCCGCAGGCGCCGGAGCCGCCGGGCCGTCGCCCCGAGCGGGGTGAGCGCCGCGTCAAGGGCGCAGCGGCACCGACAGCGCCCCCCCATCCCCCGCCCCCGCGCCCCTCCCCCTCACGCCGCCGCGGGCAGCCTCAGGCCGCCGACCACGGCCGCTCTCCCCCGCGTTCCGGCCGCTCCGCCGGCTCCGCCCGCAGCGCGTACCGCGCCCCGTCCGTCGACAGTGCCACCTCCCCGCGGGTCACCGCCTCCAGGTATCGGTCCCGCAGCTCCCGCGCCGCCGCGACGTGCCGCCGATCGTTCTTCGCCCGCCTCGTGCTGAGTCCTGAGTGCTCAGGACCGAGCGCGCTGCTCTCCCATCACCCAACCCGAAGCACCCCGCCCAAGCCTCAGGACCCAAGCCCCCAAGACCCGCCGCACGCCGCAGCGCTCCGCGTTACGCTTCCATTGCCGAGGAGGATGATGACGAGCCAGCCACCCGCGTTCCCGGCTTCCCCGATGTTCGCGACCCGCCGCGCCGCGAGGTCCCTCTGCGTCGCGGCGCTCGCCCTCGCGTCCCTCTACATCCTCGTCGTCGGCTCCGCGCGCACCGCGCTGCCCGCCTCCCGCCCGCTCGACCTGAGCTACTTCATCGTCGCTGGCCAGCTCTGGCTCGAAGGCACGGACCCCTACGATCCGGCCGCTTTCGCCGCACACCACGCCCGGTTCGTCGGCCGCGAGACGGGCGAGGCCATGCACGGCCCCCCGCAGTTCATCCCCCTCGCCATCCTCCTCGCGCTCCCCGACTACGACACCGCCAAACGCTTCCTCACCCTCGGCAACACCGTCGCCGCGTTCGCCCTCCCGGCGCTCGCGATCGGCATGGCCCGCTCCCTCCGGCCGCTCCGCCCCGCCGCCTCCTCGCTCGCCACCTGGACCCTCCTCCCCGCCGGCATCCTCCTCCTCAACGGCGTCTACCGCCAGATCGTCCTCGGCCAGGTCACGCTCCTCGTCGCCGTCGCCCTCCTGGGCGGCTGGCTCCTCACCCACCGCGGCCGACCGATCCTCGGCGGCATCCTCCTGGGCCTCAGCACGGTCAAGCCCCAATACGCGCTGCTCCCGCTGCTCTGGCTCCTGCTCGACCGCCGCTGGCCCGTCCTCGCCGCCGCCCTCGCCACCGCGCTCGGCCTGGGCCTCACCCAAGGCCTCCCCGCCGCCGTCGCCGGCTGGCTGGCCGGCGTCCGCCACTACGACACCATGCCCTACAACGCCCTGGGCTACGGGATGATCATGGGCCTCCCCAGCACCCTCGCCTCGCTCGGCCTGCCCATGCCCACCGCCCCGGCCCTCAGCGTCGTGGCTATCGCCGGCGTCCTCGCGGCCCGGTTCACGCTCCCCCGCCTGCACCCGGTCGCCACGCTCGGCCTGCTGCTGGGGATCCAGTTGGTGCTCGCCTATGGCAAGTACCTCGAGCTCCCGCTCCTGGCCCCGGCTCTCGCGGTCCTCTGGTGGCGGCACGCCCACGACCCGCGCCGCGTCGCCGTCGCGGCCGCGCTCCTCCTGCCCCTCTGGCTCCCCGAGCGGGTCTACATCGCCACCGGCCACTTTGATCAGCTGGGCCACCTCCGCATGCTCCCCATCCTGGTCGGAGCGATCCTGTTCCTCCCCGCCGCGCTTCAGACCCAGCCCCCGTTGCCGCCGGTGCAAAAGGGGATTTCCAGCGCAGAAACCAGGTTTCCGGGATAGAAGAGGGGAATTCCGTGCCAGAGAACCCCTCTTCCGGATCGGAAAACCAGAATTCAGAGACAGAAAACGGACATTCGAGCGCAGAAAACAGGTTTTCCGGGCCGGAATAGGGGTTCAGGCGGGCCAGAAAACCAGAACAC
>CAZKRE010000254.1:0-4059 GCA_964555075.1 uncultured Phycisphaeraceae bacterium
GGCATCGGGCCGTCGGCGGCCGACACGACCAGGATCGCGCCGTCCATCTGGGCGGCGCCGGTGATCATGTTCTTGACGTAGTCGGCGTGACCGGGGCAGTCGACGTGGGCGTAGTGACGGTTCTCCGTCTCGTACTCCACGTGCGAGGTCGCGATCGTGAGGATCTTGGTGGGGTCGCGGCGACCGGCGGACTCCGAGGCCTTGGCGACCTCGTCATACGCCTTGTAGGTCGCCAGGCCCTTGGCGGCCTGCACGGCCGTGATGGCCGCGGTCGTCGTGGTCTTGCCGTGGTCGACGTGCCCGATCGTGCCAACGTTCACGTGGGGCTTTGTGCGGTTGAATACGCCCTTTGCCATCGCTGCTAACCTCCGAAACAGGTATTACGATCTGCGGCTGTGATGCGCGATTGCGGGTCCGCGTGGGATGCGATGCCGACCGTCGGCAAGCGCAAACCGCCCATCAGAAGCCGGAAATCTGTCCAAAGCCGCCCATGGGACTCGAACCCACGACCTCACCCTTACCAAGGGTGTGCTCTACCAACTGAGCTAGGGCGGCACACACGCGCCGGACTGACCGACGCCGGTGCCGCCTCGCGACGCGCTCGTCGGCCCACCGGCCTCAACCAAGGCTCGGCACTCTAGCGTTTCGCCACCGATTGACAAGGGGCGTCGAACTGGCGTCCTACCACCAATCCGCGCCCCAGCCAGGCGAGCCGCTGTACCGACCCCGCAGGCTTTCACCTACGGAACCACCCAGCGTAGCAAGCCCCCGTTTCGCCGTCAACCAAACCTTCCGCCGATTCCGCCTCCCGCCGCGCCGCCATTGTTCCGGGACGCCCGATGGCCTATCATCTGGGCCTGTTCGATCGAATAAGGACCCCCATGCCCGACGCCGGCTCCACGCCCCAGACCGCCCCGAGCCTCTACGACCGTGTGGAGAACGTGATCAACCGCATCCGTCCGGCCGTGCAGTCCGATGGGGGGGACCTCGAGCTCGTCGACGTCTCAGACACTGGCGTCGTCCAGATCCGTCTGCACGGCGCCTGCGTCGGCTGCCCCTCCAGCACGATGACGCTGAAGATGGGCATCGAGCGCAACGTCCGCGAGCGTGTCCCGGAAGTCGTGTCGGTCGAGCAGGTCGATTGATCCGGGGTTGCCGCGCCGGTCGCGCTGCACGCTCGCGTCCTGCGCTCATCCAGGCCCGCGCGGCCCGAGGGCCGCGGCTAACCCGGTGCGGGCGGCGCAACTTCCTATAACTCGAAACCGCAAGCATTTGTCATGCCGCCCCCTTGCCCCGGGCGATTCACCGGAGGGAAGGATCCGCCATGCTCGCATTGACGCGACGAGTCGGGGAAGAAGTAGTCATCGGGGACCCGAAGAACCCGTTGGGGATTCTGCGCGTCGTGGACATCCAGGGCGACAAGGTCCGCTTGGCGTTCGACTTTCCTCGTGACGTGCAGGTGAACCGCCGGGAACTCGCGGACCAGAAGGCCCGCGGCGAAGGCCCCAGGGCGAGCAGCCCGCCGGCCTGACCGCCGATCCCCGCGCCCCCATCCCGCGCCGCCGCGCACCCTGCGCCCAGGTCCTTACAGTACGGCCGTACCTCGGTCGACAAGGGCTCGCGCATGGCTGGTGTGATTCGTTCTGTCCTGGTTCTTCTGGTTCTACTGCTCGCGACGCCGCCGCTGGCCGTCGCCCAGCCCCGCGTGGCGCCCCCGGCCGCCGAACCGGCCGCCACCCCCGGAACCCCCGAAACTCCCGCCACCCCCGGAACCTCCTCGCGGATCGGTTCGGATGCCGGCGTCGAGCCCGCCCTCACCGCGGTCCCCGCAGCCGAGGACGCTGCCGAGGGTGCCGTGCCCACGGACGCGGAGACCGGAGTGGAGGCCGAGGAAGAGGTTCGTCTCGATTCGCCCCGGGCGACGGTGTCCGCGCTGTTCGACGGGTTCGCCCGGTTGAGGCGGACGGGTGACCCGGCGGTGTGGGACGAGATCCTGGCGACGCTCCAGGCGCCGCCGGACATGAGCGTGGAGGACCAGCGGGCTTCCGCGCAAGGGGTCTACGACGCGCTGAACCGGCTGGGCGAGGTGGCGGAAGGCCGCGTGCCGGATGAGGTGGAGGTCCGCCTGCGGGGGTTGACGTCGTACACCTACTTCCCGGGTCATCCGGAGCAGGCGTGGGTGTGGGAGGAGCTCAAGGCATTCGGCCGGTGGCCGGAGGGGGAGATCACGCTGGTGCGGATCGCGCCGGAGGCGTGGCGTTTTTCGCAGCGGACGGTCGAGCAGGCCCCGGCGCTGGCGGAGAGCCTCCGGCCGCTGCCGCCGAAGTACTTCGCGACGCTTGCGGACGAGGAGGCGACGGACGCGACGGTGGTGGCGAACCTGCTGGGGCCGACGTTCACGCTCACCCGGTGGTGGGGCTGGCTGGCGCTGCTGGGGGCGATTTTCGCGGGTCTCGCGGTGGGGCGGATCGTCCGCGGCATCCTGGACAAGCTCGCCGAGCGGTGGCGCCGCGCGGGTTGGCCGCTGCGAGCGACGGCGTTCGAGGCGGTGGGCAACCCGCTGAGCCTGGCGCTGTTGACGCTGGGTCTGCAGGTCGGGCTGCTGATGTTCATCCATCTGGGCGACACGGCGCCCTTCGTGTTCTCGGTGCTCAAGTTCCTCTACCTCATCGCGGTCGGGTGGCTGCTGTGGAACCTCGTGTCCGTGATCGAGATCGCGCTGCACCGGGTCACCGCCCGCACCAACAACCGGGTGGACGACATGGTCGTCCCGCTCGTCCGCCGAACGCTGCGGATCTTCCTGTTCGTAATCTTCACGCTGTTCGTGGCGCAGAACGTTTTCGGGCTCAACATCACGGGCTGGCTCGCGGGGCTGGGCATCGCGGGCCTCGCGGTCTCCCTCGCGGCCCAAGACTCGGTGAAGAACCTCTTCGGCTGGGCGACGGTCCTCTTCGACCGGCCGTTCGCCGCGGGCGACTTCATCAGCTACGGCGGGACGGTGGGGACCGTCGAAGACATCGGCTTCCGCTCCACCAAGCTCCGGATGATCACCGGGCACCTCTTCACGATCCCGAACATGAAGTGGATCGACAACACGGTGGAGAACATCTCCGCCCGCGGCTTCATCCGCCGCGACGTCAACATCCGCCTCGCCTACGGCACCAGCGCCGCCCGGGTGGAGGAGGCGGTCCGGATCGTCGAGGACATCCTCTACAACGATCCGGAGGTGGTCGCCGACCTGAAGTACGACCCGGCGAGGCTGAAGCCGCAGGTCCACTTCGATGACCTCAGGGACGACGCGCTGAACCTCAAGGTGTACTACTACTACGTCTTCGCCGGCGACCGGACGCGGGACTACAACGCGTGGCTCCGCAACAGCCAGTTGGTCAACCTCAAGATCCTTCAGCGGTTCGAGGAGGCGGGCCTGGAGTTTGCCCTCCCGTCCCGCACCCTGCTCCTTGCGGGCGACCCGAGTCGCGAGATGGCGGTCCGGGTCGCCCCGCCCGGTGGGGCGTCGGCCGCCACATAAGGGAAGGCGAGACCCTTCTCGTGCCGGGGGTGTGCGACACGCCGGAGGCGGGGCGGGGCCCGGTCGTGCGGGTCGTAGCGATGGTGACGCCTGCGGACCGCGCCGCGACAGCGGGCTACCCCCCAGCCGCTCAAGCGTGCAAAGCGTGCCTCCCCTCCAGTCGATAAGACACTGGAACCTGTTAGGAGGGAGAGGCACCATGTCCACCACGATGAACGCCGCGACGAACCCCGCCGCACCCGGCAGCACGAATCCGCCGCCGGCGGCCCCCGACCAGCTCGACCGCATCGTCGGGTCCGCGATCCAGGAAATTAGCCACATCGCCACCCTCCCGGAGGTGACGATGAAGATCATCCAGCTCGTCGAGGATCCCGACTCGACCGCGCAGGACCTGAACAAGATCATCAGCAACGACCCGGCGCTGGGTGCGCGGATCCTCAAGGTCGTGAACTCGGCGTTCTACGGCCTGCCGGGACAGATCGGCTCGATCAACCGGGCGATCGTGCTGCTGGGGCTCAACGCGGTGAAGA
>CAZKRE010000255.1:0-4040 GCA_964555075.1 uncultured Phycisphaeraceae bacterium
CCGCGTCGTACCAGAGCCCGTCGCCGAGCTTCGTGCGGCCGAGGTCGATGCGGGGCCCGTTTGCGCCGCCGTCGTCGACCACCTCGATCGCCGCCACCCGCATCCGCTCGACCTCAGGGCCGTATTCCACCGCCAGCGCCCGAGCCGCGCCGTCGAGGTCGATCGTGAAGTCCAGCCGCAGCCACTTCAGCGAGCCGAACTTCGACCACCGCGTCAGCTCGGACACCTGCACCGGGACTTCCCGCCGCTCCGCCTCGTCCGCCACCACCAGCCGGACACGCGCGGCATCGTGCAGCACGCCCCGCGGGAACGGGACGCCCACGCTCATCGGAATCGCCCGCCCCACGACCCCCGGCCCGTTGTTCACCGTGATCGGAATAGCGCCGCTCTCCGCCGCGGGTCGCGATGGGCGGAAACGCTCCACGCGGAACGTCTCGGCCGCGCGTCCCACAACGCCGCCGTCCGGCCCGGCCCACGTCAGCTCGATCCGCCCCTCGCCGCCCGACGCGAGCGAATCCGGGATCGCGGGATAGAAGATGAACGCCGCGTCCGGCGGCTTGATGTCGAAGCTGGACAGCGCCCGCCCGGCGGCGTCGGACATGGTGACGGAGACGGTCGACACTTCAACGTTCCCATCGAGCGACGCCGGGTTGAGACGCACGACCACGTCGAGGTGGCCGTCATCCGCCCAGTACCGCGAGCGGGAAAGCAGCGCCCGCATCGGAGGAAACGCGTCGCCCTCCTTCGGCTCGCGCACCTGCCGAAGCTCCGGGTCGTAGAACGGGAGCGTGTCCGTGATCGGCTCGACCCGCGGCGCATCCTGCCCCGCCGCCGCGCCGCCGCCCAACATCACCACCAGGAGGCACGCCATCCGGAGCAGAGGGGTCTTCATCATCGGCTTCATCGTTCCATGCAGGTCGACGCGAACATCCGGCGGGGCTCACCGCTGGCGCGGGCTTCACGCCCCGGAGACGCAGGCCCCTCCGCGCACAGACAACCGCAACCCGGGACGCCTCCGCGGTCGCGCGGAACGGCGACTTTATTCGGGCCGCTCCGCCTCGTAGTGGTTCCTGACTTCCTGAGGCGTGATCTCCCGGCGGTAGATCTTCACCTCGTCGATCACGCCGTGGAAGTGATCCCCCACGTCGTCCGCGTTCTTCTTGCCGCCCGCCCCGATGAACCCCAGCCCGTACTCCGACGCCCTCGTCAGCGCCGGGTCCATCGCGACGAGGACGCCGTTGTGGTACAGCGCCATCCCGTGTTGCTGGCTGAACGTCGCGGCGATGTGGTGCCACTCGTGCGGCTTGAACTCCGCGGCACGCGCGAACAGCCGCGACCGCGTGTTGAAGTAGCTGCTGCCCTGAAAACGGTGCATCAGCGTCAGCGTCCCCTCCCGCAGCGCCAGCCCGTGACGCTCCCAGCTCCCCGGGCCCAGCAGGTACTGCGACCGGTCGAACGTCACCGCCTCCGGCTTGATCCACAACTCGTAGCTGTAATCCGTCCCCGCCAGGCTCTTACTGGAGAACCGCACGTGGCTCCGCTCGCCGTCGAACCGCACCGCGGCGCCACGGACGCCCGGCGCCCATGCGGCGTGCGTCAGCTTGCCCTCCACGCCCCCCTCCACGGAACGGGCGACGGCGCCCCGGCCTTCATCGAACGTGAAGTGGATGTCCGGCCCCGCCTGGTCCGTCGCGCCCGGCGCCGCCGTCAGCTTCCGCTTCATCAGCGCCAGCGGCTCGAGCCCCTCGCCGATGTAGGCGACGTGCTTCTGCCACGGCGTGCCCTTCGCCAGCGCCTCGGCCTCACCGTAGTACCCCATCAACTCGTCGAGCACCTCGACCGAGTACAGGTGCCGCTCCGCCGGGTCGAAGTAGAGCTCCTCGAACCGGCTGAACAGCTTCTTCATCGGCCCCGCCGCGACGCCGAAGAAGCTCTGGTAGTAGTCCTCCAGCAGCGCGTCCACGTCCTGGTTCGGGTTCCACAGCAGCCTCGCCGTGATGTACTCGTTCAGGCAGAACCACCAGGCGTACGGGTGATCGGCCGCAACCGCGCCGAAGTTCATCTCCCCGCCGATGGGCATCTTCCCCGCCTCGCGGTAGTCCCGCATCCGCCCGATGTCCTCGGCGATCAGGTGAGGAATGAACGAAGGCGTCACCTTGCGGAGGTCGGCGTAGTAGCGGCAGAAGTAGAACCGCGACGGCTCGAGCGGCCGCCAACTGTCCACCAGCCCCCACGCCTCCTCGCGCTTCGCCGCGTCGTGGAACCCGGCCCGGTGGATCGCCATCAGCACCACGACGTTGTCCGGGAGCTTCGAGATGTCCTGCGGCGGCAGCCGGTACTTCTCGTACGCGCAGTAGACGATCTTCCCCGGCAGGTCCGCGACCTTCTCCGCCGTCTCCACCACCGCCCGCCCGATGATGTCGGAGAACTCGCCCGCCGCGCCTCGCTCCGGCGTCCGCAGCGGCTGGCAGATCGGGCAGTCACACCCCGAATAGGCGTCGGGCGGGATGACCAGGAAGTACTTCCGACCGATGTGCGTCGACGAGCCGAGGTACTCCCGGGCCTGATCGACCACAATGTCCATCACGCCCGGGTGCGGGAAGTGGAAGCCCCGCTCGAGGACCTCCGGGTGAGACTCGCCGTACCGCGCCACCACGCGCTTGGTCTCGAACGTGTGCCGCGTCCGCCAGGGGTCCACCGTCCCGCCGTACCCCGCCTTCCGCCGCCAGTCGACGTTGCCGTAGGCGAAGCGGTACTCGAAGTAGGGCGCATCCTGGATGTCGAGGTCGGCCACCTCGAGCGTCGGCGACTGCGGAACCACCTCGTATTCCGTGTTGGGGTAGAACCAGCGGCAGCCGAGCGTCTCGAGGAACCGGTAGACGCCGTAGAGCGTGCCCGCACTCGCGGTGCTCTTGTCGAAGTCGATGTTGAAGTGCCCCGGCTCGTCCCGGCCGACGATCGCGACCCCGCCCGGGATGCTCCGGATGTAGAACCCCTCCGGCGCGAGCTCGCCCGGCTGGATCCCCGCCGCCCGCGTGTAGACGCTGTCGCCGACGAGCAGCGCCGTCTTCCCCTCGGTGAACGTGGAGAGCGACGCCTCCGCGTCGTCCGCCGCCTTCTTCACCGCCAGCTCCGCCCCCGTCATCTTCTGAATGTAGGCCTGGAGCTCCCGGGCGGCGGTCGGCACGGCGCCATCGGCCTTCTCGGCGATCACGATCACCGCGTTCGCCACGCCGTCCTGGACGAGCACCCGCCCATGACTTCCGGCACAGACGCCGAGACAGAGAAACAGCGAAACAAACACCTGTCGGATGCGCATGCTCATGCTTGCCTGATGCTCCTCAGAGGTGAGACCCGGCCAGCGTCAGTACGTCCACTCGAACATCTGCTTGTAGGGAACACTCTTGTGATTCGTTGGGATTGCATCCCGCCGGCGCGCTTCAACGTGACTGTCGTGGAAGAGGATGTTGGTCGCGTGGTCGTGCCGAAGCAGTACAGATGTTCGATGATCGGGGTCAGCCGGATTCAACTCGATATCGCGGACCCGATAGCCATACGCGACCCAGCTGAAGTGAAAACCGTCCCACGGCGAATCCACAATGTAGGCTTTGTTGGACGCGTTCCGGATCTGATCGATCCGCGCGTGGCCGTGATCCATCATCGCGTACGTCGGCAGCCAGAGGGTGGTCGTATACACCTTATCGCCGGTCGGGCAGCTGAGGGTGGTGATCGCGTCATTGCTGGCGAGGTACGGAGCCAGCTTCTGCGGCCACCAGTTGCTGTTGCTCTTCGAGTCGCCCTGAAGTTTGATCAGGACGTAACCGTCGTTCTCGTCGGTGTAAAGCGCGGCCGCGATGCCGATCTGCCGGAGATTGCTCCCGCATTGAATCGCCTCCGCCGTACGCCGCGCGGCCTTGAGCGCCGGCAGCAGGATCGCGATGAGGAGCGCGATGATGCTGATCACGACGAGGAGTTCGATGAGCGTGAAACCGCTCGCGAGACGGGAGGTACGGGTAGACATGGCCAATCCACCTTTCCGT
>CAZKRE010000256.1:0-3982 GCA_964555075.1 uncultured Phycisphaeraceae bacterium
CCTACGAGAAGCTCGACCAGCTCACGATGGAACTGATCCTGGGCGTGCGGTGACGTTTACCCGTCCTGGCCCACGATCGGTCGCCGCGGGGCGTGGTCGGACTCGCGCCCGGGTGATGCCCAGCAGGACGGGGACCTCCTCCCTTGCTGCCCGGGAGATGCGAGGCGCTTCCATAGCGGCATCCAGATGGCACGAACCGGCATACCCAAGGCACCGCCGCCCGCGGCTCAGGAACCGCCCGCGTGCAGCACTGCCGGGGGCCCCGTCGGGTCACGCCCGCTCCATACCGGCCGCCCGATCGGCGACGCTCGCTCCGCCCCGGAGGCGGGTCATCCACCGGATGAGGCCCGGTCGCGGGATCGACACCCGTCGACCCCCGCACTTCCCCGGTGCAAGTCGGCTTGATCGGACGCGTACCCTTCTGCGGATTCACTTAGTGCGGGATCCCCGGATGTACCCGATCATGGACCACAACCTCTCGGACCTCCTCGCCCGGCTGGCGGCGACGTCGGAGGCCTTGGACGACGAGCAACAGCGGTACCACGGCTACCGGGCGGGAGCGCCGGGGCAGGTGGAACTGTCGGTTCAGCAGGCCCGGATCAAGACGCTCAAGCGGGAGCAGGCGGAACTCCGCCGCCTGATCCTCGCCTGCCGCGAGTGGGACAACTCGGCCCTCGAGGGCCGGGCGGCGTCGTAGATCGGCCTCTCTCGTCCTCCAAGCTCGGGCACCCTTTCCCTCCGGGAGAGGGTGGGGGCGGCGGCGTCACCTCGTGGACATGGCGTGAACATCGCGTGATGACGCGACCACCCTTGCCCGGCCCTGTGGACCACCCGCACGAGGAGAGGCAGAACCGGCACGCGTGCGGGCTCAGGTGGCGTAGCGGTAGATGGCGGCGATGCCCGTGTCGCCGATCATCTCGTCCGCCCCGAGCACGAGCACCTCGCCGCTGTTGCTGAGGACGATCTCCGCCAGGTCGTCGAGCAGGTCGTCGGTATTGGTCTCCTCGATGGGGCGGCGGGTGATCTCGCCGGTGCCCCGATCGACCGTGCCGCCGACGCGGAAGTTCTCGCGGAGGATGAGCGTGCCGACCTTCCCGAACACCGCCTGCCGGGCGACCTCGTCGAGTTGGTCGCTCGCGCCGTTCTGCGACCGGCCCAGGCCGAACCGCTCGCGCAGGTCGGCGATCCGTGCCGCCCGCACCGGCTGGTAAAGCTCCCACGCCTCGCGGGCGAGGCCCTCGGCGTCGATGTCCTTGACCGGGTCCCGCTTGATGCCTTCCTTGATCAGGTGCTGGTTGCGGCTGGCCTGGTGGAAGAAGCTGTGGTACTCGGGGAGCGCCGCGAGGAGCAGCGGCAGGCCCGATGGGCGGGAGTGGTGCTCCCACACCGCCTCGTCGAGGCGGCGGAAGTAGCGGGTGAGCTGCTTGTCTCGGGTGTCGCTGTCCTCCGGCTCCCACGGGGCCCGCTTGAGCTTGGAGACGCGGTTCGGCTCGCCCAGCGCCTCCTCCATCGAGCTCGGCACGTCCGGGTGCAGCGGGATCTCTTCCAGCCGCTGGAACATGCCCTCATAGAGGCGGACGCGCTCGACCGTGACCGCGAGCACCTGGAACCGCCCGGCGTGCTGCGCGAGGCGGAGCAGCGGCTTGACGTGGAACGAGTCGGCGACGATCGTCAGGTCCTGCCGCGGCGGCTCGGGCAGCCGGCGGAGCTCGAAGACGTCGGGGCTGTAGAAGACCGCCAGCCCGTGCCGCTGGGAGAGCCAGAAGTCGCTGCGGTCCGCCAGGTCGCGGAGCGGCTGGAGGAACGGCTCCTCCTGCCCCGGCTGCTGGTTGCGCTTGAGGTCGGCCTGCACCTGCTGCACCGCGGTCTTGAACCGGATCCGCCCCTGGTCCGCGTTGGCGGACGGGGCGGTGCGGATGTAGATCGAGATGCAGGGCTTGGTCGTCGGTTGGAGCAGGGCGCGGATGTCGTCGGCCGTGATCGTGTGGGACTCGCGTCGGATATTCGTATCGGTCATGGGGGATGGCCTCGCTTGGGATGCACCGCCGGATGCTAGGCGCGTCCCGCCGGGGCGCGGGAGCGAGGAACCACCCCAATCGGCTTGGGGGAATCACGGGCGGCCGCCGCAACGCCCGCGCCGCACCGGGTCAAGCCGCCCGGCACGCTCACCGCTCCACGCCGATGAGCGTCGACGACCCCGCGGCGATCTCGCCCGGCAGGTCGAGCGACGCGAGGTCCGCCGGCTCGATCGCCGCGACCGGCGGGATCTCGATCGTCGCGTCCAGCTCGCCCCCTGCCTTCCGCGGGACGCGGACGCCTTGCCGCTCCAGCCACCGCGCCGCCCGCTCGCTCTGCAGCCGTCGGCTGCTCGCGGGGCTGTCGGGGGCGACCGTGCCGTCGGCGGCGTCGGCGTTCTTGATCGGCGCGAACTCCTCGACGCGGTCCGTTTCGAGGATGATCGACTTCTCGCACAGCGGCAGGGCGTCGAACACGAACGTCTCGAGCTTGATCGCGTTGGGCTCCTCGGGCGAGACCTCCTGGCCCGCGTCGTCGAGGTGCGGGACCTTCTTCTCCGCCCGGTGGAACGGCAGGTTGAACTCGCCGCCGCGGTTGAGGCTCTCGACGAAGTCCACGCGGATCACGTGGATCGCGATCGACCCCGCGTTGTACAGCAGCCCGCCGCCGCCGGAAGTGTCCCGCTGCTCCGCCAGCTCGTCGGGCATGTCGCTGTACTCGATGACCGCGACCCGGCCGTTCGCGCGGACGAAGTTGCCGACCTTCTCCTTGGGCCCGGCCTTGGGCAGGGCCTTGGAGGACATCTGCGCCCCGTCGAGCTCGTGCAGCCCGAGGAAGAGCGGGTCCACGACCTTCACGTTCGGGTTGTCGACCTGGACGTAGCTGATCTGCGTGACGCCGCGCCGCTTCATGTCGGCGATCGCGCCCGCGGAGAACAGGGCCTTGAGCGACCCGCCGTGACCGTTGGGCGACAGCGCCAGCGAGTCCTTCCCCGCCAGCAGGCAGCGGTGGGTCCGCAGGTCGATCGCGGGCATCATCGCCTGCGGGAAGAGCAGGACGTTCCTCCGGTCGAGGCCGAAGTAGTTGTGCTCCTCGAAGTACGCGCGGGTCGCCGCGTCGTTGGCGGGCGAGGTCATCACGTAGAGCGGGATCGTCGTGTCGTACTTCCGCTGCGCCTTGATCACGTACTCCACGAAGACCTGGAAGAGCGGGGCCTCGCGGATCGGCGTCGCCGGGAACGTCCCCTTCGGCGCGTCCCAGCCGAGGCGCGTGCCCTGGCCCCCCGCGACGATGAACGCCGCGACCTTGCCCTCCCGCAGCAGCCGCTCGCCCGCCTCCCGCGCCCGCGCGTAGGTCCCGCGCAGCTCGGCGGTCGGCTCCTTGGGGTACCACGGCGCCGGCTCGAGCCGCTCGGGCAGCGGCGTGTCCGGCTTCCGCTTCACGTGCGTCTCGATCAGCCGCGCCACCTCCGGCCAGTCGATCCCTTCGAGCTGCGCGAGCAGGCGGTCCTGCCCCGACTCGTCGAGCGCGTCGATGTACCGGAGCAGGTGGCCCTGGCCCACCTGCTCGAGCGTGGTCGTGATGGCGTCACGGCGGGAAGCGAGCGTCGCGGTCATGGCATCCTCATCGGGGGCGTGAGACTGGTCCCCAAAGGTAGGAGCCGCGGGGCCTCCCGTCGAGCGGAGCGGGCGGAGCGCGGGGCGGAGAGGGGGGCGGCGAGGGGGGCGGCGAGGGGGGCGGAGCGCGGGGCGAGCCCCGCGGCTAACGGGGGGAACGTGCGAGACGGCCCTGCCCCCGCCAGTCCTCCGCCACGCCACCCCTCCCCCTCGGGCCTCCGAAACCACCGCAACCGCCTGCCTCGCCGTGGGTTACGCGTTGGCGTCCCCCGTGGCGTAACGCCACCCCGCCAGCCCGCCCGTTTCCACTGGATCCCCTTGCCGCACAGGCACTTACCGCGAAAGAGACC
>CAZKRE010000257.1:0-3963 GCA_964555075.1 uncultured Phycisphaeraceae bacterium
TTGACACGCAAGACAGCCGCTCACCCCAACCCTCTCCCGGAGGGAGAGGGAGCCGAAAAAGTGTCGGAAGGTGAGCCTCCCCCCCCCCCGGACGGCGGCGCCCCCACGTCGTGGGAGGGCTCACGGGCGTCGGGGCCGATGTCCCCGGCGTCGGCGAGGGGCGCGGCGGCGTCGGCGAGGGGCGCCGCGGCGTCGGGCCGCCCTCCGACGGCGTCGGTGGAACACCGCCCCGCGTCGGTCCACCTTCCGCCGGCGCGGGGGCGGAACGCTCCGGCGTCGGCGGGGTGCGCAACGATGTCGGTGCGCTCCTCACCGACGTGTCTCAGGCACGTGCGGCGGGTTTTTATCGGGTGGGAGGCTTTGCGAGTCTCGATGCGTTCGGCAGCTTGAGATAAGGTTGGGTCGCTTCTCTGACGTTGGACGAGATGGGGGTGGCGATGGGCGCGTGGCTGGAGGAGACTCCTCGAGGCTCGGAAGAACCCTCACCCCAGCCCTCTCCCGATGCGGGAGAGGGGGTGCGACCCCGGTCTTCTCGGCGGTTGCTCCGCATGTCGGATCGCGGTCTGACGGAACGGGCGCGGGAACTGCGGAAGCGCGCGCCGGTGCCGGAGCGGCTGCTGTGGGGCTTGCTTCGCGGGCGAAGGCTTGGCGGGATGAAGTTCCGGCGGCAGGTGCCGATCGGGTCGTACGTGGCCGACTGCTTCTGCGCGGAAGCCCGGCTGATCGTCGAGCTCGATGGCCGCAGCCACGACGGGCGGCGGGCGGAGGATGCGGTTCGGGAGCGGTACCTGCGGGCGCGGGGGCTGCGCGTGGTGCGCGTGACGAACGACGACGTGATCCACAACCTCGAAGGCGTCGGCGAGTTCATCCTGCGCCACGTGAGCGGGCGGTGACCGGCCGGCATTGAGCCTGTACATCCGAAGTCGTCACACCGCACCCCCTCTCCCGCTTCGGGAGAGGGCCGGGGTGAGGGTGAGCAACCCTGGATGACCGCTTGCGCACTCGGGGCCTGGGGACGTTCGGCCCTCACCCTCTCCCGAAGCGGGAGAGGGGACCGATCCGCGTGTGAGCGGGTCGCTACTTCAGGTCTTCGAGCCGCAGGTTGCCCAGGCCCATGCCCATCGCGCCGGTGTTGCCCAGGCCCGACTTGAGGTCCTTGCGGGGCTGACGCTTCGCGGCCGGCTTGTTCGCGGCGGCGGCCGCCTGCTTGCCGCGGCCCTCGCCCCCGGAGGGGGCGCTTCCGGGGGCACTTCCGGGGGCG
Organism: uncultured Phycisphaeraceae bacterium; assembly: GCA_964555075.1. GTDB lineage: Bacteria > Planctomycetota > Phycisphaerae > Phycisphaerales > Phycisphaeraceae > CAZKRE01. The sequence goes on from CAZKRE010000257.1 coordinate 1,262, forward strand.
CTGCTGGCGGCCGATTCGGGCTTGAGGGACAGGCGGATGCGGCGCTGCTCCTCGTTGACCTCGAGGATGCGGAAGGGCTTGACGTCGCCGACCTTCACCACGTCGGTCACCGCGCCCACGCGGCTGGTGGAGAGCTCGGAGATGTGGACCATGCCCTCGACGCCGGGCTTGAGCTCGACGAAGGCGCCGAAGTCGGTCGTGCCGATGACCTTGCCCTCGTGCGTGCCGCCCTGGGCGAACTCGTGCTCCACGCCGGTCCACGGGTCGCCGCCGGCCTGCTTGACCGAGAGGGACATCCGCTTCTTCGCGGGGTCGAGGCTGATGACCTTGCAGTGGACCACCTGGCCGGGCTGCACGGCCTCGGCGGCGGAGTGGATCCGCTTCCAGGAGAGTTCGGAGAGGGGCATCAGCGCCTCGACGCCCGGCTCGACCTCGGCGAAGGCGCCGAAGTTCGCGGTGCGGAGCACGCGGGCGGCGAGCTGCTCGCCCACGGTGATGCGGTTCTCGATCCCGTCCCACGGGTCGGGCGCGACCTGCTTGAGGCCGAGGCTGATCCGGCCGTGCTCCTTGTCGATCTTGAGCACCTTGACCTTCACATCCTGCCCGACCTGCACCGCGTCGCCCGGCCTGGTGACGTGGGTGTAGGAGAGGTCGGAGATGTGGACGAGCCCGTCCACGCCGCCGAGGTCGACGAACGCGCCGAACTCGACGATGTTGGAGACCTTGCCCTCGCGGACCTGCCCCTCCTCGAGCTCGGCCATGAGCTTGTCCTTGGCCCGCTCCCGCCGCTGCTGGAGCAGCGCCCGGCGGGAGAGGAGGACCTTCTTGCCCCGGCGGTCGATCTCGGCGACGATCGCCTCGAGCTTCTGGCCGATCAGCGGCTCGAGCTCGCCGACGTGGTGCAGGTCGACCTGCGACGCGGGCATGAACGCCCGGATGTTGCCGACCATCTCCAGCTCGAGCCCGCCCTTGTTGGTGGCGGTCACGCGGGCGTCGACGATCGAGCCCTTCTGGAGCTGGTCCCAGGTGGTGCGGGAGATCGCCCCCTCGCGGGAGAGGAAGACCAGGCCCTGCGTCTCGTCGATCCGCTCGACGACGAAGTCCATGATCGAGCCGATGCGGGGCGGCCGCTCGAACTGCTGGAGCGGGACGACGCCCTGGAGCTTGCCATCGGCGCCGACGAGGTCGACGAACACGTCCTCCCCGCGGACGGCGGAGATGCGGCCACGGCGGATCTCGTGGTGGAACTCGGCGGGGTTCTCACCCGCGGCCGTGTCCCCCGACGCGGCCGCGCCCGGCGCGGGCGACGAGGCGCTCTCCAACAGCGCCTCGACATTCTGGCCGCCGAGCGCCTCATCGATCTCGCGCTGGAGGTCGTCGTCGACTCCGCCCATCGGGCGGCCGGCTGGAACATCACTCATGCTGCACCCAAAGAGAACCCACCACGTTGAAGCGTCAGCTTATCCCGCCGACGGGAAACACGCTAGCACGAACCCCCCAGACGCCGGCGCCGAGCCCGCGAGGGGCCGGGGCACGGGTCCCCCGTCGCATGACCCGGCCCTTCGTCGCTTCGCTCCTCAGGGCCGGCGTCTTTACCGCTTGCTCACGTGCGGGTTGTCCCGCAGGTAGAACCGCAGCGGCCGGGCGGCCCAGTCGTCGGCGTAGTCGACGCCGACGCGGGTCGTCGTGACGATCGCGCCCTCCGGGAGGGGGCGGCTGCGGCGGCGTTCGAGCCAGAGCGTGTCGCCCGTCACGAGGTCGTGGCCGTCGAGGGCGCGGTCGATGCCCAGCGCCTGGCAGAGCTTGCCGGGGCCGGAAGAGAGCTGGGTGTCCTTCGACGCCCTGGGCCGGCGGGCATACATGGCGTCGAGGCCATCCGTCGGCTCGAGGGCGCGGAGGAGGGCGGCGACCGGCTCCCCCTCGTCGCCGGCGACGACGTTGAGGCAGTGGTGCATGCCGTAGGTGAAGTAGACGTAGGCGGCGCCGCCGCGGGCGTACATGGATTCGTTGCGGGCGGTGCGGCGGCCGCCGAAGGTGTGAGCGGCCTTGTCGGGGATGCCGAGGTAGGCCTCGACCTCGACGATGACCCCCGCGGTGCGGACCCCGCCGGCCATGCTGACGAGCTCCTGCCCGAGCAGGTCGCGGGCCATGGCGACGCAGTCGCGGGTGTAGAAGGAGCGGGGGAGGCGGGGCATGGGTGCTTCATCCCCTCTCCCCTTTGGGGAGAGGGATAGGGTGAGGGGCGAACCTCACGATGCGTTGGCTTGCGCCTGGGTCGCGCCAGGGGTCGCTCGCCCCTCACCCCGGCCCTCTCCCCGGAGGGGAGAGGGGGTTTCAAACGACGCCCAGCGGCGTGTGGGGATGCAGCCGACGGCCATGATCGTGAGCTGGCTGACGACGAAGGCGAGGAGCCAGAACATGGCCGAGTCCATGAAGCCGTAGGAGTGGAGCCCGACGCCGAGCATGTTGGTGCCGAACCAGGACCAGGCGGTGACGATGTTGCCGCCGATGGCGAGGACGGCGACGCCGCGGTGGGCGATCATGCCGCCCCAGCGGGCGTGGAGGATGAGGGCGGCCCAGAGGACGATGAGGATGGCGCCGTTTTCCTTGGGGTCCCAGCCCCAGAAGCGGCCCCAGGACTGGTCGGCCCAGATGCCCCCGAGCACGGTGCCGACGAAGGAGAAGAGCAGGCCGAAGGCGAT
>CAZKRE010000258.1:0-3955 GCA_964555075.1 uncultured Phycisphaeraceae bacterium
CAGTTACGCCCACGGACACAGAGACGCGCGGCATGACGCGGAGGCGCTGATCCGCCAAGCCGCCAACGACCTCGCCCAGCCCGACACCGACACCCTGCTCGCCATCGCCCTCGCCGCGCGCGAACTCCGCAAGATCGAGCGAGCGCGAGGTGAGGATCAGGAGCGACACGCCAGCGCCGGGATGCGGTACAGCATCAGCGACCTCGCCGACGCGCGGGTGAAGCTGGACGCGCTGATCCGTGAGGCGGGGCACGCCATCCGCAACGCAAACGAGGATTGACATGAGTACCACGCCCCAACTACTCGCCCGCGCCATGGGCCTCGAACGTCCCGGCGACCAGCGCTGCTACTACTGCGGCGGTCGCTGCGACGACTCGTTCCCCGCGCAGGTCAAGGACACCTTCAACGACCGCGCCGCCGCCGCCTGTCCGCGGTCAACCGTCCGCTGCGGCGGATGCGAATACCTCATGACCAACGGCGTTCCGATGGCGGGCCGCGAGAAGCCTCAGAAGCCGTGGACCTACTCGTGGGTCATCACGCCGGCCACCGCAACGCCGCTCACCAAGGCGGATCTGACGACGATCCGCGGCACGTGCCTCGCGCCGCCGGCCCCCCCCTACGCCATCGTCATCGCCGCCAGCGGGCAGAAGCACATCGCGTTTCGCACGCCCGCGGGCATCGATCGGACCACCGCAACGGTCGGGCTGGAGGGCGAGACGATCAGCTACCACCCCGACGACCTGCGGGCGCGGCTGTGGCTGTCGTCGCGCGTCGCCGCCGCCGCGGGCAAGCCGGCCCTGACGGAAGAACTCTCAATGTCCGCGTGCATCGCCATCTTCGATCGTTTCGAGGACGGCGAGGATCTGATCGGCCAGTGGTCCCGTGTGTGGACCGAGCCGCTTTCGCGGCTGGCCGCGTTTCTCACCCCCAAGCGGGAGGATTGCCAGCATGACCACCCCAGCGACCGCACCCCCACCGATCACGGCAGCAAGGAACGATCTCAGCATGGACTCTTTCCGGCGTGAACTCGCGGGCCTGACCGACCCCGCGCCGCACGCGACGCACTCGCCCGACTTCCGCGACGCCGCGGTCGTGCTGTGCGTCGTCATGGCGAGGCTGTTCAGCGACTCGCTCGACCGCAAGACGCTGTGGGACCGGATCGGTTCTGGCATCCGCACGGCCGCGGCCAAGCGACCCGAGGGCGGTGACGGGCTGGTCAGCGTTGCCCTCGATCACGTCAAGGCGGACGACGGCCGGGCCGCCGTCAACGATGAACTATCGAGGCTCGTCGCCGAATGCGACGCGCGGGGCGTCGAGTGGAACGCGGCGTGGGCGGCGTACATCACGCGGCACGCATCCATCATCGTGGTCCGGGCTCGCGCCCGCTGGCAGGAGGTGAAGACCAATGCGAACTGACTATCAGATCCTGTGTCTGCTCAAGGCGGCGTCGCCCATCACCCACATGCGGGGCGTCGAGGGCAACGAGGCCGTCATCATGAGGGAGCCGGTCGCGGCGGAGAACTGCACGCGATGGGTGCCGATGCTCAGCGGCAACGCCATTCGCCACGCCATGGTCCGCGAGCCGGGATTCGTGGACCTGCTCAAGCGGTACGACTTGATGGGGCGGCTGTCGCTGGCTCAGTTCAACCTCCTCCTCCACGGCGGGGCGCTCACCGAGGGGACGCGATCCAGCGATCTCAAGCGGTCGGCGGCGGGGCAGAGGGCGATCCCGCTGTTCCGCGTGCTCGGCGGGGCGCTGCCGAACGAGATCGCGGCCGGATGGCTCGACGTGGGCCGCGGGATGCTCGTCTGTCTCGAAAACCAGCGGCGGATCAAGGCGCTGGCGCCCGAGGCGTCGGGAGACCTGGCCGACTTCAGCGGCGCGCCCGGCCAGCACCTGCACCCGGCGGAGCATTTCGTGTCGCCCTACCAGTACACGCGCGGGGACGCGGGCAAGTGGCTGCCCGACAACGACCCGGGCAACACCAACCTGATGATCTTCTCCGGCCAGCAGGTCAATCCCGGCGCGGCGTTCGTCGCGCAACTCCGGCTCCGCGAGGCGTCCGAGGTGGACGCGGGGGCCGTGCTGACGGCGCTCGAACTGTGGTCGGGCGTCATCGGCGGCCAGCGGTCACGCGGCCACGGGCAGTTGCAGTTGTCCTACCGCGTAACCACGCGGGCTGGCGAAGTGGCGGCCCAGCCGCTGATCGACGCCTACCAGTCCCACGTCGATGGACACCGCGACGCGGCGGTGTCGTGGCTGTACGAGGTGTTCGGCGAGCCCGCGCCAAAGGAGGTGCTTGGTGCGATCAGCTAAGGTGACAGCCTGGCTCTCGTCGCCGCTGTGCGGCAACCCGCCGATGCTCGACTCGCTGCTGGAGTGGGCGATGGGGCTGCACATGAGCGCCATCGTCCGGTCCTCCAACGGAGACCGTCACGCACGGCGCGAGCATGGCGGGCACCGCCTGATCCCGATCCCGATCGAGCGGGTGCGGCTGGGTCCGTGGCTCATCCCCCGCGCATCGTCGCCGATCTTCGCTGCGACGGAGGAAACGGTCGGGCACGTCAACAAGCGCCCGGAGTTCGACCCCGCGATGCTGGACCCCAAGGCGCTGCGACAAGTGCCGGTAGCGTCGGGGCCGTACAAGGGATACCGGCTCCCACGTCGGGTCCGGCTGGTCGATCGCGTAGTCTGGTTCGCGGTGGCCGTCCCACGGTGCGGCAAATCGGGCGGCGCGGCGTCACACCTGCGGAGCCGGCTCAAGGATGTCCGCGCGATCGGCGAGGACACCAACGTTGGCTACGGCCAGGTGCAACGATGGGAGGTCGAGCCCGTCGAGCACGACTGGAGTTGGTACGCAGACGCACCGGACGGCCCCGTGCTCATGCGTCCGCTGCCGGTCGGCGAGTGGCTGCCGGATGGCCTGCGGGGTTCGCGGCGCAGCTTCGGGCGACCGTGCGGCCCGTACTTCGACCGGGTCAACGCCTGCGAGGTGGTGACGCCATGCTAATCCCATCCCACCGGCACACGCCCGCGGACCTCGCGCTGTGGGCGGAGTATGAGGACGCGGACCTGCTGCATGCGCCGTCGATCGGTCGCAAGGTCGAGCGGTCGCTGGAGGCGATCCGGGAGTTTGTTGCCGCCGGCCCGTGTTACTGCTCGGTCTCGTGGGGCAAGGACAGCGTGGTGGTTGCACATCTCGTTGGACGCGTTGCCAGAGGAATCCCGCTTGCATGGGTGAGGGTGCGCGGGTGGTCGAATCCGGACTGTGAATCGGTGATGGCGGCGTTTGGCGGTGAATGCGACGTGTTGGATGTCGATGTCGGCCACGATCGCGACGGCGGGACGCTTGAGACGGGGTTCCGGCGTCTTACGCAGAAGTACGGCCAACGCAGGATCGTGGGGGTGCGTGCCGACGAATCGGGGATCCGCAGGATGAGCCTGCGGCGCCTCGGTTTGTCGACGGGTCTCTCGTGCCGCCCGCTGGGATGGTGGACGGTCGACGATGTCTTTGCCTATCTCGCGTCGCACCGCCTGCCGGTGCACCCTGCGTACGCGATGCTCGGCGGTGGACGGTGGGCGCGTGAGCACCTGCGAGTGGCGAGCCTCGGCGGCGTCCGCGGCACACAGTTTGGTCGCGCGGAATGGGAGCGTGAGTATTACGGCGACGATCTAGCTCGCCTTGGGAGTTTGACATGAGTACCAGCACCACCGAGGCCAAGCCGCTGCTACGAGCAGAGGACATCGCCGAACGCCTGGCCGTGGCGCCGCGGACGATCCTATGGTGGTCGCAGCAGGGCGACATGCCCGCCCCCGCCATCGATCGCCCCAGGTGCAAGCGGTGGCGACCCGAGGACATCGATCGGTGGCTCGCTACCGGCCGGACCCGCTAGCATGGAGGCGTGCACCTGTACCAGCGTGGGAGGACATGGTGGCTCCGCTTCCGCGACCCCG
>CAZKRE010000259.1:0-3923 GCA_964555075.1 uncultured Phycisphaeraceae bacterium
CAGATCGGCTCGATCAACCGGGCGATCGTGCTGCTGGGGCTCAACGCGGTGAAGAACATCGCGATCGCCGCCAGCCTCGCGAAGCTGTTCCGGGGCGGGAAGATCGCGCCCAACTTCGACGCCCGCGACCTGTGGACGCACGCCATCGCCACCGCGACCGGCACGCGCCTGCTGGCCGACAAGGCGGGCCTGGGCCTGCCGGACGAGGCGTTCCTCGCGGGGCTGATCCACAACATCGGCATCCTCGTCGAGATCCAGGCCCGCCGGCCGAAGTTCGTCGAGGCCATCGAGAAGATGGACAAGACCCCCGGCATGACGCTCCGTCAGGCGGAGACGGCCGTGCTGGGCGCGAACCACGAGCAGTTCGGCATGGCGCTCTGCCGCGTCTGGAAGTTCCCTCAGAGCTTCGCCTACGTCACCGGGTTCCACCACCACCCGATGGACCTGCCTGAGAAGAACCGCACGCTCACCGGGATCGTCCACCTGGCGGACCTGGTGTCCGCGCGTGGCGACTTCGGATTCAAGCGGGGCGTCGAGATCGATCAGCCGGACCCGCGCCTGCTCGAGCAGCTCAAGCTCACCACCGACCACCTGGAGCAGGTGCTCCAGGCGATGCCCGCGGCGATGGAAGAGGCCAAGGCCCTCTTCGCCGACAGCATCTGAGCCCCGGCCGTGCTCTTTCCCTCCGGGCGACGATTCCAGGACGGACTCGTCGCCTTTTTCGTGCGCCGCGACCGACCGCGCGCATGGGGGCCCGAGGCGTGACGCGCCGGGCACGTGTGGGGTGCGCCGGTTATCGACGGCGCAGCATCGCCGCGCCGGCCCCCGCTGCCAGGAGCATGGCGCTCGCGGGCTCGGGGTTGGGCGTGGCGGCGGCGGCGAGGAGGCCGCGGGCCGCGGCGCCGCCCGCGCCGGGGCCGGTCTCGTGTCCGGCGGCCACCCAGCCGGGCGTGACGTTGGGGCTGACGGCGACGATCTGGGAGACGCTGTAGCCGTCGAGCAGGGCCAGGCGTGCGGCGCCGGTGTTGCGGTTGTAGTAGAGGATCTCGACGGACCCGTCGCCGTTGTAGTCGCCGACGCCGGCGACCTCCCAGGCGATGGGGAGGACGACGCCGAGGGACTGGACCGACTGCCGCCAGAGGGCGTTCATGATCCAGATGACGACTTCGCCGGTGTTCTTGTTGCGCCAGAGGATGTCGGACCCGCCGTTGCCGTCGAAGTCCTCGACGCCGCCGACGCGCCAGTTCTGATTGGGGGTGCTGGGGATCTGGATGTTGTCGAGGAGGGAGGTGCCGCCGAGGCGCCAGACGCGGTTGTTGCCGTTGATGGTGTTGCGCCAGAGCATGTCCATCCCGCCGTCTTTGTCGAAGTCGCCCACGCCGGCGAGGAGCCAGTGTCGTCCGGCGAGGGTGGGGAGGGTGATGCTCTCGACGAAGTTGGAGTTGTTCATCCGCCAGACGGCGTTGACGCCGTTGCCCTCGTTGCGCCAGACGATGTCGGCGTCGCCGTCGCCGTCGAAGTCGAACGTGCCGCGGGCCTTCCAGTTGGCGTTGCCGAGGCCGGGGATCTGGGTGTAGCTGGAGCGGCCGGCGCCGTTCATGTGCCAGATCACGTTGCGGCCGGTGCGGGTGTTGCGCCAGACGATGTCGGTCCGGCCGTCGCGGTTGAAGTCGCCGTGCGAGCGGGTGGGCGGCGGCGGGGGGGGCGGGGCGACGTACCGGGCGAGCGACGCGACGTTCCCCTCGACCCAGAAGTCGTGGTCGGCGTTGCTGCGGCTCTCGCCGATCATGCGGAACCGGCGGCTGCTGAAACTCGTGTGGCTCAGGTTCGACGGCAGGCGGTCGCTGTTGAACACGCTGGCGTCGGGGTCGGAGAGGATGAGCCCGAAGTCCCAGAACCGGAAGTTGCCCGAGTCGACGCTCCCGAACTCGCCGGCGGTGAACTGGAAGTAGTCGGCATCGGCGTAGTTCCGCACGCGGATGAGCACGTTTTCGCCGACGAACCGGTAGTCGCGATTGGCGATCGTGACCTCGATGCCCGCGTCCGAGTCGCTGTAGAGGTATTCCCCGTTGCGGGCGGATTCGGTGTCGTTGTCGCGGGCGTCGGTGTCGTACCAGAACGTGCCGCTGAACGGGGTGCCGACGTTGACGGCGCCGAGCACGCCGGCGTCGTTCTCCTTGATGGAGGTGAGCGAGCCGGAGAACGAGAAGCGGACGATGTCGCCGGCCGCGGGGGAAGCCGCGAGCAGCCACGCCGAAGCGGTCACGAGCAGGAGGTTCAGGCGCAAGCGAGCGCTCCAGGTGAGGCGTATCCGGTGGGGCCCCGGCGCCGGGTGCACCGCCACCGCGATCTCGATTCGTCGCCGCCGGACCCACGGAATCGCCCCGGGGAGGGCGGCGAATCATACCAGCCGCCCCCGGCCCGGACCACTTCCCGGCCCCGGTCGCGGGGCGGAGGGCGAATCCGCGGATGGGGCTTGCGGCAGGCGGATAAGATGGTACTTTCTGTCGAGACTGAAATGGCTGAAAAGGCGGTCCGATGCAGATGACGCCGGTCCAGCAGAAGTTCGTGCTCCACTGGGGCGAGATGGGCAGCCGGTGGGGCGTGAACCGGACGGTCGCGCAGGTCCATGCGCTGCTCTTCATCAGCCCCAAGCCGCTGCACGCCGAGGAGATCAGCGACACCCTCAACGTCGCCCGGTCGAACGTGAGCACCAGCCTCCGCGAGTTGCAAGGGTGGCGGATCGTCAAGGTCGTGCACGTGCTGGGCGACCGACGGGACCACTTCGAGTCCATGCGCGACGTCTGGGAGCTCTTTCAGACCGTGCTCGACGAGCGGAAGCGGCGGGAGGTCGACCCGACGCTGGCGCTGCTCCGCGAGTGCGCCAGCGAGGCGGAGCGCAGCGGCCGGGAGAGCGACCACACCCGCGAGCGGCTCGCCGAGCTGCTCAACTTCTTCGAGACGATGTCGGCCTGGTACATGCAGATCCGCTCGCTCCCGCAGGGCGCGGTCATCAAGTTCGTGAAGATGGGCGGCAAGGTCCGCAAGCTGCTCGGCGTCGCCTGACCGCTCCGCGGCGAACCGCCGCCCAGATGAAGGACCGCGGTGATGAACCTCACCCTGACCGGCCGACTGATCGACTGCGTGCGGCTCTCGTGGCGCGTGCCCGCGGTCGCCGTGGCGCCGCTCCTGCCCCCGGGGCTCGAACTGGCGACCCGTGGCCCGTGGGCGTTCTGGAGCGTCCTGCTCGGGGCCGTGGAGGGGCTGCGGCCAGACGGCGAGCCCGAAGCGCCGCGCACCGTCAGCCGCCACGTCCTGTACCGACTGCACGCCCAGGCGATGGACGACGGGGCGGAGCTGCTGCGGGGGCTGTACGTCGTGCGGTGGGACGCGAGTGACGGGGCCGAGGCGGTGTCCGGCCGCGTGACGGGGCTGCGGCCGCAGCGGGCGGCGATCGCGATTGAAGCGAGCGACGCCGCGGCGAGCTGCGTCGTCAGCGGCACGCCCCGCGGCGAGGGGGACGGGGCGGTGCGGGTCGAAGCGGGTGACGCCAGCCGACCGCCGGACTCGTGCTTCCCGAGCCTGCTCGATGCGCGGGACGCCCTCGCGGAGCCGCCGGTGACACTCGGCGTGGAAGGGGACCGACTGACCCTCGCGCGACTGCGGGGGGACGCCGCCGCGTGGCGGGAGACGCCCGTGCGGGTCACGGAGGCGCGGCTCCCGTTCCTTGACACGCTCGGCGGGCAGGGCCACGTGCTCGAACTCGCGACCCGCGTCGCCCCCGTCGACCTTCGCTGGGAGCTGGGGGAGAGCCGGCGACTGCTCGGGGGCGAGCCACTGCAGCACGACGGCGTGCCACGCCACGCGCCCGCACCGCGGCCCGAGCGCGTCCACGCGTAGGCTTGCGCTCACTCACGGCTCCG
>CAZKRE010000260.1:0-3872 GCA_964555075.1 uncultured Phycisphaeraceae bacterium
GCCCATACGCGCGAGGGTTTCGCGCCTTCTGCGCCTGGAGCGCCTCTTGCAAGGCTAGAAGCTTGCCTTCCCGAATCAACTGATCGCGATCCCCTTCCGCCATCGCGCCCCCGATACATGCCGCCGACGCTGCCCGCCTGACCTCAAGAAGCAATCAGCAACTGTATCATCTGCGCGACCGACTCACAAACCGATTCCAGCGCTGGCTCATCCCAGCTCCCTCTATGACAATAACACAGCCGGCCCCGGACGAACCGGATCCGGGTCATCAGAAAGCGCCACACAACGCGCCAGGCGTATATTGCAGTTGCCCGCTCCATCGGTCGGCGGCGTGACGGCACGCTCCGACGCCGAGGCCGCTAGGCGTTGGCCACCACGGCCGCAACATTGGCGGGATCCGCATCCGGGTAGCGCTGTCGCCGGTACGCCTCCGCCAGCGCGGCGCCGCTGTAGCCCTTCCCCTCCACCTCGAGCTCGTCCAGCCTCACGACCCGATCGCCATCGGACCACGATCGCAGGGCCGCGATCGCCCACAGTTCCGGCTCGATCAGTTCCTGCATCGGGAGCGGCGGTTGCGACTCCGCACCCGAGAGGTAAGGCATGACCGCCTCCAGCAGCGCCGCATACAGCCGCGGCGGCTGGACCGTGACCTGCGCAATCGTCCGGTTCGTCACCACGCTCGCCGCGAACGGCAACCAGCAACTCGCGGGGCCGACGCTCACGAAACCGACGCGGCCGTCCGCCCAATCCAAGCGCACCTGCCGCTGGCCGTTGTGGTGCAGGTGCTGCACGCTGGTTGCGCCCGGGCCCATCAGCGCCGCCAGCAGCGCATAGGCGTGGATGCCGTAGTTGAACTCATCGACGCCGCAAGCGACAAAGGCGGTGCGCGGCTCGTCCCCGTCCGCCGCCCACTGCGCCCGCAGGGCCAGGGCTTCGTCGCAGAACCGCAGCGAGGACCCCCCCGCCAGGCGGACGCCACGCTCGCTCCACGCCAGCAGTCGCATCAGATCGCTGACCGAGCCCGCGAGCGGCTTGTCGATGAGGACGCCCTTCCCGCGGGCGACAAACGGCTCGGCCCGCGCCACGTGCGTGTCCCAGTCGCATCCATGCACGATGCCGATGTCGGCCGCCGCGGCGAGCGTATCGAGGGACGAACAGACACGCTCGATGGCGTGCTCCCGCGCGAACTTCTCAACGTACTCCGGCGGGTGCACGACGCCACTGTCATAAACCCCCACCACCTCGTGGCCCATCCGGCGGAGGATGGGCACCCAGTTCTGCGGGTGCGACGTATCGATATCAACGAGGGCGATCTTCATGGTGGGTGCTGCGTCTATGAATCGGACGGCGTGAGCACGACGGCGAGCGTCTGATCCGGAGCGGCCGTAAGCACGTCGACCGCCTGCTCGATCTCGTCGAGCGCGAAGCGGTGCGTGATCAGCGGCCCGACCCGGATGCGGGCGTCTGCGATCATCCGCAGCGCGATCCGCATGTTGGTCTGCGTCGTCCAGCGGACGAACACCGGCGGGTACTCCACGTCGCCACGCTCCCACGCCGGATCGTGGTAGCCCGGACCCGTACGGGCGGCGCTGCGGACGTTGAGGTTGCCCATCCCCGCCCCCCACCGCGACTGCGTCGTCAGCCCGCCGACCATCACGAGGTTGCCCATCGCGTGGCCATCGGGTGAGACCTTCATCACCGCCTTCACCTGCTCGAGCGCCTTCGTGCCCTCGCCGCCGATCGCCATCACGGCGGAGTCGAAGCCCAGTCCGTCTGTAAACGAGCCGCATCTCGCTTCCATGCCCGGCTCGAACGGGTTGAGCACCATGTCCGCTGAATAGTCCAGCCCGATCTGCAGCCGGCGCGGCATGCTGTCCCACCCCATCACATAAAGACCGGCCGCCCGGCCGAACTGCCCCACCAGCTGACCGACGGTCCCGAGCCCGACGACCAGGAGGAACTCGCCGAGCTTCGCCTCGGCCCGCTGCACCGCGTGCATCGCCGTGAGCACGAGGTTCATGCCCGACGCCTCTTCGAACGTCACCGACTCCGGCAGCACCGAGCACAGATTCTGCGGCACGACCGCGAGGTCGGTATGCAGCGCACCGCCGCCGAAGCACGCGACCCGCTGCCCGGGCTCGATCCCGCGCACGCCTTCGCCCACACGGACGACCTCGCCGGCCGCCTGGTAACCGAGCCGCCGGCGGGCCGGGAGCGGCGGCGCGGTGCCCTCCCGCACCTCCCGGATGCCGCCCAGTTGGGTGCCCGGGCTGATCATCGTGGCGCGGATCCGCACCAGCACGTGGCCCCAATCAAGCTCCGGCACCGGCTCCTCGACCACCACGCCGCGCCCTCGCTCGTCGAGCGTCGCCAACTTCCGCGTCAACATCGCCGTCATACGTTTACTCCGTCCGCCACCACAACCGGCTAGCGGTTTGCACCGGCTCGCTCTGGAATATCGAACCGCACCAGGCGGTCGCCCGCACACAGGAAGATCGAGTCGCCCGCGATCGCCATACCGTAGTCGAGCCCGGGATATGAACCCAGCCGCTCGATCGCGAACGTCGTCGGGTCAATCCGCAGGATGCTCTCTCCGGAGAGCGCATAGAGCATGCCGTCGCCGCGGTGGTGGCGGAGCCCGAAGATCGTGCCAGGCCCGTGCTCCAGCGGCGCCGCGTGGACGATCCGCCGGGCCGCGGGGTCGAACACCACGAGTTGCCCCTCGTCACCCGTGGTGCCGTAGACGAGCCCGCTAACCTGCACCAGTTGCACGATCGCGTCCACGCCCGGCACCGGCGTCTCTGCCTCCACCGTCCGCGTCTTCATGTTCCAAAGCAGGATCCGCGGCTCACTGGCCTTCGCTTCGGACGCCGAACCGCCCCGCCACGTCGTGCCGAGGCAGACAAGGTCGGTGCCCGCGAGCGTCACCATCGACACGATGCTTTGCGACGCGACGATCTCTTCGAGTTTCTCGATCGTCGGCGACTGGGGTTCGACCACCGTGAGCACACCGCCGGTCTGGCCGTACGTCGGCAGGCCCGCGGCGAGCAGGTGCCGGCCGTCCGGCGCGACGATCAGGCTCGACGGCCGACCGATGCCGTGATTGCCGAGGTAGCGAGGGCTGTCAGCGGGCGTGGACCCGAGGTTCCACGGCAGGTTCGGATCCCACACCATCAGCCGCGCCCCGCCGTACGTCGCCATGTACAGCCGACCGTCGTGCCACGTCCAGCCGTAGACCTGGCCGAACTTCCCGCTCGGGTCGCCCAGCACTTCCGACTCGGTCGGGCTATCCGGGTCGATGCGGAACAGCGTGATCGGCGTCCGCGTCGTGCCGTAGATCATGCCGTCGGGCCCCTCCTCCACGGCCCACAGCGGCGTCGACGTCCCGCCGTACTCCACCGGCACCCGCTCCGCCCTTTGCCCCGGCCGCGTACGGAAGAAGAACCGCTCCGGCCCCGACTGGCTGTTGACCCGCAGGATCGTGCCGTCCGCGAGGGTGAGCGGGAAGTTCACCGCCGCGCCCTGGTGGTTCTCCTGCCGGGCTCCCGGCACGGAATCGACCGGCGCGACCGCGAGGCCGTCAACGCGGTACGCCGCCTCGTTCTTACCGTTGAGGAAATACACCTCTCCGTCGGTCCGCTTCTGCGCGGTGCCCCACCGCAGGCCCGCCCGCAGGTCATCAGGGAGGATCTCCTTCGTTTCGCCCGTGCCGGTGTGGTACGCCCAGGTGGAGGGTCGGCTTGGGCCCGCGTTGCCGTAGACGTACGGCCCCTTGCTGTCCACCGTCCGGATGTACATCTGGTCCGGCGACAGCCTGCCCAGGTCCTTGAGCTCGTGCGTCTTCATGTCGATGGAAACGAGCTTCGCGCCCG
>CAZKRE010000261.1:0-3849 GCA_964555075.1 uncultured Phycisphaeraceae bacterium
CCCCCCCCCCCCCCCCCCCCCCCCCCCCCCCCCCCCCCCCCCCCCGGGGGGGGGGTCCGGTTCGCGAGGCCGCGAACGGCTGGAGGAGGGCGTCGACGGCATGGAGCAGCTTGTCGTTCTGCTCGGGCGTGCCGATCGTGATGCGGAGCTTGTCGCGGAGGCGCGGGGCGTCGAAGTAGCGGACGAAAATGTGCTTCGCCGCGAGCGACCGATAGATCGCTCCCGCATCGGCCGCGGCGCCCGCGGGGGGCGCGGCCAGGACGAAGTTCGACGAGCTGGGCGCCACGGTGAACCCGCGCTCCGCGAGCGACGCCGTCACCCGCGACCGCTCGCCAACGACCTTGGCGCAGTTGTCCCGCGCCACGTCCCGCGAGCGCAGCGCCGCGACGGCCGCGGCCTGGGCGAGTGCATCGGTGTTGTAGCTGTCGCGGATCTTGTCCAGCGTCGCGATCAGGCTCGGGTGCCCGAGCCCGTAGCCGAACCGCAACCCCGCCAGGGAGTACCCCTTGCTGAGCGTGCGGAGGATGAGCACGTTGTCGAGCGGCCCGCCCGGCAGCTTGGGCGACAACAGCGGCAGCGCATCGTGCCCGGCGAAGTCGACGTAAGCCTCGTCGATCAGCAGCACCGCCCGGCCGGACAACCGGCGCGCGACGCGCTCAAGCACCTCGACCGGCTCGAGCCGGCCGGACGGCGCGTGCGGGTTGACGACGATCACGAGCCGGCAGCCGTAGCCGAGCATCCGGTCGGCGAAGTCTTCCGGCGGGCCGGGGATGGCCCACTCGTCGGTGAGTTCGACGCGGGCGGTGGGCGTGTCGTGGATGGACGCCAGGACGTCGTAGAGCGAGTAGGTCGGGTAGGTCTCGCCGACGCCGCCGGTGTGGACGTTGCAGAAGGCCGCGATCGCCATGCGGAGCAGCTCGTCGCCGCCGTTGGTCGCGATCACCTGCTCCGGTGACAGGCCGTGGGCCTCGGCGGCGACCTCGCGGAACGCCTGGGCCCGTGGCGGCGGGTAGCGGCGGAGCTGCTCGGCGGAGACGCGGGCGATGGCGTCCATCACCGCCGGGGCGGGCGGGTAGGGGTTCTCGTTCGTGTTGAGCTTGACCAGGTCCGCCGCCTGCGGCTGCTCGCCGGGCGTGTAGGCCGTCAGGGCGGCGATGTTGTCGCGTGCGTAGACCATGAGGGCCTCCATCGTACATGTCGCGGCATTTGTTCGCCGGTCGTGCGGCGGCACCGGCCCGGGCGACGCCCGCTCCGTTTCAGTGGCCGTCATCGGCAACCCGCGATGCCATCCACGCCGGCAGCCGCTCGCGGGCCCAGTCGAGCGCATCCCGCGGCGCTTCCGCCCAGCCGACCCCTTCGTCGCCTTGCGGCGTCGTTTCCCAACCGCGCTGCCGCAAGTCATCGAGGGAGTCGATCTCCGCCGACGCCGCCCGCCACGGCACGCCCCAGAGCGCGAGCTTCCCGCCGCCCCGCTCGCCTTGGACCCACCGGTTACCGCCGAGCTTCAGCCCCGCCTCATCCGGATCGAGCCGCGGCTTGCCCTCATCGGCCTCGGCCGACGGGTGCGCGCCCACGCCGGGGTTGTCCCACCAGAGCGCGAGCTGGTACCCCGTGTTGTCCCGCGCGAGCGTCCGCTCGACGACGAGGTCGCGCACGGTGAACGGCACATCCCCGCCCGCGGTGTCGAGCACCCGCGGCCCCTGCTCCCGGATGGCGAGGCCGTCACGATTGCCGACGAGCGTGCTGTCGCGAATCGTCACGTCCATGCTCTCCGCCACCGTGATCCCGCCGACGCCCCAGTCGTCGGCGAACCGGCCGTTGCCGCGGGCGAGGCAGTCTTCGACGGTGATGCCGCGGCTGATCTCGATGAACAGGCCGTGCAGCTCGTTGCGCTCGAAGACGCAGCGTTCGATGCGCATGTCGCGGACATCGATGTCGAGCCACAGGCCCGGCCCGCCGTTGCCGATGAACGCGCAGTCGCGAAACGCCCCGCCGTGCGAGCGGACGATCTTCGTCCCCCCCGCTTCCCAGCCGCGGCTGATCGGCTTCCAACTGTTCCCGATCCACACGCTCGACTCGTGCGTCGCCCCGTCACCCGTCGCGCCGCCGCCGATGTGCCCGTTGTCGCGGATGAGGCACCTTCGCAGCGTGCCGTCAACTTTCACACCCGCCCCGGCATTGCCCTCGATCGCGCAGTCTTCGACCACGTTGTCCCGGCCGTGCAGCCACACCGCCGGCCGCTGCGGAAACCCGGCGGCGCCTCGGAAGATGAAGCCCGACACGTGAACATGCCGCACGCCTTCCCCGTCGCCGTCCCAGGGCGTCGTGCCGAAGAGCAGGTCGCGCGTGGAGGCTTCGATGCGGCGCCCCTCGGGAGCGGCCCCGTCCGGCAGCCGGATCACGAGCATCCGCGGAGCCTCGTGCACGTGGAACACGCCCCCGAACCGCCCGCCGACAGCCGGCACCACCGGCCCGAGCCTCGCCTCGCTCACCGCGTCCCCCGCCCGGAGTTCCCCAAGCGTCGCGACCGGCTTCAGCCGCACGCCATCGACAAACACCTGCTCCGCCCGGCCCCAGAGCGGCGCATCCTCGGGGTGGTGCTCGATCGGCCGGCCATCCTCGTCCTCGCCGATCGAGAACCGCTGCGGCCACGCCGCCCCCCATCCCCCGCCGGGCGTGCCGACCCGTGCCCAACCCTCGACCTCGTCCGTGCCGCTGATCACCACCGCTCCCGGTTCGGCGGCACGGAACACGATCGGCGCCTCCGCCGTCCCGCTGAACCGCAGCCGCACCGACTCCCGGTAGGTTCCGGCATGGACGAGCACCGTGTCCCCCGCCCGCGCCCGCTGCGCCGCCGCATCGACGGTCGCGAGCGGCCGCTCCCGCGTCCCCGCGTTGCCGTCGCTCGCCGCCGGATGCGAACGATCCACGTGGATCTCACCCGCGGGAACCGCCGCCGCCAGCGCCAGCACGAACAGCATCGTCAACCATCGCATCCCCGGTAGAGTACCGCCATGCCCCCCACCGCACGCTCGCAGCCCGCCATCGCCTTCACCATCGCCGGCAGCGACTCCTCCGGCGGCGCCGGCATCCAGGCCGACCTCAAGACCTTCGCCGCCTTCGGCTGCTACGGCGCCTCGGCGGTCACCGCCATCACCGCCCAGAACACCACCGGCGTGCAGGCCGCGCAGCTCCTCGACCCGATCCTCGTCCGCCAGCAGATCGACTCGGTCGCCGATGACCTCCCCGTCGCCGCCACCAAAACCGGGATGCTCGGCAGCGCCGCCATCATCGACGCCGTCGCCGACGCGATCGAACATCACCGCCTGCACCGGGATCGGCCGCTCGTGCTCGACCCGGTGATGCGGGCCAAGAGCGGCGACCCGCTCATCGACGACGCCGCCATCGACACGCTCGTCCGCCGCCTGCTCCCGCTCGCGACGATCATCACGCCGAACCGTCACGAGGCCGCGCGGCTGTGCGGGTTCGCGGTCGACGACGCCGGCGCCGCCGCCCGCGCCGCCGAGTTCCTCTGCGCCAGGCTCGGGGCCAGGGCCGCCGTCGTCAAAGGCGTCGCGGCCAGCGAGGCCGGGGCTCCCGTCAGCCTCGACTTCCTCTGCGACGGCCGCGACGTCACCCCCCTCACCGGCCCCCGACACGCCGACGATCACACGCACGGCTCGGGCTGCACCTTCGCCGCCGCGATCTGCGCCTTGCTCGCCGCGGGCCACCCGCTCGCCGACGCCGTCCGCCTCGCGAAAGACGCGATCAACCGGGCACTGGCCAGCCCGGTCCGCCTCGGCCGCGGCGTCTCCCCCATCGACCACGCCGCCCTCCCCCCACGCCGCC
>CAZKRE010000262.1:0-3836 GCA_964555075.1 uncultured Phycisphaeraceae bacterium
CTGAGCTCGATGATCAATCTCAAGGTCGCGACGGCGGTTGACAACGTGGTGCCATGGAATGTGGCGGGCAGCGGGCGGGGGTACTTCCCGACTGATGCGAACTTCCTGTCGCTGTTTGCGCTTAAGCTCGGATCGGGTGGTGGGAGCATCACGGATCTTGAAACGGACACCCAGTGGCTCCTTGGTCAAGGATCGGGGCAGACGCTCCCGACCTTCCTCTGGCCGGAGGTGAGGCCGGGAGCGCCCACGCCGGTCGGGCTGAGTGCGGCGGGACTTCCGATCGGTACGGACACCCGCTCCGCGGCGTGGCTGGATGACGTGCGGGTCTCGCACGACCTGCAGCGCTGGACGCCGACGGCGCTCGAACTGCTGTGGCGCGGCGGGCTCGATTCGCCCGAACCAGAGCCGGTCGAATCGGCGCTTTCTCAGGGTCGCGGCGGTGTCGCGAGCCACGCGCTGACGATGAACGACGCCTCGGGCGCCCCGGTCCCGCCGTACGACGACGTGCGGTACCCCCTGCCGCTGGACCCCAACGCCTCCGGCTTCGCCGCGACTGCCGAGAACCACTTCCACGGCGGCGCCGACAGCCACATCGAGTTCCCCTCCGCGCGGACCGAGTACCACAACATCCGCCACATGCTCACGACCGTGAGCGGCCACGCGGTGCTTGCGCCGAACTACGGGCTCCTCAACAACGTCCGCCCGCCCTACGACGCCTGGAGCCCGGTCACGGTTGAGCAGGAGGGCGGGTACGAGCTCAAGCTTGACCTCAACAACCCGCCGCCGCCGACCACCGATCAGCAGAAGGCCGATTGGTACCGCGAGCGGCTGACGCGGATCTTCCGCCTCCCCGATGTGCGGGCCGACGGATCGAATGATCCCGTGGGTTACGGCGGCACGGACGCCATCGGCGAGCTTGCCGCGGCGGAGTTCGGGCTCGCGATCCAAGCCTACTCCGACACGAACCACAGCGTCGACGCTCGCGCGACCTATGCGAACGGTGCTTTCGGTTCGGCCGGGGGCATCGGCGAGGCTTACTACGCGCTCGAGACCCTGCCGTTCCTCCGTGAGGCGTACGCGCAGCTCGGCTACGAGAACCCGGGCACGGCGATCTGGGAGCCGATCCAGCCCGCCGTCTTCGATCCGCTCGACCCGACTGGCGACTCCGCCGCGATGGTGATCGAACTGGGCAACCCGTTCGACAAGCCCATCGAACTCAACGGCGCGGACGGGCCGCGTGTGCGTGTCGCCATCTACCAGGCGGACGTCACGAACCCGGGCTTTTTCGAGCTCATGTCGGCTTGGGAGCCTCCGGCGACAACGATCGACCCGCGCGGAACCGCCGACGACCAGGAGCACCTGCTCATCGTCTCCGACCCCGCTCGCGCCGCGGACGACACCGAGGGCGACGGCGTCGTCGGCGGGACGACGCGCACCGCCGTCTCCGACCTGATCGTCGAACTGGGGCTGGAAGCGGCGCCCACCGTGGAGGCCCCGGTCGGCTCGCTGCGGTTCGCGCCCGGTCGGCCCATCATCGTCACCTTGGAAACCGCCTTCACCTATCTCGACAGCGGCGGCAACCCGAGGGAGATCTGGGTCGCGTACGACCGGCTTTACCACACCGACTTCGAGATGCCCGATGAGGTCGATCGAAGCGCGGCGGCGAACGCGGCACCCGCCTCGGGGGCCATCGAGGCGCACGTGCAGAAGTCCCTCAAGCGAGCCGGCGAGGGCATCCGCTATCTCTCCAACGTGGACAAGGCGGTCGCTGCGCGCGATGGGACCGAGGCGAACTGGCCGGATGATACGTTTCGTGCGGAGAACGCGGCGAGCGATGCGACCACCAACCCGGCCGATCCCATCGACGACCTGAACGATGACGCGAAGCGCGACGGCGCCGGGCCGATCGTGGGCGACACGATCACCTTCGGGGCGGGCAACGACCGGTTCCAGATCCCGATGGCTGACCGGCAGGTGCTCAGCGTCTCCGAACTGGGGCACATCTTCATGTTTGGGTTCTTCGACGGCCTCGCCGAAGTATCCGTCACGCTCCCGCCCAACGAGACCGACCCCGCCGCCACGCCCCCCTTCACCCCCACGCTCACCACCCTGGTCGGCGTCGACTTCGACTTCAACATGGATGGCTTCCCGGATGGGGACTTCGTGCAGCGGTTCAGCGGCACCGGGCCCGCGGCCGTCAACGACCCGCTCAACCCGACCGCCGATCCCCAAGGGGCGCTCATGGTCCCCGCCGA
Source organism: uncultured Phycisphaeraceae bacterium (assembly GCA_964555075.1). Taxonomy (GTDB): domain Bacteria; phylum Planctomycetota; class Phycisphaerae; order Phycisphaerales; family Phycisphaeraceae; genus CAZKRE01. Next base: position 2,256 of record CAZKRE010000262.1, read on the forward strand.
TCAGCGATTCCTGGACTTCGCGCAGGACCCGGCGGACTACAACCTGGACGCGCTCTGGCATGCCGTCTCGCCGCCGGTCCAGGTCGAGCATGGGCTCAACTACGCGCAGATGGTGATGGACCAGTTCACCGTGCTGAGCCCGCGGCATGACGGGTTGAACAACCGTGACGGCAGTTCCGGTGACGCAACCGGCAGCACGACCGACCCGCGGGTCATGCCCGAGCAGCTCGTGCCGGGCACGATCAACATCAACACCGCGCCCTGGCACGTGATCTCGATGGCGAACCCGCTGCCGGAGGCGCCGGCGGAGGCGGAGCGGCTCAGTCGCGCCATCACGTGGTACCGCGACGACGTCGATGGCGAGCGGGCCGCGATGTACGGCCGCCACGGCATGGCGGGCGGGCGGACGGCGCCCGGCATCAAGAGCATCGGCGAACTCATGTGGATCGCGGACGGGTCGCCCTTCGGGACCATGATCATCCACGGCGTGAACAACACCTCGCAGGCGGTGCCGGGCGGCGGGCCTCACGACCTGTACCCCCTGCCCGAGTCAAGGGCCGCGAATGACCCGACCGGAACCAACCCCGATATGGATCGGGTCGGGTACTCGATCGCCGACGACGCCGAGGAGCGGCTGGCCCGGTTCCAGTATTTCCCCCAGGTGTTCACCACGCGGAGCGACATCTACGCCGCCTACATCGTGGTCCGCGGGTACCGCACCGGCCGGTTCCACGAGGGGCCGGTGGAGACGCTCCGCGCGATCGCGATCTTCGACCGCTCGGGGCTCTGGGGCGGGACGGGCACTCCCAGCGGGGCCGAGTCCTACGGCGAAGTCCGCATGATCGACGGCTGGGCCACCGACCCCAAGGCTCGGCGGCTGGGCTGGGACACCTACCCGATGCCGCAGTAGTCCCGCGGGGGGCGGATAGCAGTTGCGGCTGCGCGCGGCGGGCCCGGATCGCCGCCGCGCGCAAAGCGGTGTACGCGGTCGATCACCGCTTGTGAATCAACTGGGCGGTCGGTCGGCGGACGGTGTCAGGCGGTCCGCCGTCGGCGGATCGCGAGGCCGACGACCCCCGCGCCGAGCAGCGCCACAGACGCCGGCTCGGGCACCCGGCTGACGACGATGTCGGCGTAGGCCTCACCGTCGGCATTCGAGAGGTTTCGGTACTCCTCGACGCGACCGTTCGGGTTCGGCGTGATTCGAAAACCGTCGGTACCCGAATAGGCCGCGATCACGACGGGATCTATAAAGCCGCCGGGAGTAGGCACGAACAGGTCGGTCTGCGTGTTGAACTGGAAGTGGCTCTCGGTAAAGGAGCCGCTGCCAGGCTCGATGAACTCGAGGCAGTACGTTTCGCCGAGGACGGAGATCGCGAAATCCTCCAAGTCTCCGTAGCCGACGAGCGGGCCCGTCAACTTGTCGGTGTCGAAGCTGAACGCCCCGGTCACCAGCGGCGTCCCCGGGCTGGGAGGCGTGATGGAGAACTCGACCTCGACGAGGCCCGCCTGCGCCACGGCCGCGGGCGCGGCCACACAACCAACGATGAGCCACCAACGCATGGTTCCACCCTCTCCAGG
>CAZKRE010000263.1:0-3779 GCA_964555075.1 uncultured Phycisphaeraceae bacterium
TACCCCACCAGCCCCGCCGCGGGCAGGAGCACCACCGCCGCCGCGGTGGCCGCAAGGAGGCCGCGGTAGCGGCGCGGAGCCGTCGGGGTCGGCCGCGGGAGCCGCGGCGGGCCGGAGGTGATTGCCGGCAGCGCCAGTTCCAGGGGACCCCACTCCTCGTCGGGATCCTCGGCACGCGCGGCCGTTGCACCGGCCGGCTGTGACGTCGTCCGGCGTGCCGCTTCGGGCATGACGATCTCGCCGCCCCGCGCGGCGGCCGCGTACCGGGACTCGTGGACGGGCCCGAGGGGGCGCGTGAGGTCAATGACTCGTTCGCCGGCCGCCCCACCGCCCCCGGCGATCCCGTCGGGCGTCCCGCGCCACAGCGTCCCGCCGCCGCCCCCCGCCGCGGCGTAGGTGTCGAAGGTGATCCGCGCGCCCGCGCTGCCTGGCAGCAGCGCCGCCGCTTCCGCAAAGAGCGTCAGGAGCGGGCAGCCGGGCGGGTAGACCACGCGGGCCGACGAGCTTCCCAACGCTGCCTCGAGTAGCACGCCGGCCCAACCGGCATCGCCCGCCGCCTTCGCCCACGCGTCACAAGGCCCCGGCGCCAGACGCCCGCTCGGCAGCCGCCTTGGCGGGAGCACCCGCGGGTCCCCCTCCCACCGCTCCATGAACACCCCCGGCTGCGCCGCCAACCACAGCGGCGGGCTCGCGGCGACCTCGGCGTCGCTGAGGACCAGGTGCTGGGCGAGGAAGTTACTCCGACCGCTGTAGTCGGAGCCGACCGCCACCTTCCGCGTCAGCACCGAGAGCGTATGTGACCCGATGCGCAGCCGCTGGAACGAGTATCCGACCGGGTTCTGGGCGAAGCGTGGATCCGCCAAGTCGTACGCGAACCGGTAAGCGCTGAGCTGTTCCAGCCGCGCGATCACCGGGGGCGTGAGGTCGGGCGTCGCGCCGACCGTGGTGAAGCCGCGTGAGCCCGGTGCCAGGCCACGGGGTGCCGAGGTGAAGATCAGTTCGCCTGCCAAGCCGGCTCTCCCCCTTGGTGGCTTGTGGGTATGAGATTGGGCACGTTCCGCGCCAAGGCCCAGAGCAGCGGGACCGTGACCCACTTCGGGCGGATGTTCCGCGGACGGATCCCCAGAAAAGCGGCCTCGCCCTGCTTCACCACCTCCGGACTACCCCCCAGAGAACTCACCGGGATGTAGACCACCTCGCGGCAGAACGCGTCGGCCGCGGCCACGACCTCGGGACAGTACCGAGCCAGCAGTTCGCGCACCTGCACCGAGGTCCGGGCGACGTGGTCCAGGTCCAGCATCACCGGCGAGTCTCCCAAGAACGGCTCGCGATCGAGCTGGTCCGGCGGCATCCAGGTGTCCGCCTTGGCGACGAGGAACACCAGCGGCTTGTCGTGCCGGTCCGCCTGGCTCAGCCCGCGGTATCGGCGAACCCGGGCCGCCATCTCGTTGAAAACTACCTCCTGCCGGGTGAGCGAGGCCCCGGATCCGTCCTGCCGTAGTTGTGGGTCCGGCGAGTGACACGCGGCGCGGAAGCGGGCGTCCTGCGTGGGGTCGAACAGGAAGAGCGTCACGCTCGACTCGGCCAAGTGCATCGTGACCGGTGAGGCGGTCGTGTCCCGTCCGGGGAGGAAGTGCTCGCCCGCATTGTCATACAGCACGACCGAGCGGTAGGGAAACGAGCCCGCGTCGCGCCGGCCGGGGATCGGGCTCAGGGTGAACTGGAACGGTCTAGGGTAGGACTGCGACTGCCCGTCGGAGGTGATCGTCTGGTAGAGCTCGCTGCCGTCAAGCTGGGTCTTCTGCAGCGCGACCGGGCGGTCGGGCGTGGGGCTCATGAAGAGCAGCTCCTCGTAGCGGTGGAGCATGTGGTTCGCGGTCGGGTCGCCGTCGGCGATGACGAAGCCGTGCCGCGACGCCCGCTGGCGGAGCTCCCAGCTCATCGCCGCCAGCAGATAGCTCTTGCCGCTCGCGGCCGCCCCCACGATCGAGACGAAGTAGGGCAGCATCTCGATGAGCGGGCGGGGGACCTCGAGGTGGCAGTTGGGACAGGCGAGCTGCTGGCAGGGCAGGCCGAACGCGTCCAGCGCGTCGCCGGTGACGGTGAACCGGCTCGGCCGGAACCGTCGGTAGGCGTGGGGCCCCGCGACGTCATCCCCGATCAGCCCGTCGTGCCGGGCGATAAAGAGCAGTTGCTCCGGCGGGAAGCGGCGCCAGCAGTTGGGGCACCGCACCTCCGCCAGGAGCCCGACGTGGGTGTGACGTCCGGCACTCGCCACCTCATCGGTGGAGGGCTCGGCTAATCGACGATGACCGGTTGTTCCGACTGCCACCGTTCTCCCTTTGCATCGAGGGGCCAGACCGTCACGAAGAAATCGCTTCGGAGCACCGCGCCGAAGCCATTCTGGGCATCGACGTAGCCGCGGACAAGGAATCGGCCCCGGTCGTCGATGGAGACCCGCACGCGCGAGTTCTGATAATCAGGAAAGCGTGCCGAGGCGGGTGCGCGCAGGCGGTCGCGGACGAACTCCGTCGCCATCCCGTAGGCCAGTGGCGCCAGACGCTGAAGCTGCGCCCGCCGCCGGATCTGCACCTGGGCCGCGCTCAGCCACTCACCCTCCACCAGCTCCAGCCCCCGGGCCTGCTGATCGATCGCGTGCTTCTCTTCCCGCGAGACCCATCGGCCGCCGTGCCGGACCATCCCCCGCGCCTCCATCATCAGCCGCTCGTGCTCAGCCGGCGTGACCCATCCGTCGCCGTACTTCACCAGACCGCGGGCGGTCATCTCGATCCGCTCTTTTGCCTCCGGTCGCATCCACCGGCCGTTGTGCCGCACCAGGCCCCGGCCGGTCATCTCCAGTTCCTCGGCCTGCTCCGGGAGCATCCAGCGGCCCCGGTAGGTCATGAGGCCCTGACCCCCGAAGACGCCCGCCAGTTGCTCCCGGGCCGCGGGGAGTTCGGCGACAACGCCGTCCGCATCGCCGTTGCGGTGGCGCCGTTCCAGACCCCGGAGGTGTTCCAGCAGCCTGACATGCTCCTGCCTGAGCTCGCCGTCGGCCGGCGGCGGGAGCCCCGCGAGCCGACCTTCGAGACGCTCGGTCATCACGGCGATCGCCTCAGCCAGCTCCGACCTCGCGGCTTCCCTCGCCCGCAGAACCGTCTCTCGCTCCTCCGGCGGCAACCAGAGGCCACCGAGCGGGACGAGCCCCGCCAGCCCTTGGCTCAGCTCCTCCGAACCCCGAAGCGTCAGCACGTCCAGCGCGAAAGGCTCGGCCTCCAGGTCGGCTCGCCGCAGCAGGGACCGACCTTCTTCCAGCCGGTCCGCCGCCTCCTGGTATCGCTCGCTGCGCAGGTTCTCCTGCGCAGCGAGGTACAGGTGAGCGACTTGCTGGAGCACCTGCTCCCGCTGTCGGCCTCGCTGAGAAGCCACCTGCGACGACACCACCAGCCAAAGAGCGACCCCCAACCCGATTGAGGCTAAGCCGGTGCCTACGAACATCGCTTTGCGCCACAACCGCCGGTCCGTTTCCACCGCTCGGACGCGCGCGTGCAGCCCCGACAGCATCCGTCGCGCAGTGCCGGATTGAGGGTCCAGGATCAATGACTCCCGCAGCGCCTGCTCGGCAGCGGAAGCTTCACCGACCCGGAGATGTTCGGCCGCCCGCGTCCGCAACACCTTTGCTTTCGCGAGCCGGTCTTCCAGCTCATGGATCTCGAGGAACAAGCCTTGATGATCCGCCACCTCCCGTTGCGCCGCCCGCAGCAGGTGAAGCCCCTCGC
>CAZKRE010000264.1:0-3773 GCA_964555075.1 uncultured Phycisphaeraceae bacterium
GCGTGTTGTCGAACATGCCCGAGTCGCTGGTGAACGGGTCGATGACCGGCATCAGCCGCGCGAGGTTGTCGCCGAAGAGCGGGCTGTGCATCTGCCCCTGCCGGGCCTTCATCCAGTTGACGTTGCCGCGGACGGTGTTGATCTCGCCGTTGTGGCTCATCCACCGCATCGGCTGCGCCCGGTCCCAGGAGGGGAAGGTGTTCGTGCTGAAGCGGGAGTGGACCATCGCGAGGTGGGACTCGAACCGCTCGTCCCGCAGGTCGGGGTAGTAGGCGGGCACCTGGCCGCTGGTGAGCTGGCCCTTGTAGACGATGACGCGGCTGGAGAGGGAGCAGACGTAGTAGCCCGCGCCGCGTCGGCCGAGGCCCGAGGCGCCGTCGGTGCCCTTGATCGAGTGGTAGGCCCGCTTGCGGATGGTGTAGAGCTCGCGCTCGAACCCGAGCGCGTCTTCCGCCGCGCGCCCCGCGGCGGCGATGAACACCTGGTGCACGCCCGGCTCGGAGGCCCGCGCGCTCGGGCCGACGTCGGCGCCCGCCGCGTCGGTCGGGACCTCGCGCCAGCCGAGCAGCTTCTGCCCCTGCTGCGCGACCAGCTTGTTGACGATCGACTTGCACTCGTCCCGGTAGCCCGGGTCCCGGGGCATGTAGATCATGCCGACGGCGTACCGGCCGGGCTCGGGCAGGTCGACGCGGAGCCCCGCCTTCGCGACCTCGCGGAGGAACCCGTGCGGCAGCGCGGTGAGGATGCCCGCGCCGTCGCCCGTGTTCGCCTCGCAGCCGCAGGCGCCGCGGTGGTCCATGCGGTGCAGCATCGTCAGCGCATCGCGGACGATCGCGTGGGATGGGCGTCCCTTGATGTGGGCGATGAACCCGACGCCGCACGAGTCCTTCTCGTTGGCGGGGTCGTAGAGGCCGGTCTTCGCGGGGACGTTGGAGGTGGGGTGTGCGACGTGCGGCGACGGGGCGTCGGCCGCTTCATGCCGTTCTTCACATCGAACGTCGGACATCTGATCTCGAACATCGTGGCTGCTCATCACCGCGCCTCCGCAAGCTGCTGTCGCCGGCCCTCCTTTACGATCGCGCCCGCGAGGTCCACATCCGGACCCGCGTGGCGCACCAGAAACTCGACAAACGCCCGCACGGAAGGGGGCGTTCCCGCCAGGGGCTGCGCCCGCGCGCCGCCTCGCGGCTTGCGGGCGATGATGCCCATCGGCCGCGTCAGCCCCGGCGTCAGTTCCGTGACGGCCAGCGTGCCCGCCGTCACCTCGCGGATCACCGTCCGCCGGGGCAGGATCGAGAACTGATCCGTGACCTCGACGGCGCTCTTGATCGTGTCGATGTTGTCGAAGACGCTCGCCACCTCGACGCCCGACGCCACGCCCTGCTCCCGCAGGTACTGACGGATCTGCCGCCCCACCGGGAGTTCGACCTCGAACGTCGCCAGCTTGTGCCCGACGAGGTCGCGGGCCCGCACCGCCTTCCGCTTCGCCAGCGGGTGGTCCGGCCGGCACACCACCGCCATCACCTCGTCGCGGAGCGGCATCGTCGCCACACGCTTCCAGGTCCGCGGGTACGACACGATCCCCAGGTCGGCCTCGCCGGCCAGCACCGCCGCGTGGACGTGGTGCGGCTGCTCGTAACGGATCTCCACCTGCACCCGCGGGTGCTCGGCCTCGAACCGCTCCCGCACCCGGTTCAGCAGCCCGATCCCCGCCGAGTAGATCGCCGCGACGCGGACCGTCCCCCCCCGCTCGTCCGCCCCGTCGGCGTCGGGGCTCATCGCCCTCACCCTCGCCTCCAGCCGGTCCAGCCGCGCGAGCACGTCCTCCACCCCGGCGAGGTACACCCGCCCCGCCTCGGTCACCACCGGCGGACGGACCGAGCGATCGATGAGCGTGACGCCCAGCCGCTTCTCCAGCGCCGACACCCGCTGACTCGCCGCGGACTGCGTGACACCGTGCCGCTGCGCCGCTTCGGAGAAGCTGTGCAGGCGGGCGACATCGGCAAACAGGCGCAGCGATTGGACGTCCATCGGAGGGACGATGATACGATTAGCTGCGCTTATGTCAAGAGACGTCATATTAGTTTTTCTTATGCTGGTCAGACGGCGGTACGGCATCACCCGGCCCGAATGGGCACTGTTCGCCTCCCCCGCGCAGCGCCACGAGCGGCAGCAGTGCGGGCGGCAGGCAGGGATGTCGCCGTTGCCAGCCGCGGCCGCGTTCCTGCCGGTGTGCCCCCGCACCTCGGCGGTTAGGATTGGGCACCGATGACCAGCGCACCGCCCACCATCGCGCACGTGCTGCACCGGCTGCACTCCGCCGGGGCCGAGGTGCTTGCCGCGGAGCTGGCTCGCAGGCTCCGCGAGCGGTTCCGGTTCGTGTTCTTCTGCCTCGACGAGGTCGGGCCGCTGGGCCAGCGGCTGATGGGCGAGGGGTTCAAGGTGGTCGACCTGCGACGCCGGCCGGGGGTGGATTGGCGGGTGGCGCGGCGGCTCGCGCGGGAGGTCGAGCGGTACGGCGTGGACCTGCTCCACGCGCACCAGTACACGCCCTTCTGCTACGCCGCGCTCGCCCGCCGCTGGGGGACGGGCCACGAGCCGCGGCTGCTCTTCACGGAGCACGGCCGGCACTACCCGGACGGGCGGCGGTGGCGCCGCGTGTTCGCGAACCGCCTGCTGCTCAAGCGCGGCGACCGGGTCACCGCCGTCGGCCGCTTCATCCGCCAGGCCCTCACCGACTACGAGGCGATCGACGAGCGGCGGATCCGTGTCATCTACAACGGGATCGACCCGGACGCGTTCCCCTGCGGCGACGCCGGCCGGGCCGCCCGCGCGGAGGCCCGGCGAGCCCTGGGCATCCGCGACGGCGAGAGCGTCATCCTCCAGGTCGCGCGGTTTCACCCGGTCAAGGACCACGCGACGGCGATCCGCGCGTTCGTCCGCGTCCTCGAGGAGGGGCGCGTCACGCCGTCGGGCGTCCGCGTCTCGAGCTTTAGCCAAGGGGGCTCCGTCCACGGGCCGGGCCACGGGCCGGGCCACGAGCCGGCGGACACCTGGCGGCACCGCGACGCGCGCCTCGTCCTCGTCGGCGACGGCGAAGAAGGCGCCGCCATCCGGGGCCTCGTCGAGCAGTTCGGCCTCGGCGGGCGCGTGCAGTTCCTCGGCGCCCGGGACGACGTGCCGTCCCTCCTCCCCGCGGCCGACGTGTTCCTCCTCACCAGCCTCAGCGAGGGCATCAGCATCACCCTGCTCGAAGCGATGGCGGCGGGGCTGCCGATCGTCGCCACCCAGGTCGGCGGCAACCCCGAGGTCGTCGAGCACGGGTACAACGGGCTGCTCGCCCAGCGCGGCGACGACGCCGGCCTCGCGAACAACCTCCTCACCCTCCTCCGCGACCCCCACCTCCGCCAGCGCATGGGCGACGCCGGCCGGGCCCGCCTGCTCGAGCGCTTCACCCGCCAGCAGATGCACGACGGCTACGCCCGGGTCTACGAGCAGGCGCTGCGGTAGCGCCCGCCCCACCGGCGGGTGTTCGCCCGCTAGGATGACCCCATGAACTACTTCGCCCTACTGGTGACCGCAGCGTGCGCGGCGACGGCCGCGGCGCAAGACGCGAATGACCCCCTCGCGACCTTCAGCCACGCCTGGGAGCGTGACCGCGTCTGGTACGACGGCAAGGCCGAATGCGCCGTCTACGACTCCACCCGCACCGTCTACGACAAGCCCCGGCGGTACACCACCACGATCTACACCAACAAGGAGGTCACCGACAC
>CAZKRE010000265.1:0-3761 GCA_964555075.1 uncultured Phycisphaeraceae bacterium
ATGCTTGCCAGCGCCTGGCGGCTGGAGCCGAAGCGGGAAGGCGAGGCCGCGGCGGCGGTGCTCCTGAAGTTGATGGCGGGGGAAGAAGTGCCCCGGATCACGCCGATCGAATACCAGTGGGTGGATCGCGGCTCCACGTTTCGGCTCGCTCCATCCAACATCGCACCCCCCAACCGGTAGCGCCATGTCCCACCCAACTCCATTCACAGGCAGCCTGCGGCTCTCAACGGAGGAATACCTCATGCCCCACCGCAACCACCCCTCGGCGACTCGCGGCTTCACGCTGATTGAGCTTCTCGTGGTGATCAGCATCATCGCGCTGCTCATCGCGATCCTGTTGCCCGCGCTGCAGAGCGCCCGGGCATCCGCGCGGGCGATCGCGTGTTCGAGCAACCTCCGGCAGATCGGGATTGCCGCGGAGGTGTACGCCCAAGAGAATGACGACCGGACGGCGTCCTACTACAGCAAGCCCGGCGACATCGCCAACTCCCGCTTCCTGTGGACGGACATGCTGCGCTTCTATATGACGAGCCACCAGGCGTTCGAGTGCCCCAGCGAGCCGGGTGGCTGGCAGGCCCGCGACGCCAGCACCCCCGAGCAGCACGTCGGGTCTTATGGCGTGAACATCACGCGGACGACGACGCCCATCCCCGGGCCCTGGTCGGTGGCGGACCGAGAGAAGCTGTACGTTTATCGGCCGCTGCAGCAGATCCTGCGCCCCTCGTCGACCATGACGATGATGGATTCCCGCAACACCGCCGGTACCCGGGGCTCGGTCTACGTCCGCCGAACCGCCACCGCCACGTTTGAGTTCGTGAGCGACGTGCACGAAGGCACGACGAACGTCGCCTTCTTCGACGGCCACGTCGAGCGAATGGACACGGACGAGGACGTCAAGTCCCCCACGCGCCTGTGGGCGCCGTTCTGGACCGCGGGCCTCTAGGCCTCGTTTGCGGTGTCGCGCATCGTCAGGGCGGACGCGTCGCCTCGCGGCATGCGTTGCCTATCTCTTGTCAGCATCTGGTCATCCAACGGAAACGGATCTACTCCATGGCCGCCTGGACCGCGCTTCACACGCTCCGCCCGCTGTTCCTGGCGTTCCTCCTTTTCGCAACAACCCGCGCCGCGGGTCAGACCGTCGAACTGCGGAACGAGCACGCCCTTTACCGATTCGACGCTTCCGCGGGCTTCGGGCTCCTTGAAGTGCGGCACCTGGGAACGGGTCGGCGGCTGGTCGTCGCAGAGGGTGATGGTGCCCCCGCGAGCCTGTGGGAAGTTCAACTCGCCGCGTCGGCCAACCAGGATCGGCTTCGCGTGAGCCATCGGGACGGGGGCACCACGTCCCACCAGATCACCCGGACGCCATCCGGCCAACGGCTGACCCTGGCGTGGAATCGCGTGCCGATTCCGGGCCAGGACGGTTCACTGGACGTGCAGGTGACGGTGGACCTTCCGGACGACAGCCCGCTCGCACGCTGGCGGATGAACACGGTCGTACGAGCCCCGTTGCACCTGTGGGATGTGGCGTTTCCGCACGTGCGGGGGATTCAGAAGCTCGGTGACGACTACGCGGCCGTGCCGTATGACTGGGGCAAGATCGTCCGTGACCCGGCGCGGCGGCTTCACGACATGGAGCTTCGATTTCCGGGCGGGCACTCGATGCAGTTCGTGGCGGCATGGGGGAGCGAAGCCATGCTCGAGGCGGTCGGACCGTTCAACCAGAACGAGACGTCGGCCCAGGGCTGGGTCCGCGGGCCCGCGTCGGACGAAGTCGGGCTCTACATGGCCGCCGAAGACTCGGAGATGCACTTCAAGCGGCTTCACCTGAACCGCGCGCCGCGGGGCGAAACCTATGGTTGGCACTACGAGCATGCGCCGCCGCTGCGGGGCTGGCCGAAGCGGCCGCCCGGTCGCACCGAGTATGAGATCCCGTACGCCGTGACATTCGGCCCTTACGCGGGCGGTATCGAACAGGCGGTGGAGCTGTACCGCGGCTGGGCGCTCCGCCAGGTGTGGGCTTCGCGGGGGCCGATCTGGGAACCGGCCCCCGACGCCGAGTTCCCGCTGTCTCCGGAGGTCAAGCGGCTGGCGTTCTGGGGCAAGCTCTACCACGAACCAGCCAAGGTCGTCCGCGAGATGGCGTACTACCGGAACGATCTGCGGGTGCCCGCGGGGCTGCACTGGTACCGCTACTCGATCAGCCAGTTCGACGACAACTTCCCCGAGTACCTGCCCGCCGACCCGTATTTCCCGGAGGGCGTGGAGGATCTGCAGCGGATGGGTGTGTCGGTGATGCCCTACATCAACGGCATCATCTGGGACACCGACACGCAGTCGTTCAAGCGTGACAAGGCCATCGAGGGCGCCGCTCGGGACGAGAAGGGCAAGACCTACGACTGGCTGCTGAAGCGCAACAACGTGCACGTCCGGATGAACCCGACGTATCGGCCGTGGCAGGACAGATTGCTGGAGGTGGGCGACAAGCTTGTTCGAAATTACGGCGTCAGTGCGCTGTATCTCGACGTGCTGGCACGTTCCACCCGGCTGGACTACGCGTCACGCCATCACCCGCCCCACGGCGGGTCGTACTGGGCCGATGGGAATCGCGAGCTCCTCGGCCGGCTGCAGCGGCACATCCGGGGGGCGCGGGCCGACGCGTACCTGACCAGCGAAGGATCCGGCGAGAGCTACATCGACCGGACGGACGCGTTTCTGCTCCTGGATATCGGGCGATATGGCTGGACTCGAGAGGGCACCTGGGACAACTTCCCTCTCGTCTCCATGGTCTACCACGACTACGCGGTCCTCTTCGGCGGGGATTCCGAACCGTTTGGGCCGGAAGATCGGATGTCCTGGCAGCTCGGCCTGGGGATGACCTGGGGCGCCCAGGCGATGCACTCGGCGTTCCGCATCCCGCGACCGGACCAGACGGAGCGGACGCGGACGAACAACGCGTTTCTCCGCGAGGTGGTGCAGGCCTATCACCAGGTGGGCCGGAAATTCCTGTTGGGCGGCCGGTGGCTACCCACGGCCATGACGCCCGAGGCTTCGCTCGGCGGCCTTGCGCCGGTGACCGTGATCAGCGGCGAGCACCGCGTGAGCGTGCCGAAGCGGCCGAAGACCCAGATCGACTGGATCGGACCCGCCGTGCTCGCGTCGTCGTGGCGGGCGCACGACGGCACGGTCGGCGTTGTGCTGACGAACATCACCTCCACACCGCAGCAGGTGACCCTCAAGCTCAGTGCCGACGAGCTCGGGCACGGCGAGGGGCCCGCGTGGAACCTCTGGCCGCTTCCCGTTGCCGACGCCGGCTCAGTGCGCGAAGGTCAGTACGAGGTGTCATGGTCGATGCCGGCACGATCGGTGCGCATCATCCAGCTCGGCGGGGACGCGCCCCAGGCCGAGCCGCTCGAAGAGATCGACTGGCGGCACGTCGAGGCTGACAAAAGCGGACAGTTTCCTGCTACGCACGTGGACGACCGGAATCTTTGGACCAGCGCCGACGCGGTGATCCAGAGCCAGGGCGGAAACGGCGCGCAGGAGCTTCGCCTCGTCAACGAGTTCGGCCCGGACGCAGCACACCGAATCCTTGGGACGGTCGTAGAGTGGGATGGCAAGCGTGAGGGCTCCGGGCTGCCCCGAGCACCGGGCGACAAGCCGTACGCGCTGCTCCTCCGAACGCCTTACGAAGTCCAGTGCGATCGGCCCTACACCATCCAGGCTCGTGGCGAGAACGTGCTCATCGCTCGCCTCGCAAGCGA
>CAZKRE010000266.1:0-3758 GCA_964555075.1 uncultured Phycisphaeraceae bacterium
GTCGAGCTGGACAAGTCCAACGTCCTGGTCACCGGGCCCACCGGCAGCGGCAAGACCCTGCTCGCCCGCACCCTCGCCCGCACGCTCAACGTCCCCTTCGCCATCGGTGACGCGACCACGCTCACCGAGGCCGGCTACGTCGGCGAGGACGTGGAGAACCTGCTGCTCAAGCTCCTCCAGGCCGCCGACTACGACATCGAGTCGGCCCAGCGCGGCATCATCTACATCGACGAGATCGACAAGATCGGCAAGACGTCGCAGAACGTCTCCATCACCCGAGACGTCTCGGGCGAAGGCGTCCAGCAGGCGCTGCTGAAAATGCTCGAAGGCACCGTCGCCAACGTCCCCCCGCAGGGCGGCCGCAAGCACCCCGAGCAGCAGTACATCCAGATCGACACCAGCAACATCCTCTTCATCTGCGGCGGCACGTTCGTCGGCGTCGAGGACATCATCCGCAAGCGGCTGGGCCGCAAGTCCATCGGCTTCGCCAGCGAACAGAGCGTCGACGACCAGACCGATGACAAGGGGTTCCTGCTCTCGAACATCACCGCCGACGACCTGATCGAGTACGGCATGATCCCCGAGCTGATCGGCCGCCTCCCGGTCATCACGCCGCTCATGCCGCTGACGGAGGAGACGCTCATCTCCATCCTGACGCAGCCGAAGAACGCCCTGGTCCGGCAGTACCAGCACTTCTTCGGGATGGAGGGCGCCGAGCTGGAGTTCACGCACCAGGCCCTCTCGCGGCTCGCCCGCCGGGCGATCGAGCGGGACACCGGCGCCCGGGCCCTGCGGGGCGTCCTCGAGGACATCATGCTCGAACTGATGTACGACCTGCCCGACCTCGACAACGACGGCGCCAAGTACGTCATCGACCGGGCCGCGATCGATCACCGCATGCGGCTGGCAGACCTGCGGGTGTCGGCGCCCAAGAAGGAATCGGCCTGACGAAGGCCGGGCGGCTCAGCCGCTCGCGGGCCGGGTCGGGACGTGGCGGATCAGCGGCCGGGACGGGGATGGGAACGGGAAAAGGTGCCCGCCTCGGCCCCCGGTCGGCCTGGTCACGGTACACGGTCGCATCTCAAAAGCGGACAAGGCAACCAGATTCCACGCGGGAGGTCTATCCCGTTCGGCGGCGGTTGGCGTACGATGAGGAGGTTCCGCGATCCCGGGGCGGGTCCGGGACGTATCTAGCACGGTGAGCGGCCCGCCCGGGCTGTACCTTGGATTGGAGTGGATGCGCTTGACCCCACGACCCCTCTCGGCACGTTTTGGCGTGGTGACGTTCCTGGCGGCGACCGTGGCGCTGGCGGCGGCGGCGCCCCTGTGTCAGGCCAAACCCGCGCAGCAGAAGGCCTCCGCGGCCCCGCCGACCACCCTCGGCGCGACCTCGGACACCCGGGCCGCCGTGGCGCACCTCGAGAACCTGGCCGAGTCGGGCCGGTTCGGGGAGGTGCTCGCCCGCCTACAGGCCGATTACGCCGACCTGCAGAACGACAACCTCCAGGCGCTGATCGACGATCTCCGGCGGTTCGATGAGGCGCGCCAGGCGCAGAGCCAGTCGAAGCAGAAGACCTACGACGAAACGCTCGCCAAGGTCGGCACCGAACTCGACGCGGGCCGGATCGAGGAAGCGCTGGTGGCCGCGATCGACGCCCACAGCCTCGCGGACGAGCCGGCGGAGGTCCTGAACGTCCCCGCGGTGAAGCGGGTGGTCGCGGAGGCCGAGCGGCAGGCGACGGCGGCGGAAGAGGCCCACGACTGGGTGCAGGCGCTGTCGCTGTTCCGGGCGCTGGACCTGCTCTTCGACGACTACGCGACGTACCGGGATGACGTGAAGCGGATCGCGAAGCACGTTCAGGTGCTCCAGCTCTACACGCCCGAGAAGCTGCGGGCGCTCTACAAGGCGCAGCAGGCCCGACGGGCGGCGGCGAAGCAGGAGGCAGGCGAAGGCGAAGCCGACGATCCCGCCGCGGAGCGGGCCGAGCAGGCACGGGAAGACGCGCTGGAACTGGAAGCGGAATCGTGGGAGACGCGCCTCCGGGGCATCGACGTGTCGATGCTGCGGCAGACGCTCGCCCAGGCCGCCCGCCAACACGTGGATCGGTCGGCCAACCGCGGGTATCTCGCGCTGGTCAAGGGCGCCCTCGAGTCGCTGCAGATCGTGCTGGACACCGACGACCTGGCCGCAACGTTCCCGTCGCTCAGCGACCAGGCGAAGCGGCAGGCGATGAAGGACCGCGTCGCGGCCGAGTACGCCCGGCTCCCGCAGGGCGCGGGGACCTCGCTCAACTTCCTGGAGACGGCGGAGGTCATCGACCGCATCCTCAAGGCGAACCGGGAGACGGTGGCGCTGCCCGAGTCGGTGATCGTCTACGAGCTGGCGGAGGGTGCGACCTCCACGCTGGACGACTTCTCGGCGGTCATCTGGCCGGAGGAGACGGAGCAGTTCAGCCGGTCGACGCAGGGCAAGTTCTACGGCGTGGGGATCCAGATCTCCCGCCGGGACGGCCGGCTGATCGTCGTGACCCCGCTGCCCGACACGCCGGCCCAGAAGGCGGGGATCAAGGCGGGCGACATCATCGCGACCGTGGACGGCCGCGACACCGCGAGCTGGAGCCTCGACAAGGCGGTCCGCGAGATCACCGGCCCCGAGGGCACGCCGGTCGCGCTGGGCATCGAGCGGGTCGGCGAAACGGACCTCGTGGCGGTCGAGCTCCGCCGGGCCGAGATCGCCATCGAGTCGATCCGGGGTTGGGAACACACCGGCTCCGGGTGGAACTACTGGATCGACGAGCGGGACCGGATCGGGTACATCCGCCTGTCGCAGTTCATCCCCCAGACCGCGGACGACCTGGACGCGGCGGTTGCCCGGATGCAGGCGGACGGGCCCCTCAACGGGCTGATCATCGACCTGCGATTCAACCCGGGCGGGCTCCTGTCGTCCGCGATCGACGTCGTCGACCGCTTCGTCGAAGAGGGCCCCATCGTCTACACCGTCGATCATGACGGGAAGAAGCAGAACCAGAGCCGCGCCCAGAGCCATCGCACCTACGAGCCGTTCCCGACGGTCGTCCTGATCAACCAGGGCTCGGCTTCGGCCAGCGAGATCGTCAGCGGCGCGCTCCAGGACTACGGCCGGGGCCTCGTCGTCGGCACGCGGTCCTTCGGCAAAGGCAGCGTCCAGGACCTCTTCCCGCTCTCCCGTGGCGAGGCGTTCCTCAAGCTCACGACGCAGTACTACATGCTCCCGCTCGGCCGGATCATCCACCGCAAGCCGGACGCGAAGGACTGGGGCGTCGTGCCCGACCTGGTGGTGGAGATGACCAACCAGCAGGTGGCGGATGCGCTGGAGTACCGGCAGGAGGTCGACATCCTCCGCGACCCGGCAGCCAAGGCCGCCGCGGCAGAGGAGAGCGAGGAGCCCCCGACGGCGCGGGCGATCCTCGACAAGGGCATGGACCCACAGCTCTCGGCGGGCCTGCTCGTGCTCAAGACCCGCCTCGTCGCCAAGGACCTGGCGATCGCCCAGGCGCGCGCCCAGGCCGCGGAGCAGACGGCGACACCCTGACGGAATGCTCTGGCACGGTGTGGCAGCGTTCGCGTCGTGCCATGACCTCACTCTTTGCGTCAACAGGCCGCGGCCGCGCGGCGCTCCCGGCTCCCTCGCCCTCCGGGAGAGGGTGGCCCGCCCCAGGAGGCCGGTGAGGGCGGCCAGTGCGTCATCTCGCGGCGATCACGCCATCCCGCCGCGGCCG
>CAZKRE010000267.1:0-3676 GCA_964555075.1 uncultured Phycisphaeraceae bacterium
CGTCGCGATTACCGCCGTCGGCGGCCGAGCAATCCGCCGAGCATCGCCAGGCCGAGGCCTGCCGCGGCCGGGGTCGGGATCACGCCCGGGTCGGTCGGGATGGTCGGCCCGGTGTCGCCGGTGCTATAGGTGTAGACCAGTTCCACGGTTCCATCCGCGACGATGCCGTTGGCACTGCCGGCGTTTCCGCCGCCGTTGATGACGTCGAGATAGTCCACCACGACCGACGCGGAGACGTAGACGTCGATGTCACCCGTGCCGATGAAGTCGCTGGAGGCGGGCCCCGTGTCGCTCGCGTCGTCCGACTCGTCGATCGGGAGGAAATAATTGCTCCCGCCGGCGCCGTGCAGGACGTCGAAGTCGGTTTCTGCCTTCAGCCCGCCGACGGACGCGTAGCCCGTCAGCTCGACCTCGGTGTCGTGGTGCGCGGTGGCGCCCGCGGGTTGGACCAGCGACGTCACGACTCGCAAGTCCGGCACCGCGTAGACGTAGAGCTCGCCCGCGATCGTCATCTGCAGGTTAAGCCCGACGCTTTCCAGGGTCCGGGTCCCGCCCTGGGTATCGAACTGCGACAGCGTGACCAGCGTGGACTCGCTGTAGGTGTTGTTCGAGTAGTCACCATCGACGAGGGCCGCCGAGGCGTACAGCACCGGCCGCGCCAGTTGCAGGTTGAACGAATCGCTGAAGGTCTCGCTTGCCCCCAGCGCCGCCCCCGGCGCGGCGAGAAGTCCCGCGGCCGCCGCGACGCCGCCACTCAATGCCAGTTTACGCACACACATCCTCTACCTCCTGCTACAAAGAACATCATCCGCCTGTTGCGACCGGCTACAGGCCGACCGCTCGCGGATGCACTGAACAGAGATGACGGCGGAATCCGTGGAGTCACGACCTCTCACGGGTCCCCGCCCTCATGCCCCTCCTCACGACCTCTCAGAAGCCCCACCTCCCCCAATCCGCCAGAAGGAGACACATGTCTCCTTTCGTCGAACCGGATAGGAACCTACCCGACCCCTGGGGCCGCGTCTATACGTCAAATGGCGTAGTCCGGCAGAAAAACGGGGTGCGGGCTCAGCAGGAAGCGGATGGAGAAGAACCGGGGCCGCCCTCGGAAGGACGGCCCCGGCGTCGGGAGGAACGAGCGGGTGAAGCTTGGCCGGATTCAAGGCGGGTACCACGTTGCGGGCAAGGTAAGCCGGTGGACGTTTCGGGGGTGGGAATCCGGCCGACACGGCGGCCGGTCAGACCCGGGGCGGGAGGTCCATCCGCGGCTCGCCAAGATGGGTGGGGCGGGTGAGGCGAGCCACCGCTCGGCCGGCCGCTCGCGCGGATCCCAATTACAATCCCGCGATGCGCGAGAGGTACGACGTGATCGTGATTGGCGGCGGGCACGCCGGCGCCGAGGCGGCCTGGGCGGCTTCCTCGCTGCTCCGCCGGGAGGCGGGTCTTGAGTCCTGCGTCCTGCGTCCTGAGTCCAACTCAAGGCTCGCGGCTCAGGACTCAGGACGGATCTCACCCGCCCGCGTGGCCCTCATCACGATGGACCCGTCGAAGATCGGGGCGATGTCGTGCAACCCCGCCATCGGGGGGCTGGCCAAGGGGCAGATGGTCCGGGAGATCGACGCCCTGGGCGGGCTGATGGGGCTCGCGGCCGATGCGACGGGGATCCAGTTCCGGGTGCTCAACGCGAGCAAGGGGCCCGCGGTCCAGGGGCCGCGGTGCCAGAGCGACAAGTATGCCTACGCCCGGGAGGTGCAGCGGCTGCTGGCCACGCGGGAGAACCTCGATGTGATCGCGGGCACGATCGAAGACTTCCTCGTGGAGGACGGCGCCTGCGGGGGTGTCGAAGCCCGCGTGGGGCATGTCCGGGTCCGCCTGCGGGCGAAGGCGGTCGTGCTGACCACCGGCACGTTCATGCGGGCGCTGATGCACACGGGTGAGCGGAAGACGGAGGGGGGACGGGTCGGCGAGGGGGTGTCGGTGGGGGTGAGCGGCGCGCTGCGGCGGCTGGGGTTCGACCTGGGCCGGCTGAAGACCGGCACGCCGCCGCGGCTGAGGCGCGAGACGATCGACCTGGCGTCCCTGCAGGAGCAGCCGGGGGATGCGCGGCCCGTGGCGTTCAGCGAGATGACCGGGGTGGCGGGGGGCGCGGGGATCGGCTCCTTGAGCGCGTACGCCACGGTCGCGGAGCGCTTCCCGGTGCTGCCGCAGACCGTGTGCTGGATCACGCACACGAACGGGGCGATCCACGACCTGATCCGGGCGAACCTGGATCGGGCGCCGATGTACAACGGCCAGATCGCCGCCGGCAACGTGGGGCCGCGGTACTGCCCGAGCATCGAGGACAAGGTGGTGCGGTTCGCGGACCGCCACAGCCACCACGTCTTCCTCGAGCCCGAGTCGCTGGAGACGGACGAGGTCTACTGCAACGGGATCTCGACGTCGCTGCCGGCGGACGTGCAGGAAGCGATCGTCCGGCTGCTGCCGGGGTGCGAGAAGGCGGAGATCCTGCGGCACGGGTACGCGGTCGAGTACGACATGGTCTGGCCGCACCAGATCGACGCGACGTGCATGACCAAGCGGGTGCCCGGGCTCTTCCTCGCGGGGCAGATCAACGGGACGAGCGGCTACGAGGAGGCGGCGGGGCAGGGGCTGATCGCGGGGCTGAACGCGGCACGATACGCGCGCGACCCCGAAGGCTTTCGTGAGGGGGCGGGGGGGGACTTCCGGGGCTTCCGGGGGCGGCTGGGGCGGGAGCAGGCGTACATCGGGGTGATGCTCGACGACCTGGTGACGAAGACCCCGCGGGAGCCGTACCGGATGTTCACGAGCCGCGCGGAGCACCGGCTGACGCTGCGGGCGGACAACGCGGACGAGCGGCTGACCCCGCTCGGCCGGGAGCTGGGGCTCGTGGACGATGCCCGGTGGGGGGTCTTCGAGGCGAAGCGCGCGGCGCGGGAGTCGCTGCGCGCGTGGCTGGCGACGCCGCAGCGGGCGAGCTGGGCCCGGCGGCCGGGGGTGGACGCGTCGGCGGTGCTGGCGTCGATGGAGGACGAGCCGCTTCTCGGAGGGCCGCTTCCGGGGGCGGCGGTGATCGATTCGGTCCTCGCCGACCTGCAGTACGAGGGCTACGTCGCGCGGCAGCGGGGCGAGATCGCCCGGCTGGCCGAGCGGGAGTCGCTGCCGTTGCCGACGGACGAGGCCCACGACTACCGGTCCGTCGCCGGCCTGCGGACCGAGGCGGCGATCACGCTCAACCGCTTCCGCCCGGCGACGCTCGGCCAGGCGGGCCGCCTCGCCGGCGTCAACCCCACCGACCTGATGATCCTCTCGGTGTCGCTCGCGCGGGCGTGAGCGGCTTCGCGGAGGGCACACGAGAGAGGCGAGCGGAGACAGGCGAGCAGGAGGGGGGAGAGGGGGGAGCGGGTTCCTCGCGCCCGCCGTCCGATCTTGCGCTCCCCACTGACAAGCCTCCGCCGAGCCTACGGCTTGTCAGTGCCACCCGCCGTCATGGGCCGGTAGTTTTTTCGGCGTGCCGCCCCTTGCGAGAGTGCGGAACAGGTGCTGCACTCAGCGAGAGGACGTTACAGACCAACCGACGGCCGTTATTACGTGCCGCTTGCCCAGTGATCACCGCCTGCAGGAGTAAACCTCCGCCGTACCACGCGCGCGTGACGGG
>CAZKRE010000268.1:0-3637 GCA_964555075.1 uncultured Phycisphaeraceae bacterium
TGGGTGTCGGTGAGTTCGGCGGAGGAGAAGGTCGCGCCGTGGATCCCGTCACGCCCCGTCGCCCCACCGAGCGCCACGATCCGGTCGCCCGGCTGGGCCTCGCCGAAGCACCGGTCGAGCGGCAGGAGCCCGATGCAGCCGGCGAAGACGAGGGGGTTGCCGAGAAAATCCTCGTCGAACCACACGGCGCCGTTGATCGTCGGGATGCCCATCCGGTTCCCGTAGTCTCGGACGCCCGCGACGACGCGCCGCAGCACCCGTCGCGGGTGGATCACGCCGCTGGGCAGGTCCCCCTCCGGGAACTCGGGGTCCGCGACGCAGAAAACGTTGGTGTTCGCGATCGGCTTCGCGGCCAGGCCCGTGCCCATCACGTCGCGGATGCAACCGCCGATCCCGGTCGCCGCGCCGCCGTAGGGTTCGATCGCGGACGGGTGGTTGTGTGTCTCGACCTTGATGCACACGCCGTCGATGTCGTCGAAGCGGACGATGCCGGCGTTATCCTTGAACACGCTCACGCACCACTCGCGGAACTCCGGCTCCTCCATCAGCTCGTACGTCGCGGCGGCGACGGTGCTTTTGAGCAGGTTCCCGATGATGAGCGTCCCGTCGCCGCGCATGGTGTGCCCGGCGCGGCCGGCCCAGTCGCTCGGTCCCGGCGTGCCGCTGTGCTCGGTCTGCCGATACGAGATGGTGCTCTTGAGCGTCTTGTGGACGCAGTGCTCGCTCCAGGTCTGCGCGAGTGTCTCGAGCTCGATATCGGTGGGGTCCCGGCCGAGGTCGCGGAAGTACTCGCGGATCGCCACCATCTCCTCGAGCGACAGGAACAAGTGCCCGTCACGCGACAGCTTCCGCAGCCCCGCATCATCGAGTTCGCGGATCGGCACGTGGATCAGGTTGAAGTCGTAGCGGTGCCCGTGCGGGAAGCTCTCGGGCACGAACGGCTCGACGTGTACCTCCTGCACCACCGTGTTCGCCAGGTGTCCCTCCGTAAACGCCTCGAGCGCCTCGGCCGCCGGGAGCGTCGCCCCCTCGGCAAAGGTCAGGTCGTAGCGGTACCCCGTGCGCGTCGCCACCTCGCCCGCCTCGCCGCCGAGCATCTCCATGATCGACGCCCGCGTCGACTCCGCCACCGGGTCCATCACGCCCGGCAGGAAGTGGACCTCGACCATCGCCGTCCGCTCCGCCACCGGGTCCGCACCGAGCGTGTACCGCTGGTTCACCGGGTCGGTCAGCAGCTCCCGCGCGACCCGCTCGGCGGCGGCGGCGTCGATCGCGGCCTCGATCAGATACACCCGCACCACCCGCACCCGCTCCACCCCCGGAAACGCCTCCCGGGCGTCGTGCAGCACCGCATCCCCCGCGGGGTCGGCCTCGCCGACACGGGGACGGACCTCGATCCGATAGACGCGGATCTCACGAGGCGTGGACGCGGGCGAGCCTTCGACAGCGGCAGCAATACTCATACACAGATCATACGGAACGGAGCGAAACCCATCACTCCGCCCCGCCCGAGCCCGCGCCGGCACCCGCTTCCAGCGGCCTCACCGCCGCCGGCCGCGGCGCCCCGATCCGCCCCGGGAACTGGAACCAACCCTCCGTCTGCCAGTACCGCAGGTCGTGCGTCGCCGACTCGGGCACCCGCGCCCAGCGGTAGACCGTGTGAAACGCCGGCAGGTAGATCGTGCCCGTCTCGTCCGTGACCAGGTGGGGGTACACGAGCTTGAGCGACTGGTCGAGGTGCTCCTCGAAGTCGGGGGTGGACGGGTCGCCGTCAACCACGCGGTCGTGCGCCAGTTCCGCGGGCTCGAGCCGGAGCCCTGCCGCCGGTTCGTCCGGCCCGTACTCGAATCG
Organism: uncultured Phycisphaeraceae bacterium; assembly: GCA_964555075.1. GTDB lineage: Bacteria > Planctomycetota > Phycisphaerae > Phycisphaerales > Phycisphaeraceae > CAZKRE01. Next base: position 1,852 of record CAZKRE010000268.1, read on the forward strand.
CACCTTGATCACCGCCGGCGCCCCGGCAAAGGCCCGCGTGTAGGCCGCCTCCGCCTCCCCGGCCTCGCCCCGGGCTTGGTGCCAGGCGCCCAGCAGGTAGTCCAGGTAGAAGCCGTGCGGCTGCTCCGCCGGCCCGCCCTCGCGGGGGATCACGGCCGGGCGTCGGGCCGCCAGCTCCCGCAGCGCGGCGCCCGTGGCGTCACTGGCGAAATCCTCGCTCGCCGCCAGCGCGGCCGCCTCCTTCACCACCGCCTCCACCTCAGGCGAAAGGTGGAAGTCCAGCCGCACCCACTTGCCCTTCGGCGGCCGGCCGAACTCGCCGGGCTTGTCCTCCAGCGTCGTCCGCTTGATCGGCGGCGTCGCCCAGTTCGCCCGCTCCGCCCAAACCAGCGGCGCGTCGCCCGTCGCCAGCTTCGCCTCCACGTTCCGCAGCGTCAGCCACGTCACCAGGAAGAGCACCGGGATCCCCAGCACAAAGCCCACGAGCGCCACCTTTCCGCTGATCATGATGCTGCTGTCACGCTCGCTCACGGCCGATGGCTCCCTTCCCCCGACCCCACCAGCAGCGCATCGTAATGCACCAGCCACCGCCGCGACTGCTCGATCGGGCTCTCCTCCGGCGTGATCACGTGCGCCTTCCACCCACGCGTTCGCGCCGCCTCCACGTTCGCCGGCAGGTCATCGAAAAAGACGATCCGCTCGGGCGCAACCCCCGCCTCCCGCTCGACGTGGGCGTAGATCGCCGCGTCCGGCTTGCGCGCCCCCACCAGGTGGGACGCGAACCGGTGCCGCATCCGCGACAGCGGCAGGAATGTCGGCGAGCCCTCCGACAGCATCAGCCGCCAGTGGTTCGCGTTCGTGTTCGACAGGCACGCCGTCGCAACGCCCGCGGCCTCGAGTTCGTCGATCAGTTCGGCACCGCCCTCGAACGGCTCCCGCAGGTACGCGTGGCTCGCCGCCTCGACCTCCCCCGCAGTTAGCCCGAGCAGGGGGGCCGCTTCCTCACAGAATCGCGCGAGGTCCGTTTCCCCCACCTCGTTGCGGGAAACCACGTCAAGCAGCGCCGCCTCGCCTTCCGGCGTCAGCTCCGCGGCCCGGGCCGCGACCTTCGCCACCTCGCACGCGTGGCCCCAGCCGTCGCAGATCCGGATCAGCACCCGCCCCAGGTCGAAGCACACCAGGTCCACCTGCCGCGTCGCCATCAGTTCTGCCGCCCTTCGATCGCCGACAGCAGCACGCCGATCGCGAGCCCCAGCCGCCGATCAAGCGTCGCCTCGGGGTCGGCCGAGAAGTCGAGCTCGATCTTCTGGATCAGCGGGTTGAACCGCTGGCGGACGTCCATCACGTGCCGGCCGTGGACGTTCACCGTGTACCGCTGCGGCAGAATGATGTTCGCGAAGTCGACGTACTTCCGCAGCAGCGCCTTCCACGTCGAGTCCTCGCTGACCAGGCCGATCTCCGCCCCGTCCTCGTCCATGACGACCCACTCGTCGCGGAGAAAGGTGGACTTGAGCCCCTTGCGCCGCAGTGCGCCGACCTTCTCCCCCGACACCGGATCGAGCACGTCGTAGGTCGCGGCGATGTCGATCACCTGTCGGGCGCCGATCCGCAGCAGCTCCCGCTCCATCGCCTCGCTCTCGAAGAGGCGGATGTCCTCCTTGAGCTTGAACGCCTTCATCTTCGTGTAGAGCACGACGTTCTCGCCGGACTCATCGTAGATGTGGAACCGCTCGCCGAAGATCTTGAAGAACTGCTTGCGGATGAGGTACTTGTTGTGGGCGAAGCG
>CAZKRE010000269.1:0-3614 GCA_964555075.1 uncultured Phycisphaeraceae bacterium
CACGGCCTTCCGAAGCGCGGGGGACCCCGCGGGCTCCCGGCGTTCCGCGGGTTCCGGGGAAGACGGGGGTTCCGGGGGGGCCGGGGGGGCGGCGGGCTGGGCGCGGGCGGGGATGCGGGTTGGGGCCGGGCGCGTCTCGATGACGCGGGCCTCGGCCGCGGCGGCGTAGTCCTCCTCGGGCGTGACCGGGTCGGGCTCGTCGGCCGGCGGTGGCGCGGCCGGGGACGCGGGGGCGGCGGTGGCGGCGGTAGCGTCGTGCTCCGGCCCGTCGGGATGGCCCTCGCCCTCCTCACGCCGCTGGCGACGCAGCCGCTGGACCAGCGGCTCCTCCCCCCCGTCCGACTGGGCGGCCCAGGGGCGGAAGGGGCGGCCGGAGGTGTGCTTGGCGCGGGCGGGTCTGGGCCCGACGGCGGGCTTCGGCCCCGGCTCGGGCGGCCGGACCGGGTCGGACCCAGCGGCGGGCGGGTTCGCGGCGGCCTTGCTGCTGATCGACTCCTGGAGCTTCCGCACCGCGGCGGCGTCCCACTTCTTGCCGACGATGTGCGTCCGCGCGTCCTCCGGGTCGGGCTTGCGGGCCTGGGCCATGACCCGCACCGCCTCCACCAGCGTCCGCACGACGTAGTCGGGCTTGACCGGCTTGCCCCCCCCGGAAGGCGGCGGGGGCTCCTTCCACCAGCCCGGCGACGGCGCGGGCGGGGCCGGCTCGGCGATCAGGTCGTCCATCGCCTGCCCCTCCCGCATGTCGGGGCGGAGCAGGATCGTCCGCGTCCCCGCCGCGGCCCCGGCCTGAACGTCCCGCATCTGGTCCCCGATCATCCACGACTGGGACAGATCGATCTCCAGGTCCTCGGCGGCCTGCAGCAGCATCCCCGGCTCGGGCTTCCGCCAGGGGTGCTCCATGCGGTACTCATCCACCGTCCCGCCGGGGTGGTAGGGGCAGTAGTAGAACCGGTCGATCCGGGCGCCGTTGGCGGCCCGCTGGACCATCTGGGCGATCCGCTCGTGGACGAGCATCACGTCGTCTTCGGTGTACTTGCCCCGGGCGACGCCGCCCTGGTTGGTCACCACCACGACCTTGTAGCCCAGGCCGCAGAGCGAGGCGATGGATGCCGCGGCCCCCTGGATCAGCCGGACCTCGTCCGGATCGCCCAGGTCGCCGTCGTTGTGGATGATCGTGTTGTCACGATCGAGGAACACCGCACGGGTCATAGTGCCCCAAGGATAACGACTCGCCCCGGAAGCCCCCGCGGGAGGCCCGCCTCACGCGGCACAAGGGCCGCGGCTAACGCCCCGCCCTCGGCGTCGCCCGGCGCTTCGCCAGTTCCCGCTCCACCGCGGCGACCGCCTCCTCCACGGCGGCGTCGAGCACGTCGTTGACGATGAAGCGGTCGTAGATCGCGCTCCGGCGGGCGAGCTCGATCTCGTCCTTGGCGCGGAGGAACCGCTTCTGGATGGTGGCCTCATCCTCCCGCTTGCGGGCGAGGAGCCGCTGGAGCAGGGCCTCCTCGCTGGGCGGGAGGACGAAGAGCGCGTAGGCGTCGGGCATCGCCCGCTTGACCTGCATCGCCCCCTGGATGTCGATCTCCAGGAGCACGACGCCGCCCTGGCGCATGTGCGACTCGACCGGCTCCCGCGGCGTGCCGTAGTAGTTGCCGTTGTACTCCGCCCACTCGAGGAGTTCGCCCGCGTCGCGGGCCTTCTCGAACCGCTCGCGGGTGACGAAGAAGTAGTCGACGCTGTCCTCGTCGGCGGGGGTCATGGGGCGGGTGGTCATCGAGACACTGAACCACGCCTTGACGCGCCGCTCGACGCGATGGGTGATGGTCGTCTTCCCCACGCCCGAGGGGCCGGAAATGATCAGCAAAAGCCCTGCATCCGTCATCCGCGAGTTATAGCGGAATCCGCCCCCGTTGGCCGCGGAGCTTGCTCCGCGCGGGGAGGGGCGATGACGTCGCGGCGCCGACGCGGAGCTTGCTCCGCGCGGGGGGTCCGATGACGTCGCGGCGCCGACGCGGAGCAAGCTCCGCGGCTAACTTTCGGGTCGGACGCCGGTGACGAGGAACAGCGCCGCCATCCGCACCGCCAGGCCGTGGGAGACCTGTTCGAGGATGGCGGAGTTCGGGCCGTCGGCGACGGCGGAGCCGATCTCGATGCCCCGGTTCATCGGGCCCGGGTGCAGCACGAGCAGGTCCCTCTTCGCCGCGGCGAGGCGGCGGCTGCTCAGCCCGTACAGCGTCGCGTACTCCCGCACGCTCGGGAACGCCTGGCTCGTCAGCCGCTCGAACTGCACCCGCAGCATGTTCACCACGTCCACCCGCGGCAGGACCGCGTCCAGGTCCGTCGACACCTCGCACCCCCCGCCCGGCAGGTCGCCGAACCCCCCGGGCAGCAGCGTCGGCGGGCCCACCAGGATCACCTTGGCCCCCAGCTTCGTCAGGCAGTGGATGTTCGACCGCGCCACCCGGCTGTGCGCGACGTCCCCCACCACCGCCACCGTCAGCCCGGAGAAGTCGAACCCGTCGGTCCGCCCCAGCCGCTTGGCGATCGTGAAGCTGTCGAGCAGGCCCTGGGTCGGGTGCTCGTGCTGGCCGTCGCCCGCGTTGATCACGCTGCATCCGACCGACCGCGCCAGTTGCACGTTCGCCCCGCTGAGCTGGTGGCGGCAGACGATGACGTCGACCCCCATCGCCTCGATGTTCCGCGCGGTGTCCCGCAGGGTCTCGCCCTTGCTGACGCTCGACCCCTTGGCCGCCAGGTCCAGCACGTCCGCCGACAGCCGCGACGCCGCGAGGTGGAAGCTCGCCCGCGTCCGCGTCGAGTCCTCGAAGAAGAGGTTCACCACCACCTTCCCCCGCAGGGCCGGCACCTTCTTCACGCTCCGCGTCGAGACGCCCTCGAAGCCGCGGGCCGTCTCGAGGAGGAAGCGGATGTCCCGCGGGCTCAGTTCCTCGATGCTCAGCAGGTGCTTGTGGGGCCAGCGGTAGTCGTTCATCGCCCATCCCCTTCGCCGCGGATCAGGATCGCGTCCGCCCCGTCCACCGGCCGGAGCTGCACCTGCACCGAGTCCCCCGCCGCCAGCCCCGCCCCCGCCCCGGCCCCCGTCAGGTCCACCGCCACGAGGTCCGGCGCGATCGGCAGCTCCCGCCCGCCGCGGTCCACCAGCACCGCCAGCCACACCCGCCGCGGCCGACCCAGGTCGATGATCTGTTGCAACGCCGCCCGGATCGACCGCCCCGTCATCAGCACGTCGTCCACCAGCACCAGGTGCAGCCCGTCGATCGCGAACGGGATCTCCGTCGTCCGCACCACCGGCTGGTTCGCCACCTCCGACAGGTCGTCGCGGTAGAGCGTGATGTCCAGCGTCCCGACCCGCCCGTCGAACCGCTCGGGCCCGAGCCTCGCCGCCAGCCGCTTCGCCAGCGTGTCGCCCCGGCTGCGGATGCCGACGATCGCCCACGGAGCGTTCGGGGGGGTGTCCGGGGAGGCGCCCGGGGAGGCGCCCGGGGAGGCTTCCGGGGGGGCGGCCCCGTGCTCAGCCATCCACGCCGCCACCCGGTCGGCCAGCCCGTCGATCAGCCGCCCAACCTCCGCCTCGTCCGCAAGCACCCGCATGG
>CAZKRE010000270.1:0-3613 GCA_964555075.1 uncultured Phycisphaeraceae bacterium
GGAGGCGGAGAGCTCTGAGGAAGGCAGGAAGGCAGGAAGAGAGAGGGAACGAGGGTTTTTGTCTTGGGTTCCTGGGTTCCTGCTTTCCTTAGAGGCGCGGAGGCGGGAAGAGGGGAAAGTGAAGCAGGAAGCCAGGAAGCCAGGAAGAGAGAAATCGTTAAGACGCGGAGGAGGCGGAGAGCTCTGAGGAAGGCAGGAAGGCAGGAAGAGAGAGGGAACGAGGGGTTTCGTCTTGGGTTCCTGGGTTCCTGCTTTCCTTAGAGAGAGGTGGGGTGAAGGCGCGGATGCAGTACGAGTGGGGGGGCGGGGGCGAGTACGCGTACGCGTAGGAGTACGAGTGCGGGGGGGGGGGGAGGGGGGGAGGGAGTGGGGGGCGGGGTTAGACGACTTCGATGGCGATGAGGGTTTGGTCGTCGTGGGGGCGGCCGCCTTGTTCGAAGGATTTGAGTGCGTTGGTGAGGGTGGAGACGAGGCAGGAGGCTTCGCCGGAGCAGCGGCGGAGCGCCGCTTCGACGCCCCTGTTGCCGAAGAAGCCGCCGGCGGAGTTGCGTGCCTCGGTGATGCCGTCGGTGAAGAACGCCAACGTCTGGCCGGGGGCGAGGGTGACGTGGGAGTCGTCGTAGCCGGGCTCGTCGACGACGCCGAGGGGGAACCCGAGCACGCCGTTGAGTGGGACGACCTCGGTCGTGCCGTTGGAGGCCGGTCGGCGCCAGAGCGGCGGGGGGTGGCCTGCGGCGGAGTAGCTGAGGCGGCGTGTGGTTGGGTCGTAGAACGCGAGGAAGGCGGTGACGAAGGAAGCGTCGATCTGTTTGGCGATCAGGTGGCGGTTCGCGTGGCGCAGGACGTCGCTGGGTCGTTCGGGCCGGGTGGGGTAGGCCTGGAGGATGGCGTGGACCATGGCCATGACGACCGCGGCGGCGGGCCCGTGCCCGGAGACGTCGCCGATGAAGATCGCGCAGGGGGCTTGCGAGTCGGCCGGGACCTGCCCCGAGGCGTGGAGGTTGTCGAGGTTGTGGAAGGAGTAGATGTCGCCGCCCGCGCGGTCGAACGTCTCGTAGCTCGCGGCGATGCGCAGGCCGTCGATCTCGGGGACCGCCGCCGGCAGCAGCGCCCGCTGGATCTGGGCGATCCGTTCGACCTCGCGCTGGATCTGGGCGTGCGCCTTCTCGAGCAGCGCCACGTTGCGGAGGTTCTGGATGACGACCCCGATGAGGTTCGCCCGCAGGACGAGCTGTTCGAGCGACTCCTCGGTGAACGCGTCCGGGTCCCCGTCGAAGAGGATGGCCCAGCGGTCGATGCGGCCGCCGTCGTAGATGGGGGCCGCCACGGCGGTGCGGTAGGCGGCGATGCGGTCGCGGAGCACCGGGTCGTAGGGGACATGGAGGTCGCGGAAGAGGCGGGGGACGCCGCTGCCGCAGACCTCGCCGAGCCACCCGCCGGAGTAGGTGCGGGCGGACGACACGTCGTCGCGGAGGGCGAGACCCGGCACGAGGTCGTGCCCCTCGGCGTCCTTGTGGCGGAGGAGGCGGTAGCCGCCGCTGCCCAGGCCGCCGCACGAGAGCCCGATGTAGCCCTTGATGCCCCACATCCGCCGCATCGTGTCGAAGAAGATGTCGAGCGCCGCCTCGGGCTCGCGGGTACGGCTGAGCGCGGCCATCATCTCGAGCAGCATCGAGATGCGGCGATCGGATCGAGTGTCGTCACGGCGGACGAGGAGTTCGGTCACCGGTTTCCCCAGCGAGACAGCGCGGGATTGTAGGGGGCGCGGGGGCCCGCGTCCGTGCCGTATCCGACGCGCCGGGTAGAATCGGGCGATGACACGTCGACGGCTGTGCCTGGCCCTGGGTCTCGTGCTATCGCTCGCGGGCAGCGGGCTCGGCGCGGATTGGCCGCGGGTGGAAGTCGAGCCGCCCAGGGCGCTGGTGGTGCGGACGAACGACGGCAGGCAGCTCTCGGGCAGACTGCGGGCGTACGACGGCGAGCAGTTCGAGCTGCGGGTCGAGGGGGAGGAGGTCCACACGGTCGCGTGGCGGGACCTTCCCGCGGGCCGGGCACACCAGGTGCTCGGTCGGCTCATGGACGTGAAGGACGCGGAGGCGTCGCTGCGGCTCGGGGCGCTGATGATGACGTTTGGGGATGAGGGCAAGCCGCTGGCGGAGCAGTCGCTGCGGCGGGCGCTGGCGCTGGACGGTTCGCTGGCCGCGCGGGCGGACGCGATCCGAAGCGGTGAGCCCGACCCGGGGCGAGCGGCTCCCGCCGCTCCCGTCGACGGCGCCGACAGCGAGGCGCCCAGCGGCAACCCGGACGTCCGCGGGGCGGTGCAGGCCCGGTTCTGGGGCGACGCGACGGACGCGGAGCAGGCCGCCGCGGTGGACGAGCTCAAGGCGTTCGCCCGCGATGCCGTGGCTGAGCTGGACGTCCGCACCGGGCTCTACGAGACGGCGTTCTTCCTCTTCTACAGCGACATCCCCGTTGATGAGGCGCGGGAGTGGGCGACGCTCCTCGATCGGATGTACGCGCGGCTGTCCGACCTCTTCGGGATCCCCGCGGGAGAGAACCTCTGGCGGGGCAAGGCGCTGGTGTTCGTGTTCGCCAGCGAGTCGACGTACCGCGCGTTTGAGACGCGGGTGCTGCGGGTGCCGCCGGGGTCCGATGCCGCCGGCCGATGCTGGCAGTACGGCGACGGCCGGGTGATCATCGCGTTTTACCGCCAGCCCGCCCGCTGGCTCTTCGCGCACGTCCTGGTGCACGAGACGGTCCACGGCTTCCTCCACCGCTACCGGTCCCCGGCGCGGATCCCCTCCGCGTGGAACGAGGGGCTCGCCGAGGTGATCGCGAACGAGCTCGTGCCCCAGTCGCCCGTGCGGGAGCGGCGGCGCACGCTCGCCGCGAATGAACTCCGCGCGCGGGGCAACCTCGGCGGGTTCTTCGAGGCCGGCCAGATCGAGGGCTGGCAGTACGGCGTCGCCTCCACGCTCACCGAATACATGATCGCACAGAACAAGCGGGGCTACGTCGCCTTCATCAACGGCATCAAGGACGGCCTCACCTGGCGCGAGAGCCTCGACCAGCACTACCGGGCCCCGCTCGATCGGCTCATCCAGTTCTACGGCGAGTCGATGCGCATCCGCAACCTGCGGCCGTGACCCTGCACGCGTCCCGCCCGCACGCCCGCCGCCGGGACGCCGAGGCCCGCGAACGAGCGTCTGGTCCGTGCGAATATGGAGGAGCGGCCCCGGGGGCCGGGGGTCAGCCCGCCGCGAGTTCGCTGGTGAGCTCGCCGACGACCTTTTTCGCGTCGCCGAAGAGCATGCCGCAGTTGTCGCGGAAGTAGAGCTCGTTCTGCACGCCGGCGAAGCCCGCGGCCATGGAGCGCTTGATGACGAAGACGGTGCGGGCTTTGTCCACGTCGAGGATCGGCATGCCGTAGATCGGCGAGTCGGTCGCGTGGCGGGCGGCGGGGTTGGTCACGTCGTTGGCGCCGATGACGAGCGCGACGTCGGTCTTGTCGAACTCGGCGTTGGCCTGGTCGAGGTCGAGGAGCTGCTCGTACGGGACGCCCGCCTCGGCGAGGAGCACGTTCATGTGCCCGGGCATGCGGCCGGCAACGGGG
>CAZKRE010000271.1:0-3606 GCA_964555075.1 uncultured Phycisphaeraceae bacterium
TTGTGTCGGGCGCGAGCGGATGGCTTACCCGTTACCTAGAAGATCATAAAGTTTCACCTACGCAATTGCACGTATCCTGCACTCCGCATCGAGGCGAACCCACTGGTTGTTCTTGGGCTAAAAACGCGCCGGATTCGGCGCGTCGAGCAACGGCTTTTTTGTCCCACGCCGCCTCTATGTGAAGATGGGTAAAATACCAAGACGATGATTGGGCGCGAATTACGATCATCGAACAGTATTGCCTCGTACCTATGTCACCCGTATACGACCGTCGGCTCTTCATCATCCACACCGGGCACGTTCTGACGGCGGATGCGCTTCCGGATCGTCAGGCTCGGCCTCTTACGGGGTCGTATTTGGTGCAGTAAGATTCTTTGAAGCCGCGAGGACGCGCCGACCGACTCGCTTAGTGTGGGGGTCGGGGCGGGGGCTCTGTCGTGAACACCTGGTCTGCATCCCCTGGACGATCGAGTGTTCCGTTTCCGGAGGAGAATCCATTGGACAGCTACCCGAGTGCCGCAGAGCAGCTTGCGCGATACAGCACGCGCCCCGTGAAGCGGGAACCGGCGGGGGACCCGGTGCTCTACCGGGGGTACGCGCTGATCCCGATGCGGGAGACGTTCGACACGCCGAAGGGCCCGTTGCTGCGGCCCCGCTGGGACGTGCTGCGATGCCTCGATGCCGGCGCGGCCGTGGGGGCGGACAGCCGCGTCAAGACGTGCGCCTCACGGCTGACGGCGGAGGGGTGGGTGGACACGTTCGGCGATCCGATAGACGCTCGCGTCGCCTGAGCGGCGGGCGGCCGCTTGCCGGCGGGTGCGGCGGCCGCCTACCGTGGGGGCGTGGCGGAGTGTCGCGAGGTCACGCGAGGTGAAGAGGTCGCCAGTGCCGTGTCGCACGGCGTGGCGCTGGCGGTGTTCGCGGCGGCGGGACCGATGCTTGTCGCCGCGGCGGCACGGCGGGGAGATGCCCTCGAGCTCTTCGGCGTCGTCGTCTTCGTCACCTCGGTGATCCTGGTCTACCTCGCTTCGACCCTGTACCACGCGATGCCCGTCGGCCCCGCCAAGAGCCGCTGCCGCACGCTCGACCACGTCGCGATCTACCTCCTCATTGCCGGCACCTACACGCCCTTCACGCTGGGCGTCCTGCGTGGCCCGTGGGGGTGGATGCTGCTGCTCCTGATCTGGCTCCTCGCCGCGGCGGGCGTGGTCGTGACACTCACCGCCGGTCCCCGCAGTTCGCGACTGGGCTCGGCCCTCTACATCGCGATGGGATGGGTGATCCTTGTCGCGGCACACGAGGTCTGGGCCCGCATCCCCACGGCGGGGATCGCCTGGCTCGTGGCCGGCGGCGTGGCGTACACCGCCGGGGTGGCGTTCTTCCTCGCCCACGCCCTCCGCCACGCCCACCTGATCTGGCACCTGTTCGTCATCGCCGGGACCACCTGCCACGCCGTGGCGGTGGCTCTCTACGCGACGGGCGCGTGATCTCGCGACGGCTCGCGTCTCTGACTCTGCCTCTGCCGCCGCGAACGAAACTGGGGGGGCCACCTCCGAGGCTCCACCGCCCATCAATATTTTGTTTGTATGATTGACAAACTAAAGAGCGGCGGTATCTTTCGAGCGAAGGGAACCGCACTCGCATGGCCCATCTCGAACGCATCCTTGAGAACGAAACGGTCACCCTGGTCCGGGTGCTGGAGCAGATCAGGCGCGAGGGCCCCATCTCGCAAGTGGAGATCGGGCAAAAGCTTGGGATCGGCCGGGCCGTGGTCAACGTCCACGTCAAGAAGCTCGTTGCCGACCACATTGTCGTGCCCACCGGGAACCGGGAGGGGGCGACCGGCCGGCCGCGGGTGCTGCTGGACATGAACCGCGAGGGCAAGGGGGTGCTGGGGATCAGCCTCGACGCGCCCCGGCTCAGCGGCGCGGTGATGGACTTCTCGAACCGCATCGTGTTCAAGCGGGAACTGGACCTGAGCGAAGAGACGGCCGCCGACGGCGTCGCGAAGCGGGTGCTCGAACTGGTGCGGATCCTGGTGGCGGAGGCGGGCAAGCGGTCGCTGGAGCTGTTCAGCGCCTGCTTCAGCGTGCCGGGCGTGATGACGCCGGGCACGGGGAAGATCATCAACTACGTCAACATGCCCGCCGCCAACGGGCTGGACGTCAAGCAGGTGCTCCGCACGCTGCTGGACGTGCCGATCTACGTCGTGCCGCTCGCGGCGGCGAGTTACTGGGGCGGGCTCGAGCCGGACCAGGCGGAGACACCGATCTTCCAGGTCACGTGGGACCTGGGCGTCGGGCTGATGTTCGGCCGGGGGTTCGAGATCGGGTTCAAGCACTACAAGAAGCGGGACGTGACCGCGGTGACGGGCGGGATCCGCGACGTGGGCCACACGGTGCTGCACCCCGGCGGTCGGCGGTGCTACTGCGGCCGGCGGGGCTGCCTCGAGGCGTACCTCGGCGGGCGGGCGATCACCGACCGGTGGAACGCCCGCAGCGGCAAACCCCCCATCGGCTTTACGCAGCTCATGCACCTGGCCCGCTCGGGCGACCCGGGCGTCGCGGCGCTCCTCACCCGCCACGCCCGGCGGCTGGGCGACACGCTCGGCTGGATCTTCGCCGTGCATCAGCCCGGCTGCGTCAAGCTCAGCGGGCAGGTGCCCGATGCCGCGCCCTACGCCCGCGAGGCGTTCTGGCAGGGCGTCCGCCGGCGGATCGGCGACGACCTGCCCGTCGCGTTCGACTACCTCGGCGACGTCCGCTCGCTCACGCTCAACGGCAGTTGCCGCCTGGCGCTGCACGTCCGATTCAACCAGCCGCTCCTGGAAATCGTCAGCGACGACGAGGCCCGGGAGCCGGGGAAGCCGGCGGCGGTCGCCGTGTAGCCCCCTCGTCCCGGAACATCGCGTCTCACGTACTCCTTGATTTCTGCACTCGATCCAACAGGAGGTTTTTCATGTTTCACCGATCTCTCACAACCCTTGGAATCACCGGTCTGGGGCTCTGTGGCCTCGTCACCGCGGCCGCCCCGGCCCTCGCCGCGCCCAGCATCACCATCGACGGCCTCGCCGGGGCCGAGCACTGGACGTGGGTAGAAGCCGAGCACGCGACCGGCGGGACCGGCGGACCATCCTTTCGCGACAGTTCGACCTACTCTGGCTGGTTTGGCAACCCCAACATGTATGCCGAGGGAGCCAACCCCGGCAACGTACAGGTGACGATGACTGCGCCCGCATCAATGTCAGCAAGCACGAACGTTTACCTTCGCGGCACCGTTGAGCGGCGGACGAATACCGAGATCTCGGTCGACGGCGCTGTCAAGACGACTGCCTGGATGGCCAACAGTCCCGGTGCCGGCACGAACCAAAGCCTAAACTCCGTGCAATTCCTGCGTTACGACGACGTCAACGATGGCCAGCATGGCATGCCAGTGGGTGCGCTGACTCAGGGGGACCATTCTCTCCAAGTTCGCCGGGCGGGAACCTATACCGCGGGATGGCGCTTCGACGGGTTCTTGCTCTACGATGGGACACCGATCCTACCCGCTGGGACGGTTCCAGTAGGCGCACCCGGCGGCGCGGCGGGATCGTCTGCCGGGGTGTAC
>CAZKRE010000272.1:0-3578 GCA_964555075.1 uncultured Phycisphaeraceae bacterium
CACGCTGGGCCACTTGCTGGCGCTCACCGTCACCCCCGCCGACGAAGACGACCGCAAGCAGGTGGGGGAACTGGCGCGCCAGGTGCAGGAGGCGACCGACGAGCAAGTCGAGATCGCCTACGCCGACCAGGGCTACACGGGCGACAAAGCCGCGGAGGCCGCCGCCGAGCACGGGATCGAGCTGACGGTGGTGAAGCTACCCGAGGCCAAGCGGGGCTTCGTGCTCCTGCCGAGGCGGTGGGTGGTCGAACGCGACTTCGCCTGGGCCAGCCGATTCCGCCGGCTGGTCAAGGACTACGAACGCCTGCCCCGCACGCTCGCGGGCCTGCACATCGCCGCCTTCATCACGCTCATGCTCGCCCAACTGGTCGCGGCGTCACAACAAAGTCCATAACAGGCTCTAAGAACGTGTGTGAGAAGCCGATCCCGGGTGCCACGGCTTGTGCCGAGCGAAGCGAGACCAAGCCGTGCCGAACGTCATTGGCCGCCCATCACGGCTTGCCCGCGAGACGCGGGTCAAGCCATGGCACCCTTTTCACACACGCTCTAAACTCGCGGCGGAGCCCCCGCCGGCCGAGACTTGGGAGACCGATGGCCGCGTCCGATCCCCTGACTTTGCGCGACCTCAACGTCCTCTGGCACCCCTGCGCCCAGATGCGTGACTACCGCGGGCCGGACGGCTTCGCGCCGCTCCACGTTGTGGGCGCGGAAGGGACGCGGATCCACCTCGCCGACGGGCGGGTGCTGCTCGACGCGATCTCGAGCTGGTGGTGCAAGTCGCTGGGGCACCGCCACCCGGGGCTCCGCGCGGCGCTCGTCGATCAGGCCGAGCGGTTTGAGCACGTCATCCTCGCGAACACGACGAACGAGCCGATCGTCCGCCTGAGCGAGCGCCTCGTGAACCTCGCGAACCACGCCGGCCTTGAGGAGCGGAGCGGCGAAGGGCCGGGCCGTTCCCCTCATTTCGCCAAGGTCTTCTACGCCGACAACGGCTCGACCGCCGTCGAGATCGGGATCAAGATGGCGTTGCAGGCGCAACGGCAACGCGGCCAGCCCGGCCGCACAAGGCTCGCCGCCCTCGCCAACGGGTACCACGGCGAGACCGCCGCGGCACTCTCCGTCTCCGACTGCGACCTGTACCGCCAGCACTACGGCCCGCTGCTCCTGGACGTCCTCAAGCTCGCGCCCGTGCCGCACCGCACGGGGCCTGACGACCCGCGCTGGCGGGACGCCGGTGAGGAGTGGGCACGGATGGAGCGTCAGCTTGAGCCGGTCGCCGATACGCTCGCGGCGATCATCTACGAGCCGGTGCTCCAAGGCGCGGGCAACATGCGGCTCTACTCGCCCGACCTTCTCCGCCGCCTCCGCGCCTGGGCGGATGCGCACGACGTCTACCTGATCGCCGACGAGATCGCCGCCGGCTGCCACCGCCTCGGCCCGTTCCTCGCCTCCCACCTGACCCCTCGGCCCCACGATCCCTCGGCCGCTTCGCCGCTCCCCGATTTCGCCTGCCTCTCCAAGGGCCTCACCGGCGGGGTCCTGCCGCTCTCCGCGGTCGTCACGACCGACGCGGTCTACGACCTCTTCGACGCCGACTACACGCAGATGCGGGCGTTCCTCCACTCCAACACCTACACCGGCAACGCCCTCGCGGTCGCCGTCGCGAACGCCGCGCTCGACGCCTACGCGGGGCCGGACGTGCTCGCGAACCTCGCCTCCGTGGGGCCGCTCCTCCGCGCGGGCCTCGCCGAACTCGCTCGGACTCGGCCGTACCTCCATGACGTCCGCGGCTGCGGGATGATGGCGGCGGTGGACATCCGCGAGCCGGACGGCACGCCCCTCGACTGGACCCGGCGCACCGGCTACCGCGTCTACCGCCACGCCGCGAACCGCCCCGGCGTCGGCGCGCTCCTCCGCCCGATCGGCGACACGATGTACCTCTTCCCGCCGTTCATCACCCCGGCGGGCGACGTCGAAACGATGCTGGCGATCCTCGCCGAGAGTTTGGACGCGGTCATGTAACGGAGGGGAGGGAGGGGCGGCCTGCCTGCCATCTTGGCACGGCCGCCCTGGCCTCCGCGCCGCGCGCGGCAGGGCCGGGCCGTCGCGCACTCCCGGTTGACCCGCTCGCCGATTTCGTAACCCGTTGTGCCTTCAAGTCTTGTGGAGGCGCGTCGCGCGTCGAAGGCGACGCCGGACTGGCACCCGGGTTGCCTTCTGCGGGGTGACCCATGGTGAACGTCCGTCTCCATCCCGCCCGCTTCAACGTCCTGCTGACGGAAGACCGTGAGCAGGCGGAGGAGCACTGGGTCAACCAGCTCCCGCGGCTGCTCGAGCCGCAGGGGGTGCAGGCGTACGTCGCCCGCTCCGGCAAGGAGGCGGTCGACATCACCATGAGCGTCCGGATCCACGCCGCCGTGGTGGACATCGCCACCCCGGGCGAGTCGAGCGACGCGGGCGGGCTCTGGCTCCTGGAGATGTTCCGCCGCCTGCCCGACCGCCCGCCGACCGTCGTCGTCAACAACCGGCTGATCACCCAGCGTCAGGCCCAGCGGCTGCTGGCGGACGCGCTCCGCCTCGGGGCCTTCAGCGTGGTGAACCGGCCGAATGATCTGGATGAACTGCTCGCCGTCTTCCGCCGGCTCATCGACCGCCGCTACCGCGGTCAGTGGCCGGCGTCGCAGGACGACGGCACCTCGGGCATCAACCCGTCCGACCTCCGTGGAGAGACCCCTTAAGTCCCTGTTCCCGCTAACCCCGAACCGTCCGGGCAATGGAGCCCGCGACACAGGAGAGAACGTGTTATGAAGATCCGTCCCTTGGGTGAGAAGATCCTCGTCAAGCGCCTCGAAGCCGAAGAGAAGACCGCGTCCGGCATCTTCCTTCCGGAGAAGGCCAAGGAGAAGCCCCAGCAGGCCAAGGTCGTCGCCATCGGTGACGGCAAGCTCCTCGAGAACGGCAGCCGCGCGCCGTTTTCGGTCAAGCCCGGCGACACCATCATCCTCGGCAAGTGGGGCGGCCAGGAAGTCAAGGTCGACGGCGAAGAGTACGTCGTCCTCGGCGAAGACGAGGTCATGGCCGTCGTCGAAACGAAGTAAAGCCGCCCGCGCCGGGTCTGAGGCGTCTACGCCGAGTCTGAGGAGCCCGCGGGGCGACGAAGGCTCGGGCGCCGAAGGCCCGGGTGACGCCGGCGCACAACCCACACCCGGCCCTTCGCTCGCGGACTCGCTCAGGGCCGGCGTAACCCGTACCGCAAACACACGCACACGACTAACGGAGATCACAGCACATGGCTGCCAAGTCCATCCGATTCGAGAACGACGCCCGCCAGGCGATCCTGCGCGGCGTTAACAAGCTCGCCCGCGCCGTCAAGACCACGCTCGGCCCCTCCGGCCGCGTCGTCATCCTCGAGAAGTCCTTCGGCTCGCCGACCGTCACCAAGGACGGCGTCACCGTCGCCAAGGAGATCGAGATCGACGACCCGCTCGAGAACATCGGCGCGCAGATGGTGAAGGAGGTCGCGTCCAAGGCGTCCAAGGACGCCGGCGACGGCACCACCACCGCCACCATCTACGCCG
>CAZKRE010000273.1:0-3544 GCA_964555075.1 uncultured Phycisphaeraceae bacterium
GTCTCCGCACCGCGCGGAAGTCCCATCTCCCCCCGACCCTGTTCTGGGGACGCCAAGGCGCCGACGATTACACCGAGACTGACCTCATCGCCCTGCAGGCCCTCACCATCCTCGAGGACTCACGCTGCCCCTGCGGCTGCGGCGGCTGGGCCGACGAATGCACGAACCGGGACCTGCAGGACGTGTGGCTGCCCAAGATCGGCCGCAACTACCGCAAGGCCGCGATCGAGAAGGCCCGCGAGGACCGCGCCGACGACCTCAAGACCCCCGGCGCGTTCCTGTACCTGTGGGACTCCCGCAGCCCCGGCAAGGAGCCGGAGGACGACCCACTCGACTAGTCGCGCGAGAACAGGACCGTCTCACGGCCGGAATTGCCTGACATCTCCAACAGCCGGTAGCCGCGCCGCTTCCCGCCCGTGACGACCTGCTCCAGCGGGAGGCGGCCGGCACCGTTCCAGTACGACACCGTCTCGGCCCCGTTGAACAGCTGGTCGAGGTAGCCGTCCGGGTCATTACGTGACTGGGCACGGTACTTGCCCGCGATCGCTACGGCGGCGACGGCCCCACCGATGAAGCCAACGGCCAGCAGCGCAATCAGCGCATCCACGTAACTCTCCCCTTTCTCACGGCCACTACTGAGGCCTCCCACTTTACCGCGCCTTGACGCGCCTGACTCGAGTCTGGAGGTGGCTGTCTGTGGAACGCTCCGTGCGCGCGATACTCCGGGCTGAGACCGGCCAGTACGAGGCCGGCATGGCATCGGCCGCTCGCGCCACCGAGCGCGTCGGCGAGGCAGCGCAGAGCTCGGCACGCAAGACCACCCAGGCCACCCAGCAGCAGGAGACAGCCGCACGGTCCTTCTCCCAGCGGCTCGTCGATAACGCCCGCGACAACGAACAGGCATGGAACGGTGTCCGTAACACCCTCGCCGTCACCGCCACCAGCATCGGCGCCCTAGCCACGATCGTCGGCAAGACCGGCATCGGCTACAACCAGCTCCGCCAGCAGTCCGTTGCCGCCCTCACCACCCTCACCGGGTCCGCCGAGGGCGCCAACGCCCAGATGCAGGCACTGGACGACTTCGCCCGCAACTCCCCGTTCGCGCGGCAAGTGTTCCTCCAAGCGCAGACCCAGCTCCTCGGGTTCGGCACCGCGGCCGAGCGCGTCGTCCCCATCCTGGACGCCATCCAGAACGCGGTCGCCGCCACCGGCGGCAGCAACCAGGACATCGCCGAACTAGCGACGATCATCGCCCAGGTCGGCGCCACCGGGAAGATCACCGCCCGCGACCTGCAAATGTTCGGGTACCGGGGCGTGGACGCCGCCGACATCATCGGTGAGCAGTTCGGTAAGACCGGCTCCGACATCCGCGAATCCATCACCCGCGGAACCCTCGACGCCGACGCCGCCATCCTCGCCCTAACCGACGGCATGCAGGAGCGGTTCGGTGGCGCAGCCGCCAACGTCAAGGAGACCTACGCCGGCGCCGTCGACCGCGTGAGCGCAGCGTTCCGTGACCTATCCGCTAACCTCATGTCCCCCCTCGTCGACCCGCAGGGCGGGGGACTGCTCGTCGGCTGGCTCAACAACCTCGCCGACGCCATGCGCGCCTTCGAAGGACTGCCCGACGGCGTCCAGTACGCCGCAGGCGCCCTCGTCGCGCTCACCGGCGCCGCCGCAGGCCTGGGCGCCGTGGTCATGTGGGCGGTGCCGCAGTACGACAGGTTCTTCACCAACCTGCAGACCGTCACCAGTCCCCGATTCGCCGGCAACCTACGCACCACCACCACACGCATGCTCGGCTGGGGCGCTGCCGTCGGTCTCACTGCTGTCGCCGTGGGCGCTATCGCCTCCGCCCTCAACCAGGCGTCCGTGGCCCGCGACGCCGACGACATCGCCCGCTCCATCGAAGGCATCGCCGACGCGGGCGGGGCACTGCGTGACGTCGGTATCGACGACATCATGGCCGAAATCGGGCGCGTGGGCGCCGGTGACTTCGCCATCGCCAAGGTGTCCGTCGACAGCCTCGGCGACTCCATCGACGCCCTCCTGAACCGGTCCTTCACCGACAACGTCTCCCAGTTCGTGGGCGCCTTCTCCCCGCTCGGCTCCTACATGGACGAGCACGAGAAAGCCGTGCGCTCTGTCGACGAGGCACTGGCACAGATGGTCGCCGACGGCAACATCGTCCAGGTCATGGACCAGCTCGCCGGGCTCGGCATCTCGGCTGAGGAGATCGCCGAGATCTTCCCGAACGCCTCCTCGGCGATCGAGAACGCCGGCCAGACCGCTGGGGAATCTTTGCCGGCGTGGCAGCACCTCACCGACGGACTCCACGCGCTCGCCGAGGGCGCGGGGGACGCGGCCGCGGAACTGACCGGCACCGAGACCGCCGTCAAGGCCGCCCTGGACGCCCTCGAAGATGGGGACGCGCTGGACGCGGCCCGCTTCCTGGACGTCATCCAGAAGCAGACGCAGGCGGTGATCGAGTTCCGCGACAACTACCAGCGGGCCATCGAACTTATCGGGCAGGAAGTGTCCTTCGCGGACCGCACCGGCGCCCTGTCGTGGCTCGAGGAGGTAATGCAGGACCCCGACTCGGCGCCGCTGGTGCTGGACCTGTTCATCAACATGACCCCCGAGGAGCGTCAGCTGCTGCTCGAGCAGGAAGCGATCCAGCGCGACGTGGAGCTGGAGCTGCGGAACCCGCCGCCGGAGTTGGTCGAGGGCTTCACACCCGAGATGCGGCTGAACACTGACCCGGCGGAGTCCGACCTGGTCACGTTTGGGCAGACTGCGTTTGAGGAGCCTTACGTCGCCCAGCTCGCGGTCGACCCCGAGCCTGCTCATGTGACCCTCAACGGGTTCATGCTCGCTGTCGAGGATGAGACGGGTTATGTGACCATCGATGGCCGCCCCATGCCCGCCGAGCTCACCCTCGCCCAGTTCATCGGGGACGTGGACGAGGCCACCGGCACTGTCGACATCGAAGGGTACTCGCTTCCTGCGGAGATAACTCTCGACGAACTCATGGCTCTTATCGCAGGGTCTGAGTCTCCCGCGAAG
Source organism: uncultured Phycisphaeraceae bacterium (assembly GCA_964555075.1). Classification (GTDB taxonomy): domain Bacteria; phylum Planctomycetota; class Phycisphaerae; order Phycisphaerales; family Phycisphaeraceae; genus CAZKRE01. Next base: position 3,067 of record CAZKRE010000273.1, read on the forward strand.
ATCCTTGGCGACGACGACCCGGCGCGTGACGAGCTCGAAGGCTTCCTTGAGCACGTCCGCAGCAATCCAGCGACGTCGGACCTGCATGCAAACACGAACCCCGCCCATCGGGATGTGCTGAACTGGCGGCCGCCGAACAGGGTGTCTGCGATCGGCGCGGACCTGAACCCGGCACATAGGAATGTGCTCGGCTGGAACCCGCCCTCACGCACCGCCCCCATCTATGCCGACCTCAGCCCCGCACGCCAGGCGATCCGCAACTGGACACCGTATGTCACCGCCCGCATCTCCGGCCTGTTCGGCAACGCCACCGGCGGCCCCATCCACGGCCGCGCGGCGGGTGGCCGTATCCACGGACCCGGCACTACCACCAGCGATAGCATCCCGGCGGTCGCGTCGGGCGGCGTGCGGTACATGCTGTCCAACGACGAGCACATCTGGTCCGCCTACGAGACACAAATGGTGGGCGGACACGCCG
>CAZKRE010000274.1:0-3519 GCA_964555075.1 uncultured Phycisphaeraceae bacterium
GATCCGCTCACGCAGCACGCCCACCATTTGCTGGTAGAGCGGCTGCTTACGCCCCAGGAAGGGATCGGATTGGGTTCCGGCCATAGCCTACAGTTATAACACTAGCACGGCGGGTGCCGCAATCCCTTTATGTCAATCGAGCGCCTTTTCGAGCGGTCACTCAGCGGCGGGCATCATCTTGTTCAGCCGCTTCACTTTCGGAAGGCCGGCGCTACTCCTGCACCACGCAGCCCACCGCCTGCGGGTCGAGGGACAAGGGGATCATTGCCGTGTCTCCTTCGATCACGGGCTCGATCGGCCGATCGTTCCAGGCGTCCCGGTAGGTCGCTCCGGGGCGGTGCGGCACGGCGAGCACGTGGCCGGTGAACGTCGCGGGGCGGCCGTTGTAGAGCGTCCAGACGTTGCGGCCGTCGCCGGGGAAGAGGTTGGCGGTGATACCCTCAACGAGCGTGTCCACCTGGGGCTGGGGCTCGCCGGTGTTGAAGGCGTCGTTGTAGGCGTGCTTGATCGTGTAGGCGCGGTTGAGCCGCTCCCGGATCCGCGAGTGGTGCAGCCGCCAGGTGTCTTCCTGGAAGGCCTCGGCGTTCACGAACAGGGCGTCGACCTGGCTGGGGCCGTTGCCGGCCTCGATGTAGACCGGCAGGCCGATCGTCTTGAAGCCGGTCAGCAGGAACCGCCCCGCATTCATCGGCAGCTGCCGATAGAGCCCGTCGGGTTGGCGAGCATCGTCGTAGGGTCGGGCGAAGGTCTCGTTAAGGTCGAGGAAGTAGTAGTGCAGCGCGCCGTCCGAGTACTGCGAGCCGACGTCGGTCGGCGGGTACTCCGACCAGAACACCACGTCGGCGGGCAGGCCCTCGCGGATCCGGGTGAGCACTGTCATGTCCGCGGCGCGGGGGCTCACGCCGTTGGTGCTCCCCAGGTGCGACCAGTGGGAGAACACGTCGAGATACACCAGCTTGCAGCCGGTGTCCCGCTGCATCCGCAAGACGTCGTCGATGGCGAAGTCGAGCCAGCGGTCGTCGCCGCGGGGCATGTAGTAGATGCCGTCGACGAGGCCGCTGGCGCGCAGGCCCGCGCTCGAGTCGGAATCCGGGGTCTGGTGCCAGGCGTTCTCCACGATGTAGCGGGCGAGCGCCGGGTCCGGCAAAGCGGACGCGCGGGCGCGGTCGATCAGGGCGTAGAGCGAAACGGGGACGCCGTAGTCCTCCTGGATCTCGCGGATGCCCTCCGCGAAGAACTCAAGCCCGCCGACCTGGGCGTAGGCCTTCGCCGTCCCGTGGACCCCGTACTCGTTGTGGCCGGTCTCGTCGTTGTGGGTCCAGTTGAAGAAGTGGATGATGTCGGGGACGTGCCCCAGCGTCTGCCGCTCGATCTCGAACGACTCCTCCGTCATGAACCGCGAGCGGTCCGCGTTTATGAACGGGGGCACGCGGCTGTCCTGCCAGCTGATCTTCGAACTCGTGCGGTAGCACATCAGGTCCCACGCGTTCAGGAAGAAGGCCTTGTCCTGCGACTCCACGGGCGCGTACCAGGTGCGGATCCAGTCGCGCTGGATCCGCATCGCGTCCCGCCAGTCGCCGGTGTGGAACGTGAGCGACGTGGTGGGGAAGGCTTGCTCGGCCCCCTGTGCGAGCGGGGTGTATTGGGATGAGAAGTAGACGCCCGCCGCCACGCCGTCGTCGTCCTTGCTGAGCGTGAACTTCGCCTCCTGCTGATGGCTGTTGTCGGTGCGGATCATCAGGCCGACGCCCGCATCGCGGTTGTAGACGTCCATAAACTGCTGGGTGAACTCGGGGCCGTAAGGCGCCTTGAGAGTCACCTCGCGTGCGGTGTCCACGGCGCGGTACTGCGGGAAGAAGAGCCGCGTCTCCGCAAGATCGCCGATCGCCAGGCCCGCCAGCACTGGCAGCGAGACCGTCGGCGTGAGCACGTCGGACCCGCGGTTGATCGCCCGGGTCGTGAACGACAGGTCGGGCGAGTCGGTGACGCGGATCGTCACCTCCAGGTCCAGAGGCAAGCCGTCGTGCGTGCTCGCGAGTTCGACCACCGCCTCGGTATCGGTCACGCTGGCGATGCTGCTCTTGAACGCGCGGCCGGTGTAGATCGTGTCGCCCAGCCGGACCCGCAGCCCGCTCGAGGGATCGAGCGCGACAGGGGTCTTTTCGCTCCAGCGGCTGACGAGGCGGTCGATCACGAAGCCGTTGGCGAGATCAATGCCCAGGTCGTACCAGCGGTTGCTCAGCACCAGGCGGTCGCCGTCGCGCGTGATGCTGGCGGGGCGTGCGGCGGGCTCGGGCAGGTGCCGCGTCGCGGCCGGCGGCGCGACTTCGGCGAGTTGCGGGACGACGGGCTCGCTGGAGCTGTTCACCGTGACCCCGGCGACGGCGAAGTTGGGACCGAAGTGGCGGTTGTGCAGCACGACCCGTTCGAGCCGACGATCCGGGTCGGCCGCGACCGCGTAAGCGCCCAAGCCCCGGCTCGGGATGTAGCAGGCTTCGTCCGCCAGCGAGTAGGGGAAAGCGAGCGTCGGCTCACCCTCGTCGTAGAACAACTCCACCGACAGGCTCTCGATGTCGTCAAGTCGCAAGGGCGCGTAGGTGTGGCCGCCGCGACGCTGGGCGGGCGGGGCGTTCAACGCGAGCAGGAGGAAAACCTCGCGGGCCTGCGCACCCACCGGGATCACCAACTGATCGTGGCGGCTCTCGGGGTTGTAGTACCGCTTCTCCACCATCTCCCCGAGGAACTCGACCTGCCCCTCCTCCGGCTGCGACGCCGGCATCGCGGCGAGGTTCTGCTCGCCTTCGGCGATGACGAACGGCACGCCCGACACCGCGATCGGACCTGCGGGCAGCTGCGTCACGCCGTCCAGAAGCACGCCGTGCTCCTTCATCTGTCGCTCGCTCCACGCCCCGATCCCGTCGTTCAGCAGCTCGCCGAGGACGACCGGCTCGAAGCCCGGGGGGACGCTGTGCGGCACCGGCTCGACATCGACGCCGACCTCCGCCGGCGGCGCGTCCAGGAGCTCGAGTCGCTCGAGCGTCAGCTTCGCCTCCGTGCTCTCGGTCACCACGGTGCACCGCACCTGCTGGAGCGTGAAGCCCGGGGGCAGCTCCCGGATCAGCGTGTGGGTTCGGCCGTCGCTCCGCAGGGCGTTCGTATCGAGCAGCGTGACGTTGCTGGCGTCGGCGCCGTCGTTCATCCCGCGCAGCTCCACGGCGGCGAAGGGCTCGTACATCGTCCGCAGATACTCCCCGCGGAACGTGAGGACGGCGTAGCGGCAGTTCTCCGTCGAGATCGGCTCCCGCAGGTCGTACGCCCAGGCCATGCGCCGCGGCACGCCCGCCTCGCCGCGCACGGTGAACGTCACCCCGTCGTCCCGGGTTTCCGAAGTGTGGAGCGGCGCATCGTCCTTCCGCTCCCGGTCGTCGATGAATCGCAGCCGTGTCGGCTGCTCGCCCGGGGGGACGCCGGCGCCCCCGTTCCACTTCATCTCCCGCCACGGCGCGCTCCAATGGTTTG
>CAZKRE010000275.1:0-3494 GCA_964555075.1 uncultured Phycisphaeraceae bacterium
GGGTCAGGAGTTTGGATTGGCGGGGGTGGCTTCGTCGGCCACTTGTTTGACGGTCGCCACCAGTTGTTCGAGGGGGGCGCCCTTGACGAGGTAGGCGACGGCGCCGGCGTCGCGCATGGCGGCGACGACTTCCTCTTCGTCGTGCATCGACATGCCGACGACCTTGATCTCGGGCCAGCGCTCGCTGATGTGGCGGGTGGCCTCGACGCCGCCCATCCGCGGCATGCTGATGTCCATCAGGACGATGTCCGGCAGGTGGCGCTCGATGAGGTCCAGCGCCTCGCGGCCGTCGCCGGCCTGGCCGACGACGGTGATGCCGTCCCAGTTCGCCAGCGTCGTGGCGATGCTGTCCCTGACCATCTGGTGGTCGTCGGCGACGACGATGCGGATCGCGGGCGGGGCGGCGTCGGGGTCGGTCGCCTGGAGTTGCGTCGGCGTTGCGGCGGGGGGGAAGGGTTCCTTGAAGAGGTGGTTGGACTGCGTGGAGGGGGTGGGGTCGGGGGACACGGGGGCGATGAGCTCGACGTGGACACCGCCCGCGGGACTCGCGGCGATGGTGGCCCGGCCGCCCATCAGCTCGATCCGCTGGCGGATGCTGAAGAGGCCGAAGCTGGCGCCGTCGGCCTGCTGATCGAGGTGCTTGGGGTCGAAGCCGCGGCCCTGGTCGGAGATGGCGACGCGGACGGAGCCGTTGTCGCGGGTGACGGCGATGGAGGCGCGCGAGACGCCGGCGTGCTTCACGATGTTGAACAGGCATTCACCGACCGCGCTGAAGAGAAAGACCCGCCACTCGGTGGAGGGGGGGTGGGCGTCGGGGTCGATCTGGAGGTCGACGGTCAGGCCGTGCTGCTCTTCCATCCGCCGGGCCCACCAGCGGATGGCGGCCTCGAAGCGGTCGTCGAAGAGGACCGGCGGGCTGATCTCGGCGGTGAGGTTGCGTGAGACGCGGATGGCGCTGTCGATGAGTTCGTCCACCTGGCGGACGGCGGCGGCGTCGCCGATGCCGCTGCTCTGGACCCGCATCTTGGCGGCGACGAGGAGCTGCTGAAGGTCGTCGTGGAGCACTTGGGCGATCCGCCGGCGTTCGCGGTGTTCGGCGAGGTTGAGCTGCGTGGCGAGGCGGCGGAGGTCGGTCGTGGTGCGCTCGAGCTCGGCGGTGCGTGCGGCGACGGTGGACTCGAGCGAGTCGTTGGTGGAGCGCAGCGTCTGGCGGAGACGGACGGCGGACCAGGCGAGGGCGGACTGGGTGGTCAGCCACTGGAGGAGCTCGACCTGCTGGGCGGACCACTCCTCGGGGACGAGGCTGTAGACCTCGAGGACGCCAACGACGCGGCCGTCGAGGTGAACGGGCGCGGAGAGGACGGAGCGGAACGGCTCTCCGCGCTCGGGGACCGGGACGTGGATGTCCGGGCGCAGGCGGAGGTCCTGGATGTGGGCGACCTGGTCCCGGTCGATGACGCGCCGGGCGAGCGTGTTCTCGAGGTTGAGGCTGGCGGTGTAGGCGCCCCTGGTGACGAGGCCGCAGGTGGCGCGGGGGTCGAGCCGGCCGTCGACGGCTTCGAGGAGGGCCGCCGCGGCGACGGAGGGGCCGAGCAGGCGTGGGGCGGTCGCGCAGATCTCGTCGAGGAGCTGGACCTCGTCGCGTGCGGCGTGCGCCAGGCGGAGCAGGGCGTTGAGTGTCTGCTCCCGATCGTTGAGTTCCTCGTTGAGGTGGCGCAGCTCCTCGCTCTGGGTCTGCAGTTCTTCGGTCTGGTGCTCGACCTCCTGCATCTGCTGTTCGAGCTCTTCGGCCTGATTCTGCAGCTCCTCGTTCTGGCGGAGGATCTCTTCTTCCCGGGCGGCGAGTTCCTCGTTGCTGGCCTCGAGGTGGGTGTTGGCGGTCGCGAGGTGGGCGTTGGCCAGGGCCAGGGAGCGGCGGTAGATCACCACGAAGTGGATCACGGTGGCGGTCACGCCGATGGTCGTCAACTGCATCGCGAGGAAGATGATCCGCTCGCCGCTGGGGAAGCCGTCCGGCAGCACCAGGATCATCTTGAAGGCGACGACCCCGCCGAGGGCGGCCGCCATCAGCCAGTTGAGCCTCAGGTCCCGGTGCCACAGCGTCAACAGGAGCGGCAGCGAGTAGCTCAAGGGAACGATGACATCGGGATAGACAAACACGCGGACGGCGACCATGGCGGCCACCGCAGCCAGGCACACGATGGACCCGACGAGCGGGCTGGGGGGCTGCTTGGCGCCGGTAGGCGGCTCTCCCGCACGATTCTGGGTCATTGCATGGCCTCGAGTTTCTGGTAGATGCAGGGTTCCAGCCGTTTCAGCGGCACGGAGCCCGGGAGCCGCTCCGCCTTCCCGACGACCAGCAGGCCGCCGGGCCGCAAGCGGCGGGCGATCGCGGACCACACCCCGGCGACGGCTTGCGGCTCGAGATAGATCGTGACGTTGCGGCAGAGGACGATGTCGAACGTCGTTTCCGCACGCCACGGGCCGCAGAGATCGTTCACGAGCCAGGTGGCGGCGTTTCGGAGGTCGTCCCGGACGCGCCAACGGTCACCGGCCCGGATCAGGTAGCGCTCGATCCACTCTGGGGGAAGGTGTTCGAGCCGCTCGGGCGCGTAGCAGCCGGTCAGCGCCTGCTGGACCGCCTCGGGGCGGCAGTCGGTCCCGAGCAGGCTGGACCGGTTCAGGAGGGCGGACTCGGCCAGGAGCATCGCGACGGTATAGAGTTCGGCGCCATCGGAGCAGCCGGCGCTCCAGATGCGGAGCGGCCTGGTTGGCGCCACGCCGGGGTCGGGCAATCGGAGCATCAGCGACTTGAACACGCTGGCGTCGCGGTAAAACCAGGTCACGCCGATCAGCAGTGCGCCGACGGCGGTTCTTAGCAGGCGGGGGTCACGTTCCACGACCGCGAGGGCGGCGCTGGCGGAGGGTTGCTTGAGCGCTCTGAGACAAGCGGGGAGTCGCCGCACGAGCGGCTGGATGCGGTAGGCCTCGGGGCGCAGACCGGCCAGGCGGAGGACTCCGCGGCAGAATGCGGCGGCGTCCGGGTCGATGGTCGGCGTGATCGCGGGGGAGCTGTGTCTCGTCGTGACACGTGGCGCGACAACATCGCGGCACTGCCGCGAGCGCACGGGCGTCCGGCGGACGTGTGGCGAAGGGTGGAACACGATGTGGCGGTCGTCGACCATCAAATCACGAGGATTGCGCCCACGGCGCCGACGGCGACGCGCTTTCGTTCCGTAAGGTAAGCGGCGGCTGGCGGGGGCCCCCAAGTCGGATTATGAGGAAGATGTCGCTACGAGCAAACGCGGCGTCGGCAGCGGGGCGGGGAGGGGGCCGCAGCGTCGCCGCGAGGGTGACTCTAGACTCTGGCCTCAAGCCTCAAGACTCACGTTTTGAAGAGGATCGCCGATGCCACTTCACGAAGGCCCTGCCGCCCCCACCCTGCATCTTGGCACGCTTTTCAGGCCGGTGACCGTGGATGAGAGCCGCGTCCG
>CAZKRE010000276.1:0-3475 GCA_964555075.1 uncultured Phycisphaeraceae bacterium
CATCCCGCCCGGGTAATAATAGACGCCCGCAGGCGCGGCCTGGATGTCGCCGAGGTCGTCGAACTTCGGCAGGAACAGCCCGGCGCTGTTGACGAACGTGAGCACCGGGTTCTGCGGGTCGGAGGGGCCGTCCTCGCCGTTCCGCCGATGACACCCGGAGGTCTGATCACAATGGAAGTCATCCGCGGGGCCCACGACGAACGGCGGGGGGTAGCGTACCTGGCAGGCGCTCGACCAGTCAGGCTTGTTGAGCCTGATATTGTGGGGGAAGCGCGGCATGCCCAGCTGCTGGAGCTTCGCGTTGAGCGGCCCGAAGGGCACGATGGGGTCCGCGATGACGACGGTGGTGCCCACCCTGGGCGTGGCCCCCATGATCCCGCAGTCGCCCGGGATGATGAAGGTGTTGTCGTGCGTCTCGTCGCAGGTGCGATATTGGCCCACGCGGGCTTTCGGGTACCAGCGACACGGGTCGTCGCTGGGGTTCGTGCCCGAAGGCTGCCGTTTGTGCTCGTAAAAGGCGCTGACGGAGGCCGGGTCCTTCCAAGGGGTGGCGAAGCAGGAGTTGTCGGGGATCCCGTCGCTGCCCGCGGCGACGCCATAGGTGCACGAAGCGCCGCCACAGGTCGCGGTGATGCGCACGTTGTCCTGGTGGGCGGTCGACGGGAGGGTGCTGAACGTGGCCGCCACCAGCGCGCTCTCGGGCGTCTGCAGCCCCCAGCCCCCGTGGGCGTCGAGGATCAGCGGCGTCCAGCAGCCGGTCCACTTGGCGGTGGGGTGGCTGCTCGCCGCCCGCGACGGATCGGGCGGGCCCGGGAAGGGGAGGCCTCTGCCCTCGAAGTCGGCGCAGGCGTCGCCCCCGACGGTGCGCTGCGCGTCCCAGAACCACACGGATCCATTGTAGGTGCCTGGGCCAGCTGCGTTGTCGACCCAGAACACGCACGGGCGCGACCAGTCCACCCACTCGTCCGCGCGGTTCCAGACGTCGGGGATCGGCGCCAGGTCGGGGCCCGGCGTGTCGAGGCGGCCGGGCGCCGCGGTGAGGCCGATCCCCCACGGGTCGGGCACGAGGTCCTCGCAATGGCTCGTCTCGGCGCACCGCTCCCAGTCGCCCGTCCAGCTGTCGGCGTTGCTGAGGCCCGACGCGCAGGCGGTGGCGTTGCCGGTGGCCGAGGCGTCCCCATCGACCTCGACGCCGGCGATGGGGCTGCAGGCGAGGAAGGAGCTATTTCCGCCCGCGACGAAGTCGCCCCGCACCTGGATGCCCGTGAGGCTCGGTGGCCGCGGGCCCGTGTGCAGCGAGCGCATCACCGAGTGGTGCGTGGCCGTGTCCGGGTCGTTGCCCGGGTAGATGCCCATGACGGTGACCCAGATGGTCCGGTTGCGGTCGCGCAGCCGGTTCTCGACCCCGCCCGCGTGGTTCCCCGTGCTCGAGTCCCCCGCCCGGCGACCTTCGAAGCAGTTGAGCGCCACGCCGGCCTCGGAGACCTCGTTGTTCCCCGTGTTGTCCATCCACATATTCGTCGCGATGCTGTCGTCGTCGTCGTCGTCGAAGCGGATGAAATAGGCGCCGCCGTTATAGTCGCTCACGCGCGTATAGCGCTTACCATTCACCGTGACGGTGTCGCCGCCGGCGATGGCCGGGATCAGGTCCTCGGGGCCGGTGGAGGTCTCCGGGTCCCAGCTGCCCGGCGTCGACAAGAAGCTGGTGCAGTTGCTGTCGAGACCCACGTCGAGGATGGCGTCGAAGTCCGCCGAGGTCGAGGTCGCGCCCTCCACGTAGGCGAGCGCGTGGTTCATGCCCGCCTCGGCGATGGCGGCCGCGATGTTGTCGTTCTCGGTGTGCATCGCGTTGACGCGCGCCCCGCCCGAGGCGTTGATGAGCGCGGCGGCGGCGAGGCTCGCGGCGAGCCCGACGATGAGCACGATGAACAGCACGTAGCCGCGGGCCTTCGTGACCGGGGCCAAAGCCGGGGCCGAAACAAGTACCTTGGTACGGCGCATATCGCTTGCCCTTCCGCCTCCGCTCAAAGAAGGCGTCCCCTCACTGCGGATTGCACTCGTTGGCGGGCGCGTTCGTCGCCGTGGCGCCCCAGCACCCGCCGTTGCTCTCATCCGTACGCGGGATGCTGATGATGCCGCCGGCGTTCTCGAGGTAGAAGAGCCGCTCGAGCGTGTAATCGAGCGTGCGGCCCTTGCTGATCTTGCGCTGCAGCGTGAGCGAGACCCGCACGCTGCGGACGCGGGAGAGCGCGGCGCGCGTGGTCACGGCGCCGATGTCCTGCCCTCTGCCGTCGAAATAGGTCAGCGAGAACGCCTGCAGCCCCTCGACGACCGGCTCCCAGGGGGTGCCCTGCGAGCCATCCGCGCAGTCGGCGATGGCGCCGCCATTGCTCCTGAGCGGCGCCGCGAGCGGGCCCGGGAATCCGACGCTCGCGGGCGAGGTGGACTCGAAGTCCCAGCCCCAACATTGTTTGCGGCGGAGGACGCAATTGGGCGGGTCGTCGCAGGCGTCACCGGCGACGTTCTCGTACGAATAGAACACGCGGTCGAGGTGCGCGACGAACCCGCCGCCCACGTTCTCGCCGATGAAGCCGTTGGCGGGCAGCCGCCGCTGGCCCGCGACGTTGTCGAGGTGGATCATCAGCCGCTCGTTATCGACCAGCGTGTTGCCCGGGACCCAGCGCCGCGCGAACCAGCGGCCGTCGAAGGCGCCCACGATGAGCGTATTCGCCGCGCTCGGGTGCCACTTGTTCAGCCCCCAGGGGCAGGACCGCTCGCTGCCGCTCGTACAGTTCGTCCCGCCCACCTGGATGGTGCTGGCGGCGCTCGTATTGCAACGATAGTTCGTCGCGCCCGGCGACTGTGGCGCGCAGCCGGAGAGCTCCGAGGAAACCGACAGCCCGGTGGCGGTGTCGTCGAGGTCGCTCGGGTTGCCGCGCAGCATGCTGACCTGCGCCAGCCCGTTCAGGTCGGCGTTCGGGAAGGGGAGGTCGCCGAGGAACGCGATGTAGTCGCTCGCCGCGATGCGCACCGGGGGGCGGAGCTGCGCGGCCGCGTTCCCCGAGTCATTCACCGTGCCGATGATGTTGCCGTTCTCGCGGGAGCGGTAACCGCGCGGCACGCCGACGCCGAGGTAGCGGAGGTCGTTCCTGAGGGTGTCCATGACGATCTGCGCGTCGCGCGTCATGGAGTTGCGGCGTTGGCCGTCGCGTTGGGTCTCCATGACGACCAGCATCACGCCGAGGGCCGCGCTCGTGACGGCCAGGGCCATGCCGAGCGCCACCATGAGCTCGATCAACGTGAAGCCGCGGGCGGCGTCCTTCGTTGGCATGGCGTGATTCATCCCCCTCAACCCGCCACGAACACCTGGGTGCGCGAGCGGACGCGCACCTGATGTGTCGTGGTGACGGTCTCGCCCGTGTTGCTGCCGACCTTCGGGTAGGTCACCGTCACGGTGACCTCGAACATGCTCTCG
>CAZKRE010000277.1:0-3473 GCA_964555075.1 uncultured Phycisphaeraceae bacterium
GCGGGCTGGGGAAGCAGGCGGTGTTGTCGGGGGAAACCTGCCGGTACTGCGGCGAGTCCGGCGTGTGGTAAACCATCGTGCGGGTGTTGCCGCGCACGCCGAAGCAGCCGCTCGGCGTCGATCGCGTCACGATGAACTCGCTCACCACCTCGCTGGTGGTGAGGACGATCAGCGGTGGCAACAGGGGAATGCGCCAATGCGTGTACATGAGGTATCGACCGGGCTGCCAGTCGCAGGGCTGGTTTGGCGGAACGTGCAGGAATACGTTCATCCCGATGCCGGTGCGGTGCTGGAAATCGCGCCGATAGCGCCGCACCTCCGGCTCCGGCCGTATGCAAAATGGCTCGTACCCCCGCCCCGTGTCGCGGCGAATGTCGGAAACCCACTGCGCATTCACCGGGAACCGGACCGTGTAGTCAGGCGTCACATTCAGTTCGCTGCCGATCGGCCCGCTTTCCACCACTACGGCGCGGGGCTTGATGAAGATCTCGCCCGGAACGAAAGTGGAAGTCGCGAACGGGATGAAAAGCAGCCAGAATGCTATAGCCAGTCCGATAAAGACGATGCGGCGGATCATGGCAGAGGAACCCACTGCAGCCATCCCGCGATGCCATAAAGCAGCGTAACGGCCGCCCCGACCACCGTAATCCATAGGGAGGCCTCTTTGATGTTCGAGAGCGTCTTGTTTCGCCATCGTCTCTGCTCGACCAGACCCTTCAAGGCACTGTGAAATTCCGCGGCGTCTTTTGGGCTCCCGAGCACTCTGAAGAAATCGGATAGCTCCTCGGGGGTAGCCCAGCGATCCAGCACTTCGAGGACGGTGCGCTTGCGATGCTGGCGGTCGTCGTCGGTCACTCGCGCGGCCTCCTCCTTGGCACAGGCGTATTACGATTACGCCAGGCCGGAGGCGCCCCGGCACGGCCGGAGCACCGGAGCCCCGGCCGGGGTAGTGGGGGCTTAAACCCCGAAGTACGGCTTCATCGCGTCGTACCACCAGCTCTCCCAAATCTCGGGAAGGAAGCTGGCGGCTTCGCCCTGCCCACGGCGCCAGTCGCCCCGAGACCGACCGCTGGCATAGTTCCGCCAGCCGCGGTCAAGACGCGTGGTGAAGTCGAGGATACCGATGCGGTGGCGGTTGGCGATTCGCTTCTCGACGGCGCCGTCCGGGTTGAGTAGCCCCGCTACGGCAAGCGCGGTGATCGTCCCGAGCAGTGGCCGGCCGCCGCCGATCACGTAATGCAGGTAGGACCGCGGGCCGCCGTCGCTGGCGTCAAGCTCGGTTGCCATGCCCATCTGCCCTTCGTTCGGCATCGGGACGTTCGACTGGCTCAGGAGGTAGGCCAGCCCCGAGGGGTGGTTCCGGAACACGTTGCGGCCGTACATCGTGTTGGTGCGGTTCTCGAGATAGGCCAACCACTGCTCCGGCCGGGAGCGCGAACCATGCACCGACCGGAAGTTGCGCGACCGCATGGCGTTGGTGATGGCGCTCTCGCTCGGCCGGGAGGAGTTCGGGCTGCCCGTCCCGCTGCTCACGCCGCGCCAGCAGTCGTAGGCGTTGAGCATCCCAAGCGATTGCAGCAGCGAGCGGTGCGTGGCGTGGTTGTAGTTCTCGCAGGCGGCGTGGAAGCCCTCGACCCCGCCGAAGTAGGCAATGGCCGTGAACAAGCCGCAGCCCATCGGGACCGAGTAGTTCGGGTTCCAGTTGACGCCGACGTTGCCGAACCCGGTGATGTCGCGCTCGGAGCCCGAGCCGGAGAGGTAAGGATTGCCCTCGGCGCAGCACCACGCAGCCGAGACGTAACCGCAGATCGCGAGGGCGTCGGCGCGCTGCTTCTCGGCTGTCGTGAGCGCGCTCCAGAGCACCGGCGTATGCCGTGCGACGGCGAGCATGTGGTGGATGTTCTGGTCGTGCTGCGCCATGTACCCGCCGTAGAACGACGGCTCCCGCCTCGCGCCGCTGGCGAGGGTGTAGCGGAGCTGCTCGAGGGCGCGCGCCTGGTAAGCCGTCCCGCCGGAGTTGACCGCGAGACAGAGGATCGTCCCGTTCGGCCCGATGAAGCTGGTGTTCGAGGACGCGCCGCCTTCGTTGCCGCCGGGGTTGAAGTCTGCCAGCGCCGCGCTCCGGGCGCGGTTGAGCTGCGTCGTGTTCATCAGCGGGATTTGCCCCGGCTCGCCCGGAGGCGGCGGGTCGCCCGGATCGCCTCCGCCCGTCCCGTAGGTCAGGACGAAGCTCTTGGCGTTGACGTGCGCCGGCTCAGCCTCGTAGGCGCCGGTCACGCTGTTGCGGTAGTAGAGCCGGGAATGCACCGTGCTCCCCGAGGGGATGACGTAGCCGCTGCCGGTGGTGTTCGGCTGCCCCGGAACGATCTCGATCGTGTTGCCGTCGGCCGGAACGAAGCCGGCCGCGGGCGCCGTGCCGGTGTAGATGCGGATCGTGTGGCCCGCGGGCACCTGTACCGTTCCAGCGATCGTCTGGAGCATCCGGTGCGGCTCGGCCGTGAGCCCGGCAGCTGCCACGCTCCAGTCCGCGTCGGCAATCTTGGTGATCGGAGCCGGGCCGGAAGCCTCCTGCTCGACCGTGAAGGTGAAGGTCCGGTTGGCCGCGCCGCCCGAATTGCTGACGGCGACCGTGACCGTGAGCGGCCCCGTAACCACGTCGGTGAGCATCGTGACTTCTCCTGTCTCGGCGTTGATCGAGACGTAGTCCGAGCCTGCGATCACGAAGGTGAGCCCGCTGCCGGTGAAGTAGCTCGCGGTCTGGATGACGTGCGGCCCGGTGCCGCGGGTGCGGGTCTGGTTCGGGATGGTTCCCGAGGCAGTCGGGGCGACGTAGGTGATCGCTATGCCGGCCGAGACCGCCGCCGTCGAGCCGCTGGCGTTGCTCGCCGTCGAGAGGACGGAGATGGTCTGGCCGTCGTCGGCCGCGACGGGGGTGTAGCTCGGGCCGGTTGCGCCGATCGGGGACTCGCCGCGTAGCCATTCCAGAGCGTAGCCCGTCGCCCCGGGCGCCGTGCCGGTGGTCGCGGTGAGCGCCACGCTGATCTTGCCGGCGCCGCTGATGGCCGGGGGCGTCGTAAAGACTGGCGCCCCCGTGACCTGAAGCCCCTGGACCTGCACCGGCTTCAGGCCCGAGCCGATCACTCGGCGATCCTCGAACTCCCACATGAGCTTGAGGAGGTGGTACTGACCGATGGCTACACCGCCCGAACTCTGCCACGAGCCGCCCGGCGGGATAAGCGAGGTGTTGGGGTTGTAGTCCAGCGCCGCCTGGTCGCCCGGCCAGCCGTCCGGCGTGGCGGACGGTACGCGGAAGGCCCGGAGCGCGGTTGCGCCCGGCGGGTACTCCGCCCGGTTGACCGTGACGCGCACCCGACCCTCCGGGGCCACGTCGCGGATTTCCTCGGCCATCCATTCGTTGTCGCCGAGGAACAGGCCGCTCTCGCCCTCCTGCTCGATGGCAACGCTGACCGGGC
>CAZKRE010000278.1:0-3471 GCA_964555075.1 uncultured Phycisphaeraceae bacterium
GTCTTTAGAAGCGTTTTCGCGAGGCGGACTACCTGCCCCGCCAAGAGCTCCGCGAGCGCTTCATCAAATGACGATTGGCGCCGAAGCGAGTCGGGCTTCGGCGTCCCGAGCCGCTTGTCGAGCTTGCTCAGCATCGCCTTCGCCAGAGCGTCCGGCATCGGCTTCTCGCCCGGCTTGAGTCGCCGCACGATCAGCTCCTCGTTGTCCTTCGGGTCCGGCTTGTTCGGATCGCCTTGCGGCATAGCGGATTGGAACTCAGGCTCGCGCTCATCTGTCGTAGATCGCTCAATCCCGAGGGTAGTTCGAAGAATCGTCGTCAGCTCACCATATCCCACGATGTCGTCGTATGAATTGACCCCAGCGGCAGCCACGTCATGGAGGGCCACACTGCGTGGACTAACGTCGAGCGCGTTGATAGCGCCTAAGAGCTGCCCCACATCAACGATATCATCCTGGTCGTTACACCCTAGATGTTTCACTTCCACTATTCGTCCTGCGATTTCCTGTAAAATCGCCGCGATCTCACCTGCCGACGGAACGTCGTCAGGATCCAGATTGTCGAGACGGTCAAGAAGTGAGTGTCGCAGATCCGGTTGATCTTCCCCACGTGTTGATCTCGCTCGCATAATAGCTTTGGCATCAGATTCAACAGTGCGCCAAAACACCTTCTGGGAATCCGTAAGGCCGCTTCTTGGTGCGCCCGAATCCGACTGGGGTTCCGGCTTCTCGGCGGCGGGGCGTTTCTCATGGCCGCTTCCGGCAGCCTCGGCCATCGCCTCCTGAAGTCGGGCGACGTCCTCCAGACTATCCAAGTGATGCTCTTCAAGGTTCAGCGTAGGCTTCTCGAAGGGCGGAATCCGCTCGATGAGTTCGTTTAGAACATTCAACATCCGGCGCTGCACCTTCCCAAAGAACCCGTTCCTCGCGAGTTCCACCTGTACAACGTCGACTAAACCTTTGGGGAAATCAGGAACCGACGAGGTGACACCGTAGAGCGCCCGTGAATGAAGCAGGTACATCTGTGAAAGCTTTGACCACGGCCGTCTTTCGAATCCAATAGGCGTCGCCCGTGATCGGCGGGGGTGATACATGTGAAAAAACAGATAGGCGGTATATGAACCGTCCAAGGACAACAACTCGTAGATATCAATACCGTGTGGTGCGACCGGGTCCCGGACCTTGAATGGCCGGTGGTAGAGGAACGGCGCACCCGAGGGGGTCCACAGCTGCGCTATGTAAGTCTTCTCACCCACAGGGCCATTGACCGGAATAGGGTTTGATGCAAACGTGCCAAATTCACCCACAGATCCAGGCAGCACGTCACAGGCGGGAAGAAGGGGCATCCCCTCTACTTGCTTCGCCTGCGCAGCGTCTGACTCGTCCTCGTATCTACCGGCTCCAAGCCACGACAGGATGCTCATCTCTTCCCCCTTCGCCGACGTTGACTACAGAACAGCGCGTTCGATTCGCTGCGCCGATTCTACCATGGAGCAAGTAGCCCGGGCGAGTCGTAGGGCGGGATTTCATCCCGCCGTTGGGCGTCGCACGCGCGGCAGGCGGCCGACGATCGGACGCCACGCCGGGCCTCACGCTAACCTGCCGCGATGCCCGCGTACCGCCGGCTCTACATCCCGGGCGGCACCTGCTTCTTCACCCTCGTCACGGCAGGCCGCGAACCCATTTTCGGCGATGCCCGTGCCGTGGCCCTGCTCCGCGACGCGGTCCGGGCGGAGCGTCGCGTTCGGCCGTTCTCGATCGTCGCGGCGGTCGTCCTGCCCGACCACCTCCACATGATCTGGACGCTGCCGCGCGCTGAGAGCGACTATTCGACGCGCTGGGGCGCGATCAAGGCCGGCTTCACGCGCGCCTACCTGGCCCGCGGCGGCGACGAGGCGCGCATCTCGCAAGGCCGGACACGCCACGGCTACCGCGGCGTCTGGCAGCCTCGTTTCATCGAGCACACCTGCCGCGACGAGGACGACCTCGGACGGCACATCGACTACGTCCACTACAACCCCGTGAAGCACGGGCTCGTGACGCGGCCGATCGAGTGGCCGTGGTCGTCGATGCATCGATATGTCCGCGCGGGGATCCTGTCCTCGGATTGGCCGACGAACCGGCCGGCGGAGGTGGACGGATTGGAGTGAGGGGCGACGCGCTCCCATCCGCCAGCCGCAGCGGACGCCCAACGGCGGGATGAAATCCCGCCCTACGCGCTGCACGAGCCCGCCGGGCGCGTGGACGCGGTTGGCTTCTTCCGGGGGCGGGGGCGGCACTTCCGGGGGGAGGGTCGGACGCGGCGCGTTCATATCCCGGCCCGGGGTTGGCCGATGGAGGGGGCATGGGGCACACACGGGACTGGCGGAAGCGGGCGGGTCGGCGGGAGGTTGCCGGGACGGACCTGCGGCGGCGGGTGAGGGCGCTGTTCGGCAAGCTCCAGCTGCTGGCCCTCTTCGAGCGGGTGCCGGCGGAGTTGCGGGATCAGGTGTACGAGTCGTGCTGGCCGGACCCGCAGCTGGTGTTCGACCCGTCGTTCCCGTCGGCGGAGGCGTTCGGCGGGGCGTATGCGGCGGTGCGGGCGCGGGTGCGCGAGGCGTTCCCCAGGGCGACGGTGACGCTGAACGGGTTCGACCTGGCGGTGCGGGATTACTGGGCGATCGTGCTGCCGCTGGCGCCGGTGCTGCGGGACACGCTGAAGAAGTTCGAGTCGCCCCAGTACCGCGGGCCGCGGGTGTCGCCGGCAGCGCGGGCGTTTTTCGAGCAGGCGGCGCCGCTGATGGCGTACGTGGCGCGGGAAGAGGTGCGGGACGCGACGTTCACGGCGCTGCACGCGGCGGTCGTCGTGCCGCTGCTGGCGCGCGGCCGGCTGGACACCCGGCTGCTGCGGGCGGAGCTGGCGCACGTGCGGCTGGGCGACCGCGGGGCGCGGCTGGTGATGACGTGCTATTCGGAACAGCCGGCGGTGAAGCACGTGCGTCTGCGGGACGCGCGGAGCGGCGGCACGCGGCCGATGCACCGCGTGGGCACGGCGAACGCGTGGAACGGGATCGAGTGGGCGTCGTGGACGCGGGACGTGCTGAAGGGACATTGGGCGGAGGAGATCGGCATACCGCCGGACACACACTGGCCGGTGTATGTGCAGAGCCATGCGCTCAAGCAGTTGCGGGCGCGGCTGGATGTGTACGCGCACGCGGACTGGGCGGAGCACTGGATGGTCGAGTCGCTGCGGAAGCCGAAGATCGTGTCGCGGCTGTCGGGGGAGGACCTGCTGGTGGCGTTCGAGGTGCAGGGCAAGCGGCTGGGGTATCTGGTCGTGACGGCCCGCGACGGGCTGGTGGCGGTGCGGACGTTCCTGTTCCTGACGATGGCCCACACGCCCGAGGGGCGGCGGCTGCGGCAGCGGCTGAAGCTGACGCCGGAGGAGGTGCAGTACTTCCGCCTCCACGAGCTGAGCCGGTTCACGCAGACGGA
>CAZKRE010000279.1:0-3469 GCA_964555075.1 uncultured Phycisphaeraceae bacterium
CCGCGTCCGGGGCGGCGGCGTCCGAGGGCGGCGCTTCCGGGGGCGGGTCGATCTCGCGGAGGTACGCCCACGAATAGATCCCCGTGTCGTGTCCGTCGGAGAAGCGGATGCGGATCGCGTAGTTCCCCACCAGCTCCGCCCCGGTCGCCGTCAGGTCGCCCCCGCCGGTCGTCGGCAGCACCGCCAGCGGGTTGCGCTGCATCTCCTCCCGCAGCGCCCGCGCCTCGGCGGAGGGGGACATCTTCCGCAGGTACGCGATCGGGTAGACCGACACCCGCCCGTCCTGCCAGGTGACGGTGAGGGCGCGGCCTTTCTGCAGGTCCAGGTGCCGGGGGGGCGGGGTGGGGGTGGTGGGCTCGCCGGCGACGGTGCCGCGGGCCTGCCGCCCGAACTGGATGGGTTCGTGTGCCACGTGCCCTAGCATACGCACCCGATGCCCCCCCCGGGGCGGCCCCCCCCCCCCCCCCCCCCGGCCCCCCCCCCCCCGCCCGCGCCCCCCCCCGCCCCCCCGCCGCCCCGCGCCCCCCGGCGCCCGCCGCCGCCCGGCCCGATCCCGGCCCCACGCTCCGCAGGATCGCCGAGGCGCTCGCGATCCCGCGGACGACGCGCCACGTCCTGATCTGCGCCGACCAGACCGACGACAAGTGCTGCGACCGCGCCCGCTCGCTCGTCGCGTGGGAGTACCTCAAGCGCCGGCTGAAGGAACTCGGGCTCGCGGACCCCGGCTCGGGGCTGCCCCAGGTCTTTCGCACGAAGGCCAACTGCCTGCGGATCTGCCAGCACGGGCCGATCCTCGTGGTCTACCCCGAGGGCGTCTGGTACCACTCCTGCGACCCGCCGGTCATCGAGCGGATCCTGCGGGAGCACCTCCTGCCCGCGGCCCGAGGGGGCGAGGCCCGGCCGGTGGCGGAGTACCTGATCCTCGAGCACCCGCTCGGGGGCGACCGGCCGTGACGGCCCGCTCCCCCCTGCGCCCGCGGCGGGACTGCACTATCCTTTGCCCCGCTCCCCCGACGCTTTCGCGAGGACGGTTGTGACGGTTCGTGCCCTGGTGATCGGCTTCGCGATCGCGACGTTCGTCGCGGCGTTCACCTATTTCAACGACCAGGTCATCGTCCAGTCCTACCTGATCGGCAACCACCTGCCCCCCGCGGTGTTCGGCGCGGGCATCCTGCTGGTGCTGGTCGTCAACCCGCTGCTGGGGGTGCTGGGGATCCGCAAGCTCGCCGCGGGCGAGGTGGCGATCGCGGTGGCGCTGGGGCTCGCCGTCTGCGCCTGGCCGGGGTCGAACCTCTACCGCTACTTCAGCGGCGTGATGGCCAAGCCCGCCGCCGTCGACGCCACCAAGCCCCTCTGGCAGGGGCAGCGGGTCATGTCCTACCTCCCGGGCGGCTCCGCGCTGCTGGCGGAGGGGTACGTCGCCGACTGGCCCGCCTTCGCCGACGAGCTGCGCGCCGCCTCGCAGGGGGACCCCGCGGCCTCGCCCGTCACCGCCCGCCTGGTCGAGTGGATGGGGTTCGAGCGGCGGATCATCGACGCCTCCCAGCCGGGGCAGAACCTCACCCTCGACGAGCGGCGGTCGCTCGTCGGCGGCATCAACCAGGTCCTGCAGCGGCCCGACTTCTACGACGACGAGACCGCCGCCGGCCTCGCGCTGCCCGAGGACGCCCGCGCGATCGCCGCGCTCCCCGCCGCCAGCCGGACCGGGCCCCAGGTCGTGGCGCTGAACCGCGCGCTCGTCGGGGCGGCGCTGCCCGGCCTCGTCCGCGCCCCGCCGACCGGCCGGGGGCTCCTGCTCAACGACGGCCACCCCCACCGGGCGGTCGACCTCATCATCGCCGGCGACCGGGACAACACCGACTGGCCCTCGCCCGCGGACGTGCCCTGGGGCGTCTGGTGGCCGACGCTCCGCCTCTGGATCGGCGCCTCGCTGCTCCTGGGCCTCGCGGCGCTCTGCATGATCGTCGTCGTCCACCCCCAGTGGTCCCAGCGCGAGCTGCTGCCGTACCCGACCGTCAAGTTCGTCCACGAGATCACCGAGCCCGCCGACCGCGGCTGGCTCCCCCGCGTCGCGCACCAGCGCCTCTTCTGGCTCGGCTTCCTCGGCGTCTTCGCCATCCACGGCCTCAACGGCCTGCACGCCTGGTTCCCCATCCTCCCGAGCATCGGCCTCCGCTACGACCTCTGGGGACTCGGCGCCCTCTTCCCCAACGCACGCCAGGTCAGCGGCTCCTCGGGCCTGCTCAACCCCCAGCTCTTCTTCAGCGTCATCGGCTTCGCGTTCTTCATCCCCACCAACGTCTCCTTCAGCGTCGGGCTCTCGATCGTCCTCTGGGTCGCCCTCGGCGCCACGATGATCGCCTCGGGCTCCTCGCTCGACATCGGCCACTTCCGCTTCGACGCCAACGGCACGGTCATGCGCTTCGGCGCCTACCTCGGCTTCGTGCTGATCATCGCCTACTACGGCCGGCGGTATTACTGGGGCGTCCTGCGGGGCGGGCTGGGCCTCCGACACCCCCCCGAGGTCCCCCGCACCAGCGTCTGGGCCGCCCGGCTCATGGTCCTCTGCCTCGCGGGGGTCGTCGCCATCCTCGCCCGCTGGGGCGGGCTCGACCCGCTGCTCGCCGCCGCCTTCGTCGCCATCGTCATGGTGATCCTCCTGGTCCTCAGCCGCCTCAACGCCGAGACCGGCCTCTTCTACGCCCAGCCCGACTTCTTCCCCGGCACGATGCTCATCGGGTTCATCGGGTTCGCCGCCGCCGGGCCCGAGGCCATGCTCGTGCTCCTGCTCGCCAGCATCGTCTTCGCCGCCGACCCCCGCGAGGCGATCGCCCCCTTCCTCGTCAATGGCCTGCGGATGAGCGAGTCCATCGGCCGCGTCCCCCTCGGCCGGGCCGCCCGCTGGCTCGCGGCGTCGCTCACCCTCGGCCTCGTCGTCGCCACCGTCGCCACCCTCTCCCTCCAGTACGACAAGGGCCTCAACCCCAACGACACCTTCGCCAACCGCTACCTCCCCGAGGCCTCCTTCAACGTCGTCGGCCGGGCGATCGGCGAACTCTCCGCCACCGGCGAACTCGTCGACAGCACCGGCAGGACCACCCTCCAACGCCTCACCGCCGCCCGGCCCATGCCCGGCGTCGTCCCCTGGGCACTCCTCGGCGTCGCCCTCGTCATCGGCTGCGCCGCCGCCCGCATCCGCCTCCCCTGGTGGCCCATCCACCCCGTCCTCTTCATCGTCTGGGGCACCTACCCCGCCTACCAGTTCGCGTTCTCCTTCCTCGTCGCCGCGGCCGTCAAGTACGCCGTCGTCAAGCTCGGCGGCGTCCGCGCGTACCACGTCACCAAGCCCCTGATGATCGGCTTCATCGCCGCCGAACTCCTCGCCGTCGTCTTCTGGTCCGTCGTCGGGACGATCTACTACCTGACCACCGGCTTCTCACCGGTCAACTACCAGATCTTCACCGTCTAA
>CAZKRE010000280.1:0-3448 GCA_964555075.1 uncultured Phycisphaeraceae bacterium
GCCAGCGGGACTACCAGAAGGGGAGCATCTTCAACAACAACATCGACGCCGACGCCCTGGAGGCGGCGGTCTTCGCACTCATCGCCGAGGTTGCCAGAGACGCCCCCGAAGTTCGCAGGCGCGTCGAGGCGGCGATGCGGCAGGGGGCTGAGCAAGCCGACGTTGAACAGGAACTCGCCGACCTCCAGGCGCGGCGCGAAGCGGTCCTCAAGCAGACGCAGAGTTTGTACCTGGCTCACCCGGATGACCGCGAAGCGGTCGAGCCGCTCCTTGCTCAACTGCGGACGCAGCGACGCGAGCTCGACGAGGAGATCGCGCAGAAGAAGCATTCGCTGCAGCACGTTTCGATCGACCCCGACGAGGTCGTCGCGCGGCTGACCGAGCGGATGGAGACGATGACCGCCGCCGACATCGCCGCGCTGCCGCCAGCCGCGCGGCGGGAAGTGGTCGCGGCGTTCGTCGAACGCGTCGAAGTCGACATGGCGACCAAGGACGCCGAGGTCCGCCTGAAACTGCCGCCTTGGGCTCTCGAATCCGCCTCAGGACCCTCTGGCGAGGGTCGCCTCGTACCCCCTTCGCCGTCGCCAACTTCGTACGAGGCGACCCCCGCGGCGGAGGTCTCCAGCCCCATCCGCCTCGCCTGGGCGGATTGCAGCTACGCGCACCTTCCGGGGTCGCGGAAGCCGGTCTGCTACCGCTGCAGGAGGGGGGCGGCGTAAGGAGAGACTCGTATGCAGATGTTCACCCGAGCCAGAGCAGCCCAGCCTGCCGCTGATGGATTGGAGGGCTTACTGGCTGGGTGACCGGTACATGGCGGTGCTGACGGCTATCGGTGCCAGCGGTGACGACGCCACAAAGGCGGCGTGACCTTCGGCGACAGGGCGGCGAGAGCCGATCCGTCGCATTTGACGCTCTCAAATAAAGACCGTACCCGATCCGGGAAACAAGGCAGAGAGCCCGGCGCCCTTGATGAAGTGGAAAGCCCTGTGGCTCGGCGACGACTACGTCGCCATCGGCCTATGCGACGCCGCAGGAACCGCGGCATGAACCTGCCGGCGGGGCGGAGCGGCGCCGTGGAGTTCTCACGGATGCTATTCCGCTGTCAACGCCGTTCGAAGCTTCTCGAGGAACTGGCCGTAATTCCCTCCCTTTCCTTCACGCATCGTGGACACGTTCAGCGGATTGGATGCGTACTCGTCGAGCAGGGCGATCGGGTCATCCGGTCCTTCGAACGGCAGCTTGCCTTCCTCGGCGGCGCGGCGGAGCTCCGCGTATCGCTCCAACCAGATCATGTCCAGGCACATCTGTAGCGCCAGCACGCGCGGGAGGCGGCGTTCGTCGCCTTGTACGGCCGCCCGGGCCTGCGTGACAAGCTTCTGGGCATGGTTCATCGCCGACAGAGTCAGCCAGTTGTCGGTCTTTCCATAGACGCTCAGGTGCTTGCCGTCCGCATCGCGCACCGCGTGCTCCATCACGTCCATGTACTCGAGGACGTACTCCGCCGCATCGCCGTAGTAAGCCTGGACGAACTCGGCCACGAGCTCACGGGGATTGCCGCGGGGGTCCCACAACAACTGTGCATTAACCCAGGCGCGCAGGTTGTGCAGTTCCGGCTTGCCCCAGCCCCCCTGCACGAAGACCCCCGTCACGCCCTGGGCGTGGAAGAACTTCAGGCTCTGTGGCACCGCGTAGTAGCTGGGGTGCGGCCGCATGTAGTTGTGGTAGTTCGTGTCGTAGTCCCAGATGTACACCTGCCGCGCGATCCGGCGCCAGCGCTTCAGGTAGTCGCCGTACTTCGTCTGATTGACGGGTACCTTGTGGTCGCGCTGCATCGTGCCCAGGTGGATCAGGACATTGGGCTCGGCCCGCACCGTCTTGGGCGGCGCCGCCGTCATCCAGTAGGCCAGCGTGCTCACCAGCACATCCGGGTACCTGCCGGCGACCTCGCCCGCGACGGCGTTCACCAGCTGCAGCAGCGCGCCCGATTGCGACCCCTCGCGCTCGTACACAGCGCCGCAGCGCTCACACTCGCAATAGGTGTCGTTGTCCGCGTTGCTGATCGACACGATCTTGGGCCCGGGGCCCCAGGTCGGGTACTGCTCATCGAGGTAGGCCAGGACCTCCTTGACCACCTGCGCCTTCACCTCCGGGTGCGTCATGCAGGGCTGCACCGGCTGGTGCTTCCCGGCATCTTTCCGCCAAGCGAACCACTCCGGGTGGCTCGCGAAATGATCGGCCGGCTTCAGGAAGTGCTTCAGCAGCGTGTGCCCGCCGGAAGGACGAGCCATGGAAACACCGCCCCCCCATTCTTCCGGCATCGGGGTCTGCCAGTTCCGGCCGTTCAGGCGGTTCCGCGCGGCAAACTCGACGTCCTGCGTCTGGGGCCCGAAATACTGGCGGTGCGCGAACGGCGGGACATAAGTGATCGAAAGGTCGCCGACGAGTGATCGCAACCCCTCCGACAGCCCACCCTCCGGCAGCGTGCGCCTCGGGATGAGCTCTTCATCAGTGGCGTACCAGCGGCAGCCCATCGGGTCCTGGAGGAAAGTGAACACCGCATTGAGCGTCCCCCTCGGACGACCACCCAGCAAGATCAGGTCCCGGCCGCGGGTCTGGATCGTGATGCCGTCCGTCCCCAGCGGCTCAGGATCGATGACAGCCGTCCACCGGGAAGGACCCACGAAGATGTGGTCCTTGCCGCCCACGGGTTCCGCGACGACCTCGAGGCGGGTCCGGTAGATCTCGCCCAGAAACCGCTGCAGTTGGTCGGCGGCGTTCCGCTCGGCGGGCGAGGCCTCCGCCGCCACCACGATGGCAACCGGGAGTGCGGGCGGCTCCGCTCGCGTGGCGGCGGCCGTCCCGGCGAGGAGGGAGGCAATGGATAGAACCGCGAGACTCCATCTCGTCATCGTGCGGGAACTCCGGTAACGGCGAGGGACGTGAAACGTGTCGCCGGGGGTGGTGGCGGCACGTCCCGGGTCCCGAGTGGCGCCGATCGTTAGCGGTACAAGGCGATGTAATCGCTCTCGAGCTCTTCGCCGTTACCGTTCTTGCCGGCGCCGAGCGGAGCTGCGTGGCCGTCGATGAAGAGGAAGTTGTCGATCTTCCCGAGGTGGCGGTAGACCCGGCGGGTGCCTGCGCCGGACATGTTGCCCCCGATCTCGGAAGCCCACCAATCGAGGGCGGGCAGATCGCGGAAGCCGTCCAGGAGCGCAACCGTCTTGGAGGGCCGGAGGATCGAGGATACGGTCCGCCACGTGCCGCCGAAGGACGAGCTCGTCGAGAGGGCGCGGGGCATGGCGTACCACGTTCGCGGACGAGGGGACGTCATGGCCGCGGTGGGGCACTCGAACACGCCGGTGGCGATTGGGGTGGAGGCCCACAAGTTGGTGTCGTGCTTGAAGCCGACGTAACCCGATGTGGCACGCGGCCAATTGATATACGTTCC
>CAZKRE010000281.1:0-3437 GCA_964555075.1 uncultured Phycisphaeraceae bacterium
TCGAGTTCGAGGTCGCCCCCCGGGAGGTGGGCGGTGATCTTGCGGTTCGTCTTGCCGGTGAGGACGCCGGCGACGGCGACGGCGCAGGCGCCGGTGCCGCAGGCGAGGGTCGGGCCGCTGCCGCGCTCCCAGTGGCGGACGGTCACCTCGCTCATCGAGTGGACCTCGACGAAGTGGATGTTGGCCCGGCGGGGGAACATCGGGTGGTGCTCCAGCGTCGGGCCGACGACTTCGAGGTTCACCTCCTTCGTGTGCTGGCAGTAGATGACGGCGTGGGGGTTGCCCATGGAGACGCAGGTCATCTTCGCGTCGAAGCCGCAGCGGTCGATCCAGTCGGCGGCGAGGTCGCCGGGCCACTGGACGATGTCGTGGAGCGGGTGGTTGATCACCCGCTGGTGGGGCTCGACGCCCGGGAGCTCGACCGGGACGTCGCCCGCGGCGAGGATCGGCTCGCCCATGTCGACGGTGACGCGGTCCACCTTCCCGTCGCCATCGAGGGTGTAATCGAGGGTGAGGACGCCGCGGCCGGTCTCGATGCGCATCGGGTTGGCGGTGGTGATTCCGTGGTCGTGGGCGAGCTTGCAGACGCAGCGGACGCCGTTGCCGCACATCTCGCTCTCGGAGCCGTCGGCGTTGAACATCCGCATGCGGACATGCGCATCCGTTCCGGGGGTCGGGGGGAGGACGAGGATGAGGCCGTCGCCGCCGATGCCGAAGTTGCGGTCGGCGACGAGGGGCGCGAGGGAGGCGGGGTCGTCGACGGTTTCGGAGAACCCGTTGACGTAGACGTAGTCGTTGCCGAGGCCGTGCATCTTGGTGAAGCGCATAGGGGGGGATTGTAGGGGGAAGATGGTGCCGTTTCCGAGCCCGAAGCGTGAGCGAGGGCACGGATGGGGCGTCCGTTCAGGGGGAGAGGAGCAGGGCGCTGCCGTCGAGGGGGACGGTGAGGTAGCCGGCGGCGGCGAGGGCGGCGCCGATCAGGATCGCGAGCTTGACGCGGGCCATGACGCGGTCGATGGGCAGGTCGTCGACGCGGCGGCCGACGAGGGCGTGGAGGTAGGCCTGCCGCCAGGCGATGGCGCCGTGTCGCCAGCTGCGGCGGCGGGGGGAGATGTGGTTCAGCCGGGCGACCTCCCCGAGGGCGGCGATCATCGCGAGGGCGTCCCGGTGGTCGACGACGGGCACGGGGTCGGCCGACCGCTCGGCGGCGAGGTGGGCGACGGCGAAGGCGTCCGCCTGCCGCTCGATCCGGCGGGAGACCCAGCCGAAGCCGGCGATCCACGCGGCGGCCGAGCCGAGCATGAGGATGCCCATGGTCGCCTCGGGCGAGGCGAGCCACGACAGGTCCCACCCGCCGACGAGGATTGGGCCCACCGGGTCGCCGCCCGCGAAGACCCAGTGCAGGACGAGGTTGGCGGCGACCTCGAGGAGGCCGATGAGGGCGATCGCCGCGGCGAGGAGCCAGACCATGTGCCGCCTGCGGACGTGGGCGAGTTCGTGGGCCATCACCGCCTCGACCTCCTCCTTGCGGAGCATGTCGAGGAGGGCATCGGAGAGGAGGATGTAGCGGACGGGGGCAAAGAGGCCCATGACGGCGGCGTTGATGACCCCGCCGTAGGTGTGCCAGAGGAGCACCTCGCGGACGCGGACGCGGTGGCGGTCGCAGAGGGCGAGCATGCGGTCGCGGAGCTCGCCGGGGGCGAGGGGGGAGGTGTCCCAGAGGTGGCGGAGCATGACGGGGGCGAAGAGGAAGGTGCCGACGGCGCCGAGCATACTGAGGAGCGGGCGGGGGTCGCCGACGGGCGCCCAGTGGGAGGGCGCATAGAGGTGGACGGCCTCGGCCCAGCCCATGATCAGCAGGAGCGGGGCGAGGATGAGCACGAGCTGGTGGCGGACCTGGGCGAGGACGTACTGCGTCCGCGTCCAGATCGGGTAGACGGGGAGGCCGGCGTCGGCCTGGGCCATGAGGGCGGAGTAGCGGAGCCGGTAGTCGATGGGGTAATAGGCCCACCAGGCGGCGAGCAGCAGGGCCAGCGTGGGGAGGAGGATGGCCAGCTCGTCGAGGAGCACGGTGTCGGTCACGAGGCCGCGGACGGCGCGGAGGGCGCCGAGGTAGAGGTCGGTCGCGAAGAGGCCGAGGACGGCGTACTGGTAGAACCCCGTGAAGCGGTCGAGCCGGCGCAGGAGCGATCGGGCGGCGCCGGTGTCGAGCCGGCGGTAGACGGCGCGGCAGGTGACGGCGTAGAGCGCAGCCAGCAGCACCTTCGGCACCAGCACGGCGACCACGAGCCACGGGCCCGGGAGCAGCGCGTCGGCCTCCCCCCCCGGCGGATACAGCCCGTCGTGGATGAAGACCGCCACGGCGAGCGCGAGCAGGATCAACTGCATGACCCGAATCCTACGCGACGCCTACTTCACCCGCCGCATCTGCTCGACGGTGAACGCGGCGGCCTCCTCGGCGGCCTCGGCGACGAGCGGGTGAGGGTCCTCCCGCCCCGCCTCGATCGCCTCGCGGATCGCGCGGCGGTTCGCCTCGCCCCGGGGCGCGTGCTGGACGACGCCCAGTTGCAGCATCCCCTCGATGCGGAACGTCGGGTCCGCGTCGTGTCGGGCGATCACCAGCAGGTCGCCGATGGGCGGCTTCACCCCCCGCACGACCCGCAATTTGGGCGTCCAGTTCGTGTCGATCGCCCCGACCGCCGCGCCCCACGCGGCGAGGGTGCTCTCGTCGACGGGCGACGGGTCCCAGCCGTAGATGAGCATGCCGGCCCGCGTGATCATCCGCACGCCCTGCATCCGCGGATACAGCCGGACGTTCTCGCGGAACGCCCGCTCGCCGAGCGTCCACACCGCGAGGGCCGCCCGGGTCGCGGCGTCGCGGTCGCCCGCCTCCCACCGCCGCTGCGCCTCGGCGAGGGTGAGGTCGGCGGCACCCTCGAGCGCGTCGCCGAACCCGGGCGCGGCGCCGATCCGCACCGGGAGGTGCTTGTCCAGGAAGCCCGGCGACGCGCCGCCCGCGTCCGCGGCGCGGATCAGGAGCGCGACGAGTTCGTCGGCGTCGGCCTGCGCGGGCGAGTCGCCCTCGAAGGCGGCGCGGCGCTGCTGGTAGAGGGTGAAGACGCGGTCGTAGATCGGGCCGTAGGGCGCGCTTGCGGTCGGCGCTTCGCCCGGGCGGGGCAGGTCGTCCGGGAGGGTCGCGGCGACGAGGTTCTCGTCCGCCGTCACCCCGGTGGCCGGGTCCGGGTCCCCGGTGCGCGTGGCGGTGAACAGCACGAGGCCGAAGACGAGGACGATGCCGGCGGAGATCAGCAGGCCGAGTTTCATGCGGGGCGGTGGCTTCGGGGGGGGCGGGACGTTCGGTCGGACAGGCGGGCGGCGGCCGCGGACGTCGCCCGCGACGCCGATGGTAACGGCGCCCCCCGCGACCGGCCACGCGT